>CAILVY010000338.1 GCA_903837785.1 Candidatus Hydrogenedentota bacterium
CGCCACCCCGGGTAAACTGGACACCACCGCAACCCTGCCCTGAAAGGCCTGAATACGCCCCCGGACTCCCCGCCCTTTGCCACGCCGAAGGCGTGCCCTGGATCAGCCCGGGGTAAGCGCCGCGCCAAAGGCGAGGCGCGCCACCCCGGGTAAACTGGACACCACCGCAACCCTGCCCTGAAAGGCCTGAATACGCCCCCGGACTTCCCGCCCTTTGCCACGCCGAAGGCGTGCCATAGATCAGCCCGGGGTAAGCGCCGCGCCAAAGGCAAGGCGCGCCACCCCGGGTAAACTGGACACCCCCGCAACCCTGCCCTGAAAGGGCTACATAAGGCTCACTTCCATCCCTTGCCGAATGTCTTTTTATGCCCTATTATATCTCCATAAACTAGAGTGGAAATCCATACCATGTCGCAATCGTTGAGCAAGGTCTATATCCACGCAACGTTCTCGACAAAGATGCGGACCCCGTTCCTCAATGCACCTGGGATACGTGAGGAAATGCAGGCATATCTCGCGGCGGTCCTGCATGCCCACGATTGTCCGGCGGTCTTGGTGGGTGGCACGGCCGATCATGTGCATGCGCTCTTCATGTTGTCGCGGAGCCACGCCATCTCCGACGTGATTCGGGAATGCAAGCGCGTGTCCTCGAAATGGGTCAAAAGGAAGGGTCGTGCATTCACGCAGTTCGAATGGCAAAGCGGCTACGGGGCGTTTTCGGTGAGCCACTCCAATGTTGCGCGGGTGCGCGCGTATATCGCCGGGCAGGACGAACATCACCGCAAGATGGATTTCCAGGAAGAGTTGCGGCGCCTTCTTCGGAAGCACAGTATCGCGTTTGACGAGCGGTATCTTTGGGATTGATCCCTTATGCAGCCCTTTCAGGGCAAGATCAAGATCGTCCAGTTGACCTGGGGTGGCGGACCTTCGCTTCGCTCCGGTCCTTACCCCAGGCTGATCTATGGCACGCCTTCGGCGTGGAGAGGACGCACATAATACGGGGGTTTCCGGGCCCTATCAGGGCAAGCCCGCTGTACTGCTTGGTCCACAGATGGCGGACCCTCGCTTCGCTCTATTCCTTGTCCGCCTCCGGCGTGGCTTGCCCCGGGCTGGTCTCTTCCCCCGCTTACAGCAGTACTCGGACCCCCGATGCAACGTGCTCAGGCCGGTACTATTGCCGCTTTCCAGACGCACGCCGAAGGCGTGCCACAGATCAGCCCGGGGTAAGCGCCGCGCCAAAGGCGAGGCGCGCCACCCCGGGTAAACTGGACACCCCCGCAACCCTGCCCTGAAAGGCCTGAATACGCCCCCGGACTCCCCGCCCTTTGCCACGCCGAAGGCGTGCCATAGATCAGCCCGGGGTAAGCGCCGCGCCAAAGGCGAGGCGCGCCACCCCGGGTAAACTGGACACCGCCGCAACCCTGCCCTGAAAGGGCTGCATAAGGCCTCGAACTACGCCCCACCCCTCTCGACGCCGAAGGCGTGACCTGCAGGGGTAACACCGCCCCCTCGCGAGACTGCCCAACAGACCGACGAGGTCCGTGTTGAAGGCGACGAGGCACGCCGACCAGAGGCCATGTTCCGCCGCATACCCCTGTAGTTCATCTTATCCCCGGTTTCATTTTCTGAACGTTTCGGGTGTCGGCGAGGACGCTCCGTACGCCGCGTCGCCAGGTCCTCCTTCCTGCACCCGTTCATTCGCTCCACCCCCCACACCCATCGACAATGAACCACTTGTCATCTATCTTGCGCGCCAGATACTCCTCGCCACTCCCCAAGCACATTGCCTGACTGAACCCGATCCTGACTTTCGCCTCTGTTTCTGAAAGCATTTTCACGGTCAAATCATTGACATTGATGAAACCTTCTAATCGTTCTGTGGACCACAACACCGGACCGCCATAGCCCAGGAATTCCTGCGGCTCCGGATTGCCATCCTGAGAATGTATCCAAAGCACAACAGGAACCCGTTCCCATTGTGTTGCCACGCGGACTGTGAAGGCAGCTTGGCGTATGGCTTTGAGATCTTCATTACCCGGCCTAACTGGAGGGGTGAGAGGATTGCCGTCCTTGCCATCGGGAACCCCGTCGCCATCGGAGTCGGGTTTCTGGGCATCGGTGCCCAGCCATTCTTCCCGGATGTCGGGCGACCCGTCCCCGTCGGAGTCTTTGAGGGCGGTCGGAATGCTCAACGTCCATTTCACGTCTTCAGCATGCCGCACTTCGAATGTATCCGGTCCGCCGGTCAGCGTCGCGGTTTTCGGGTATTCCTGAATGCCGGTGCGCACCAGGATGGGTCCGCTCCATTGATCATTCCCGAGAGCACTGGTCATCCAGAAGGTGCCGCCGGTGGGAGAGAAGGGATGAAGGACGAGTGCCCAGCGTTTGCCGGATGGGTCGGTGCATTCTCCAAGGCAGCGGTTATACGACTCGCCAAGCACACCGCCGTTGTTGCCATACGCGCCCGTGTCAATGCGAAAGGCCGGAGGATTTTCGCTTGTCTTCCTGGCCCATGCTTCGAACTCGGTGATACTGTCCAAAAACTCTTTCGTACCCCGATATCCCATGCTCAGAATGATGCGTCTCTTTACCACGGGGTCTACCCCGTAGGTCATGAGGATTTCTTTCAGTGCCTCTGTGGCCTCCGGCGTCCGTGCCTTGAAAAGGTCTTCCATTGCCCAAATACCCCATTGATTGGCACCGTCGATCTTCTTCCCGCGCTTGCTCGTACCCTCTACTATCCATTGCTTCAATGTGCTGACCGGAGTAGTCGCTACTGGCTTGTCTCCCGCGTCTTCGGCCTGCGCCAAACCCGCGGCCACACAAACGACACCCGCGAGCGATAGGGCCAAATACAACAATGGGACTCCAGCAACTTTCATTTCTCGCTCTCTGCATCTCCGGCAAGGAGAATATTCATGGCAATTTGCCGCCTTTAAGGAATAGAGGGTCAAACGTACTGGCACGTGAACTTCAGGGCGATATCAGCGACCGCGCTGCAACTGGCCTCGTTTTTGGAAATGACGCTGCCGCCATCCGGCGTGAACGTCCCGCTGCTCCAGGTCTTGCCGGGGGGCGGCGCAAGAATCAGCCGCCGGGGGACACTGTCGCGCCAGGTTCCTCTCAATGTGTCACCCTGCCCTTCGAGGGCGAGTTCGCCGGCGCCGATACGCGTGGAAACGCGCCAGCCCTGCTGCCACCACTCCTCGGGCACGCGCGGCGCAATGCACAGAACGCCGTCCGGGCGGGGATCGACGCCGATCAGGAACTGATTCACGATGCGGACGAGGTTGGCGGGGTACTCGCAATACGTCATCGGCCCGCCGGGACGCAGTTCGCCGCCCGACGGGAAGTAGCGTTCCTGCCACGAGTAGTTGTTCTTCAGGCCCACGTCGGCCACTGCGTGGAGCGCGTCGAGCAGGCCGGCCGTATCGCCGTACCGCGCCCGCGCCCACGATTCGAGGTACCACACCCGGCCCATGGCGGCGAGGTCGTGCCGGCGGTCCTGGTTGGGATACTTGTCCGCCGGGATAAACTCCCAGTCTTCATACGTATCGGGCGCGGTGGCGATGCCGGTGGGCATGCCGCCGTAGCGAAACGCCCGCTCGTCTTTCAGGCGCGCCCAAAGCCGGTTGGCGGCTTCAGCCGGAAGCATGCCCACGGCGAGGGCAGCCCAGTCAACATCCGTCAGCCCGTGGCGGTCGATGGGACCGCGTTCCGGGTGGATGTATTCGACACAGTGATCCCCGCGCCAGAATTCGCGCTGGAAATTCGCGCGAATCCGTTTTGCCAAATCGGTCCATCGCGTGCTCTGTGCCGTTTCGTTCGCGCGCGCATTCAGCGCGGCCACCCGCTCGAGCGCATCCACGGCGTAGCACTGCGACACGCCATCCCACTCGATGCGCGTGGGCATTTCGACGTAGAAACCCGCGCCGCCGACGCGACCTTCGGGCGTGATGAGCGTTGCAAGATACTCCATCGACCGGTTGATGCTGGGCAGGTTTTCGCGCAGCCACCCGTCGTCGAGCGTGTGCGTGTAGATCGCATAGGCGTTGTGTGCGTACGTAACGGGACCCAGTGCGCGCAGCGGGTCCCCGGGGCACCAGTGCACATATAATCCCTTGCCGTTCGCGTCGATCATGATCGGCAGATGCCCATCCGGCTTCTGGGATCGTTTCACATAGTCCCAATTCGCGAGCACCTCGGCCTTCCTGCCGAGGAACAGGAGCGCATGACTGAGTTGATGCCCGTCCAGGCTGGGATAGCTGTTCGCGAAGCCGAATCCTTGCCCATCCGCGCACACGGAGAAATAGCCGAAAAATACCTTCGGATTCAGCGCGGCCAGCACATTGTTTTCCCAGGATCGGCGGTACACTGTGTTCAGCCAGTCCAGCGGGGACGCCAGCATGCTTGCCTCGGCCCCGGCGCCCGGTGCAGCCGTGCTTTCTCCCCAAGCCTTGGCGTCCAATCCCGCGCCAAGCGCAACCCAGGAACATACGCCCAGAAAAGTCCGCCTGCAAATTCTATGCGATATTTCTGACTCTCTGCCTTCGCTGTGGCCGCTCTTATCCGAATCACTCGATGCTGTACGGAGATGCTTCATGCTATAATGCCCTCGTTCATGTTTAGAGGATATCACAATGACATATCGTGGCCACATCGAAAACGGCGCGGTAGTGTTTGATGACCCGGCGCCAATACCCGAGGGAGCCGCGGTGGAAATCACTGTGGCGGAGGTTCCCCCTTGCGAACAAGAGCCGATGTCAGAACCACTCCAACGGATCATGGAGTTCGCGGGGTCAATCACAGGGCTTCCAGAAGACGCGTCGACTAATCTCGATCATTACCTCTACGGACATCCGAAGAAATGACCACGGGCGTGTTTGCGGACACCTCGTTCTTCGTTGCCTTTCTAAACCCTTCTGATCATCTGCACGTCTTGGCAAGAAGATTCATGATTAACCGTCCCGGGAGACTCGTAACCACCAGTTGGATCGTAGTGGAATTGGGCAACTACGTCTGCAAGACGACCCAAAGAACCCGGTTCGTTTCTTTCGTCGCGGCACTCAGGTCTGATCCAATGATAGATATTGTGCCCGCAGACGAAGACTTGCTGTCCGAGGGGCTCGCTCTCGATGCCCGGCGCTCGGACAAGGAGTGGTCCGTGACGGACTGCATCTCGTTCGTGGTCATGTCGCGGCACGGTTTGACAGAGGCGCTGACTGCCGACCGGCACTTCGATCAAGCCGGATTCAACGCACTCATGCGCTAATTGAGGTCGTCCACCGGGCCGGGCCGCACGATGACGGGCGCGGTTTTGATCTTCGGACGGACGGCCAGCCAATCGACGCCCTGAAACTCGGGATCGGGTATCTCGCGAATCTCCTCGTCGCCCATGTAGGGACACATGGCATCCACCCAGGCGATCAGCCGCTGCAGGCTGATGTCATCGACTTTGACGTCGTGGTGCTTGCCGCTCGAGGCGATCTCGATGAGCCTGCTCTTGTACGAGAGGCACGTCATGGGCTTGGGCGTGACGTAGGCCTTCGGGTCAACCGTGCCGTAGGCCTCAACCAGCAGCGTGTTGGCGATGCCAAATCCCGGCGGCGGTTGATCGGGACACGTGTACGGCGCGCCCCACGTCGGGCGCCCAATGATCGTCATGTACGGTTCTGTAAATACCGGCGACGTGGGCCGTTCCGTCATGTCGAACTTCTTCCGCGCCTTGCCCTCGCCCTGATGGCACTTCCCGCAGTACTTGTCGAGCACCGGCTGGACGTAGCGGGGGTAACTCACGGTGTCCTCGCCCCATGGCGGCGGCGTGATCGCACTCGGCGCGCGAAGCAGCGCGGCGGCCTTGTCGCCGAGTGCCGGGGTGCGGCTGTGGGATTCATGGCAGCCCAGGCAGCCTCTTCGTTCGCCCGGCAACAGCCCTACGAAGCTGCGCATCGTTTGGAGCGCCAGGAAGTTCTCGTCCAGCAGTTGGAAGTGCAGCGACATGCCCGGCGGCGCTTCAAACGCCACCGACCCGTCTGCTTCGATGGGCACTGTGCCCAAGACCCGCTTCACCCCTTCGGATTGGACCGCGGACACCACCGGCCCGGTCGAGATGTAGGGCCGCTTGTACCAGTAAGTGTACGTCTTGGGTTCGATGTGAAGAACACGCAGATACTTCGCCTTGCCGCGCAGTTCCTCGGGCGCGCCCTGATACACGTTGTTGCTGTAGAGCAGCCCATCTCTCGGATGCTCCCGGTGCTCCATGCCAGGCCACTCAACGCGATCCATGATCACCGGCGGCTTCGCGCGCGCCTTCAGCGGGATGGCATGGAATACGTTGTTGACGCCTTCGTAAACCAACTCCCGGTTCCCGTCCACATCCATCAGATAGAGCAGGAACTTCTCCCCGCGTTTGGCGGAAACCAGGAAGTCCTTCTCGCTGAGCGGGTACGGCGAGTAGTACGCGGGATATTCGCCGCTGGCGTGATAGTCCGGCGACTCGACGGGATCCACAGGCCCGTTGCCGCATTCGGGCCAAGGCACGTCTCCCGTCACTTTCGTCAAGCCGTCCGGGAAATTGAAGCCACGCTCCGGATCGATGATCCCCACGGAACCGCTGAACCAGTTGTGGTGCGCGCTCCCGGTGAACATGACCCGGCGGCTGCCCGGAATGCTGCGCGCGTCCTTCATCAGGTCCGGCCACACGCTCTGGTTCCCCCAAAGGGTGCTGACCTGCGTGCCGTCCGGGTTGAGCGTCCAGAGTTTCTGCGCGCGCCAGAGCGGTTTGTCCGTGTACTCCCAGCGCGTGTAGACCACTCGCCCATCATTCATGACGGAGGGCAGGTAGTCCGGCTCGTTGTTATACGAAATCAAGTAGATGTTCTTCCCGTCGCTGTCCGCGCGCGCCAGCACGAACGCGTTCGTGGGCGGCATGCATCGGACATACGTATGCCCCCGGGTAGTGCTGAACAGGATATGTCCGTCGGGGAGATAGACCGGGTCGAAATCGTCATACATTCCGTCCGTCAATTGGGTCAGCCCGGAACCGTCCACGCCTATCTCATAAAGATGAAACGACTTCTCGTTGTGCGGCTTGAAGCAGAAGAGCACTTTATTGCCGTCGAACGACACATCGGGCCGCCAGAACGACCCGTGCAGCGGCGCCTGCGGCATGAGTTGCGTCAGCGCGCCGTCCGGGCGCAGGCCGTCCAGGATCAGCAGCCGCGCGCCCGGCACCGCCATATAGCCCAACCGGTGCCGGGTCTCGTGGGGCCATTCGGATCCCTGCGGATACGGCATGTCGACGAAAAGCACGCGGCCGAAATCCACGGCGGGATTCTGGAACATGATCTCGCGTTTCAGCGCACGCACGCTGAAGTACAGTCCGGGATCTCCTGAGATGGAGCCGGTCGCCTGGCTTTCCAGAGCATCCAGATCCGCGCGGGCACCACGGAAATCCAACCGGCCCGGCCACTGGGCTTCGAGACGCGCCATGAGACCGCGGGTCCATTGGATTTCCTTCTTGACCTGCTCGTCATTGGGCCGCCCACCGGCCTGATGCAGCCAATCCTGCTCCAGCGCCTTGCGGCCTTCTTCGGAACGGAGATTCCGGACGGGCGGAGTCTCGGGGTGAACATACGGCGCGACCGGCTCATTCTTGTACGGCCGGAATTGGACACGGGGGCCCGCTTCCAGGATGAACGTTATCCATTCGGGCGCGAATTCGCCCTCCTCGCCCCGGGCTTTCAACTGCTCGAACTGTTCCTTCAACCGGTCTGCGGCCTCCCACTTCTGCCGGTCTTCGGGGGTTTGCGTGCTCCATTGATGTTCCGTGAGCGGCTTGTATTCGAGCAACAGCGCCAGGAGCCGGGCGGCCTGCTCCTCCACGAAGCCGTTGTCGCGCGCCGTCAGGCAATCCAGCAGATTGGCGCCGCTGTACTCGAGAAACGCCGCCTGCTCTTTCGGGAAATCGGATTTCAGCTTCCGAAGCACGGCATCCGCCACGTCGGGATCCAGGCCGGCGCCCTGGCGTGCAAGATTCCCGTGTGTTGCCGCGACGGTTTCTGCAAAGGAGGGACCGGGTGCATACACCGCCCTGACCGCGTCCTCCATCCGCGTGTAGAAGAGGGAAAGGGCCTCTTTGCCGTCCCGGTACAGGGCCGCGATATCCTCCGAAGTCAGTGATTTGCCGTAGATCCTGAGATCGTCCAGACCGCCCTCAAAATGCTCGTTCTCGCCCCCGCTGGAACCGATAAACGCGGGGGTGCTCCGGTCCAGGGCGATCTTGCCGGGGCGCTCGATCGATTCGATTTCCGCGCCGTCCAGATAGACCCGCATGGACTCGCCGTCGAACGTGGCCGCGCAGTGATGCCAGTCCCCGTCCAGCAGGCGGCCGGACTCAATCCGGCCGTCACACTCGACATAGCCGCCGATATCCAGCCCGAGCGAAAGGATGCCGCCTCCCTCCTGAAAGGAGAATAACAGGCGATGTTCGCCTTCCTGCCGGAACAGTTCGCGGTACCCCCCCAGATGCGCCGGGCGCACCCAGACGGACAGCGCGATACCCGACAGCTTCTCGGGGCCAAGCGGCGCCACCCGCAGATGATGTTCGCCGCGGCAGGTGATGCCGTTCTCAAAGACGCCGTGCCGGGTGGCAATATCGCGCTCGATCTTCACGGCCATCGCCGGGTTGCCCAGGGCATCCTGAAGCGCATCCGCGCCCAGATCCTCGTCGAAGGTCCAATGGACCAGCAGCCCGTCAGGCGATGGGGATGCTCCCGCCGCCGCAGCCAGGACTGTACAACCCAGGGCAAGGAACCACGCAATCCACCTCATCTTGCCTCCCGACGCCGCAGCCCTCCCGGATGCCTCCGCGGCTCTCCGGGGAGCGGCCTTTTTCATCCCAATGGACTCCCCGGCATCATACCTGAGCGAAGCAGGCTCATCAAAGGCGCGGGGAGTTCCGCCTTGCGTACCCGAGCCCGCTGTGAACCCAGCGCAGGGGTTTAGCTGCATCAACCGGGAAAGCAAGGCATCTAAACACCCGGAAAAAGCCGCCACGCCTGGAATATCTCATGATCTGTCGTGGGTTGACGTTTCTGTGATGAAGCCGAGAACAAGGAGGCACAAGATGTTTGACAACATTAACATCCACAGCAGCGTTCCGGTATACGTGCAGATTGAGAATCACGTTCAGTTCGCGGTGGCCTCCGGCCGCCTGAAACCCGCGGATCAACTGCCGTCGATCCGAGAGCTGTCCGAGAAACTGAACGTCAATCCGAACACGATCGCCAAGTCCTACCGCACCCTCGAGGTCATGGGGATTGTGTATACCCGGCGCGGCATGGGCGTGTTCATCAACCGGACGATTGGCCCGAAAACCATCGAGGACTGCCGGCGCCGCATTGTGGCCCGCCTGCACGAGGTCGTGGCCGAGGCCAAGGCCGCGGGCATGAAAGCCCAGGAGGTCAAGGACGTCTGCACCCGGAGCTTCGCCCATGATGTCGACCCCTATGGCGAAGCCCCCGAAGACGTCCTGGCCCTGGCCAAGCCGCAAGCCGCCGCGAAGAAGTGAGCGGGATTCGGTTCTGCCGGTGATTCCCGCGGAAACGGTGGTCTGAGAGAAAGCCCGTTGAGGGTTGTTACGCCAGCCGCGCTCCGGTGTATTATGAAGAGCGTGATTGACGCGACGGGAGCTGTTGAACAACAAGACGCCGCCCGGGAGGGCGCGCGTGAAAAGGAGACGGGGACCATGTTTGGAATGCGTGTAAGTGTTGCGCTTTGCCTCTTTGTGTTGGCGCTGTCGGGCGCCCTGATGACGGGATGCCCGTGCCAGAATACGCTCAAAGTCGAGAACGAGACCCTGTTCCCGATCTCCGCGGTCTACGTTCGCCTGGAAGGCGCCGATGATTGGGGCGATAATGAACTCTCGAATACTATCCTGCCCGGAGAGACGGAGAATATCCGCGATCTCCTCCCGGGCTGCTACGATGTGCGCGTCGTCTACCTCGGCATTGCGGACGATGAGGAAACGATTTGCCTGCTGTGCCAGGAATCGTACACCCTGCATGCTGGAGACAAATGATCCGGCGCCCGTTGCCGCTTAGAGAACCAGATCGCTGTGGGGCGCGTGCGTGAACGCGAGAACAGCGTCCACGCGAAGCCGGATGAGCGTTTCCACCTGCGGGATGGGGTGTCTTGCCTCTTCCTCGAGATACCCGTCGAGCATGGACACGTCCCGCGTCTCCTCGACGCGCCCGAGAAGCTGATAGCCCGTGTCCGTGGCGGCGTCCCACACCACAACGGAAACCTGCGGGTTGTTCAGCACATTCTGGACAGTGCCCGGGCAAAACCACTCCGCCACGGACAGGACGCCATCCGGCGCCATCGTCAGCCTCCGCGCAGAGGCCATATGCGGTTTCCCGTCCGTGCCCGCGGTGGCCACGAACACATGGCCGACCTTTTCCGCCAATGCGATCGCGTCCCTTATCGTTTCCCTGTTCATAGGCTCATGCGCCCCTCGCCCGTTGCCTCGCCGCCAGCCCTCGCAGTTCTGACCACACTGGGATGAACAGGGCACATACGCCCCCACATTCCCGGGAAGACGGCGGGCGCAGGCGGGCAGGCCTCACTCCCAGGAAACGAGGCTCCAGTGAGCGGGGTGGTCCGTCATACTCGCGGGGGGAGGAAGATAGTAGCTCTCCCGAACCTGAAAATCGCGCGACAGAAAGATGTGGTCGATGCGGCGCCGCATGTCAAGGCGTCCGTCAGCGAGGATGCGGGACCGCTTGCCGCGGCGCCGGCCCTCCGCGGGCGGCTGCTCCATCGAAATCGGACTGGGCTTGCCGATGGCATCCGGATAGACGCTCAACCAGGAATCTCCCAACGGGGCGGTGACTCGCCCGTACCACATGGAATCCTGATCGAAGTTGTAGTCGCCCACGGCAACCACGTAATCGTGCTTTGCCGCTTCGGCCAGCAGCGCCTCGACATGCGCCGTGTGGGATACATCGCTTCCCGCCGGGTGACTGTCAAAGAAGGTTATCCGCCGCCCGCCCACCACGATATCCGCCATCGCCGTGGCCGTCTCATCCTGATCGCTGAACGTGAAGAACGTGCGCGGATTCTCAAGCGGATACCGCGACAGAATGGCGGTGCCAAAGGTCCCGGAGAGCGTATTGGGGCCATAGTAACTGTAGAAGCCCAACCCGTCGGCAAAATAACGCACCGCGTTTACATGGCCGCCGGAAGGCCGGGGCGTATCGCTCTCCTGGAGCCCGATAATGTCGGCGCCCACCCGGCGAAGGAAATCCAGTTGTTCGCGGTAGCTCCGATCACCGCGCGCGTCCGATCCCTGCTGCATGTTGTACGTCATGACGAGCAGCGTCTTCTGCTGCGAAGGCGCAGGGCCGGGCCTGGACGTGCGCGCCAGAACGCCGGCAATCGCCAGCACGGCGATCACCGCCGCCACTGCGCCCGTCAGGCCGGGGCGGGATTGCACCCGCGTCTCCTGCGCCGCCCGGGTTGACGAAACCGCACCGGAGAGCAACATGCCGAGCCCCGCCAACAGGAAAGGAAGGAAGAATCGGTTTCGCAGCAGAGGGCCGAAGGGGCCGACATAGCCCCAGACGTTCGTGAAGATGAGCATCGTGGTCAGAAGCACGAGGACGCATGCGCCCAGCATCACGGGAAGCACCGCGTTGCGCGCACACCCGAAGCCGATGCGGACAGTGCAAAGGCGCACGTTGAACGCAACGACCGGCGCCAGGAGAAACATGCCGTAGAAGGGCAAATGCCGCCAACCGGCCGCCGGCGACGTGAACCACGGCGCGGCCTCCGGGCTTGCGGGCAGCGCGGGACGATTCAGGCAGATGCCAAGAACCAGCAAGGCCACAAACAGCGCACTGATCACGCCCGCACGCCAGGGAGGGCAGGCGCACGCCGGCGCCGGGCGCCGCGCGTCCAGGACCAGAAACGCGGCGAGGGCAATCACGAACAGCGAGGTCGAAACGAGGTGATTCGCGCCGGACCACGCACTCACCACCGCGGGACTGGACAAGACAAAGTAGATAATCGCGATATTCGAGAAGAGGCCCAGCATGGGCAACAAGGCCGCCCGGACCGGCCCCGCCTCAGTGCCCCCCGTCTCCTCCTCAGGCGCGCGTACCCACACGCAGAGCCCCAGTGCGGCCCCGACAAGGACCCAGCCCAGCACGGCGCCGTTGCCTTCCATCGAGATGTCGCACGACGATCCCCAGCTTCGGAACAGCACGGAAAGCAGCACGGCGATGCCGGTTGCGAGACAGGCATCCCCTTGCAGGGAACGATAGCGTCCGGAGAACACCACACAGAGCAGGATCAGGAACGCCGCCACGCCGAGACCCGCCACTACTGTGAGCGCGCGCACGCCCAACAACGGGCAGACAGCCCGCGCCCCCAGGAACGTCAGCAACGAAAACCACAGCATCGGCCTTTCGGATTTCCGGCCGCTGAACAGGACCACCAGCGGAAGAAGCAGCCATAGGAAGCTGAAGCCCTCCATCCCCATCGACAGTTTCACCAGCGTCAACCGGTAGATGCTCTCGATCCACAGGCTGAGCAACTGAAGAAAGAACAGGAAAAGCAGGGCGAAGAGGAGGGTGCTCTTCATTTCCGTCGCGGAACGCTCTTTCATGACGCAACCTTTCCGGATAGGGTCCGCCGGGACACGGCGGTGCGCAGTGGTTTCCGCCTCGATGTTAATCCGGCCGCGCCCGCGAAGCAAGACCATCACAAGATCAGGACGCTGCCTGCGGCCTTCCCCCTTCACTCCCCACCCCCCCGCGTGCGGGGGGGGCAGGGGGGGTAGACCCAGCGCCCTCGCCGCGTGCCCCGTGGGCCGTCTCGTCCCGAGGCGGCCGTTGCCCTCATGGCCGGGTCGAGGACGGCCACGGCCTACCCTGCGGCTTTCACGAGTAGACGCGGCGTCCTCGCCGCGTCCGGCAGACCGCCCAAGGCGCAGCGGAAACATCCTCGCCTCGCCCGGAGCGCCGAAGGCGCG
>CAILVY010000339.1 GCA_903837785.1 Candidatus Hydrogenedentota bacterium
CTGCGCCTGGGCGTGGCCCTGATTGACGCCCGCCATCAACCGACGGACAATGATGTCCACATGCTCGAGATACTCGAGGAGGCCGAGGTTCCCACGGTGATCGTCGCCACGAAGGTGGACAAGGTGAGCCGCGGCCAGCGCAAGCAACATTTGGACCGCATCCGGAAGTCGCTCGGCCTCGACCCGGATGCGCTCGTGGTTCCGTTCTCCAGCGTGACCGGGGAAGGCGTCCGCGAACTCTGGGGCGTCATCGAGGACGTGCTGCAGCCGGGCGAGCCACCCGGCTGAACGTGTCCTGCGCTCCGCCGCTTTATCCTTTGACCCTCCCATTGCGGCGTGTATATAATAGGGCGCGAACGAGGGATAGGGGCGCCATTCAAGGCGCATGCGGCTCCCGCAACCGAGAAGAGGCTACTGGATGAGCAAGATCCTGCTAGTGGATGATGACGTTGATCTCGCCGAACTGATCAAGACCAAGCTGACGGCCGAGGGGCACCAGACCTACGTGATCAACACCGGCGAAGGCGCCTTCGAGTACGCCAAGCAAATCAAACCGGACATCTGCATCCTCGACATCATGCTTCCCGGCGTCACCGGCTACCAGATCTGCCGGAAGCTGCGCAAGGATCCCGAACTCTACCGCGTCGCCATCCTTATCCTGACCGCGCTCGGCGAGGAGCCCGAGATCCTCCACGGACTGGAGCAAGGCGCCGATGACTACCTCGTGAAGCCGTTCAAACTGGAGCGGCTCATGGACAAGATCGCCTCCCTGAACGCCTTGCTCGTCGCCATCGACACGCGCAACCGCGTAACGAACCTCCCCGGCACCGAAACCATCAAACGCGAGATCAACCACCAGCTCGCCCGCGGCAACGCCGTGGCGGCCGTCTACATCGACATGATCGGCTTCAAGCCCTATTGCCAGGTGCATGGCCAGACCGGCCAGACGCGCGCACTCGAATTCATGTCAAAGATGCTGGTCGGCCTTACCCGGGACATGGGTTTCTACGAGTGCTTCCTCGCCCACATGGGCGGCGAACACTTCGTCGTTCTCCTCAAACTGGAGGATTACGAGCGCTTCACCGCCAGCCTCGCCGCGGCCTTTGACCAGCGCGTCCGCGAACTGTACACCCAGCAGGAAGCCGACCAGGGCTACATCATCGCCAAGGACCGCCAGGGCCGCGAAGTCCGCTGCCCCATCATGGCCCTGTCCATCGGTGTCGCACACACCCAATACCGCCCGTTTAAGAGCGCTAAGAAGATGTTCGAAGTGCTTGCCCAGGTCCGGCAGAAGGCCCAGCCGACCACCAGCAAGAGCGTCATCTTCGTAGACCGCCGTCACACGGATCGCTAGGGGAGAGGCCTATCACCGGAAACGGCAGGCGCGGCCAAATGGACGCCGAAATTCAGCAGGGGCGTATGATCAAGTCAATCGTGCTCTGTGCCGTCCTGGCGCTCATTCTGTCACTCGTGGGAGTGATCGCGTACCTCAACAGCCAGGGCGTGAGTCCCGCCGAATTGGCCCGCCGTTGCGCCGGGAGCAAGCCGGAGTGGTCCAGCTATGAGGAGGACATCAAGGGGCTGATCGGCGCGATGCCCTCCGCACAATGGCAGGGGCAACCCGTGTCCGCGGAGCGCGCGGACCGCGGCGTGCGGATCGCGTTTCAGCTCGCCGAACCCTGGGCGCGCTATCCGTTCGCCATGCCCATCCTCCTCCGGGATCCCCTCGGGAAACACTACTGCAGCGCGGCGGCGGAAACCCGGGGAAACGAATGCGTCTATCAATTCGAGCTCGAAGAAGCCTCGGTGGCCGCAACCATCCCCTGGATTGAAATCCGTTTTCCCCACGGACAACAACGTATCTCGTTCGACGCTCACGGCAAGTGGACCCGCTAAAAAACGGCCGCCGGGACGCCCCTGTCCGCGCCCCGACGGCGACATTTCTGAGAATCAGCCCACCGCGCGGCCGAGCATGCCGTTCAGATGGCTCACGGGGTGTTCACCCGGATAGCGCAGCCACTGTACGTGCCCGTCAAGATACAGCACATTGCAGCCGCCCGGCATGTGGCTGAAATCCGCGTCCTCGTCGATCTGGTCCCACATGATCGGCAGACTGCTCTGTGCCTTCGCGCTCGCCGCCGGATTGTTGATGTCCGTGATCATGAAGCGCTCGATGCCTTCGCGCAGGCGGTAGATCGTGTTGCTGTGTCCGTTGCCGTAGACCTCCACCGTCTTGCCGCTCAGTTGTTGATAGCGCTGAAGAATCTCGGCATATTCCGGATAACTCTGCGCCACGGTCATCAACATTACCGGATCAACCGTCTGGTCCTTGTCCACGTAATCTTGATAGGCCAGGTACACCGGGTCGGCGCCATCCATGTTCAGTGCCTGCGTTTGCCACAGCGCCCAACCCACCATCGTCAGAAATACGAACTCGTCCTCGGCCATCCAGCCGTAATAGACATAGCTGCGGTCTTCGAACGCATACGGATACAGCGTGTTTCCCGGACCGAAACACCACGCGCCCCCGGGGCACTCAATATAATCCTTCGGGTACGAATTCACGTCCGAGGGACAAAAGTAGATGTTCATGTCCGAAAGATACTCCGGATAGATCGTCTGGCCTGCGGGACAGGCCACCCATCCGCCATCGTTCGGGGTGATCGGCGTGCCTTCCGTCCCCAACGGCGGATACTTCTGCCCCGGCGACTCGTTCGAATACATCTTGAATACCAGCCCCCA
>CAILVY010000340.1 GCA_903837785.1 Candidatus Hydrogenedentota bacterium
CCGGCAGAAGCGGCCCCGGCCCCCGCGCCCGCCCCGGCAGAGGCCGCCCCGGCCCCCGCGCCTGCTCCGGCAGAAGCGGCCCCGGCCCCGGCACCCGCTCCGGCGCCTGCCCCCTGAGCGGGGAGGCTTCGGCCGAATCCTAGTTGAATCCGCCCTGGAGCATCCGAAGGAAACTTCCGGCGTCTCCAGGGCGTTTTCTATTCATGGCGATCCCGCAGTATCAAGTGAGGAAGGAGGCAACAATGACCATGATTGGACAACGTCCGTGCAGCGCGCTGCCGTGTGCTCTCGCGCTGGCTGCGGTGTTCTCCTTTGCCGCCGCGGCGCAGGAATCCATCGACACCTCCAGGCGCAACGCCATCGTCAATGCCATCGCCAAAGTCTCGCCTGCAGTCGTCACGATCACTGTGGTGCAGATCCAGGCGGAACGCGTGCCGGACCCGTTTTTTGATGATTTCTGGGGACTTTTCGGGGCCCCGTTGGACCGCTCGCACGTGCGCGGTCGCGCGGTCGAGTCCATCGGCAGCGGCTTCCTCTTTGATGCCGACGGGCACATCCTCACCAACTACCACGTGCTGCAGGACGCCAACCGGATCGGCTCCGTCATACTTCCGGATGGCCGTGACCTCAAGGTGAAACTCGTGGGCGCGGATGAACACACGGATGTCGCGGTGCTCCAAGCCACGGGCGACCATCTGCCGTTTATCCCGCTGGGACGTTCGGACGACCTCCTGACCGGCGAATGGGCCATCGCCATCGGCAATCCCTTCGGCAACATGATGCGCGATCCGCAGCCCAGCGTCAGTGTCGGCGTCATCTCGGCCAACCACCGCCGGGTCAGCAGGGATGTGGGCGGGGGCGAGCGGCTCTACCAGGACCTGATTCAGACCGATGCCGCGATCAATCCCGGCAACAGCGGCGGGCCGCTGGTGAATGCGCGCGGCGAGGTCATCGGCGTGAACACGATGATCTTCAGCAGCAGCGGCGGAAGCCAGGGACTTGGATTCGCCATCCCGATTGACCGCGTCAAGCGGGTCGCCCAGGAACTCATCCAGTACGGGCACCGCCGAAATCCTTGGTTCGGTTTCCGGGGCGAGGCCATCAGCGACCTTGCGCCCTACTCCCTCCAGCAACTTGGCATCCAAATGGACTCGGGCGTGCTCGTCTCGGAAATCGTCACCACGAGCCCCGCCTATGTGGCGGGTCTGCGTTTGGGCGACGTGGTCACCGAGGTGAATGGCGAAACCGTGCATGACCCCACCGACGTAAACTTCGTCAACTGGGGGCTCTTCGTCGGCGACTCCGCGAGACTGACCGTCAATCGCCGGGGCGAGACTCTCAACATCACGTTCGCGGTCGCCGAGGTGCAGGAGCGCTGACCGCCGGTACCGCCACGGGGCAAACGAACCGGCACATCTTTTTTCGCTCTTCTGTTATGATGGAAGATATCGAGGCGAAAACGGCATTCATGGTTTTCGGTCACAGCGACAGAATTCCGATACGCCGGGTGGACGGCCCCGGTGAGGCATGGCTCGAACTGCGCGGCAGCATCCTCCTCTTCCACAAGCAAACGTTCATTGCGTCGTCCACCACGTTCATCCCGGTGGAGTGGGTCCGCGTCTCCGACGAACGCCGCCGTGAGCTGCGGCATTTGTGGCGCGGTTTGCTGGGCGTGACCGTCGGCGTCCTGCTGGCACTGCCCCTCTGGGCGGTCGAGTACCGGATGCGGCCCCATCTGGCCTACGATCAGTGGATCGCCGCCGGGCTGGGGCTTCTCCTGGCGCTTACCCTGGGCATCACCCTGCTTTCCTTTTTCGCGTTCTTGCGGCCGCGGCCCATCATCACGCTCGCCATCGAGGGAATGCCCTACAGCCTGGCCATCCGGTTCTGGCAGGAACACGGGACGGTCGCCGTCATCGCCGGCCTCATCGGGCGAATGAAGGCCCTGCAGCGGGACTTGGCCGGCAGCGGCATGCCGCCCATACGCATGAGCCATCTGTTCAGGCGACCTCGCCCCTACCGCATGGCGCTCGTCAAGGGCCTGGGCATCAGCTTCCTCCTCTACATTCTGTTGCTCTTTATGGATGCGATGCGCGTGGCGGGGTATGGCCCGGAATTCTCCCGCTGGAACTACGCGCTGCTGAGCGCTCCGCCTTTGGCGTATCTCGGCGCCGTGGCTCTCCGGCGCTTCTCCATGTTCCGCGAACCCAGGAGTTTTCGAATGGCCTTGCGGTGTTATGACAAGCAGCGGTTGAAGGAGGCTGTCCAACATCTGAAAACACTGCTGTCAGAATATCCCGGACACGGCGCGGGGCGGCTTCTGATAGTGCGCGCCCTCGCCGAGCAGTTTCTCATCGATGAAGCGCTGGAGCAGTGCGCAGTGTTGTCGGCGGGGCACCCCGTGCTGGCGGCGCACCTCGAATCGAGTCTGTGGGGGATTCGGCGCATGCGCGCGCGAATGGACGTGGCCGAATGAGCAGCAACGCGCGCGGACGCGCGGGCTGCAATTGAAACAGGCAGTAAACGCGTAAGGAAGGAGCACAGACCTATGGCACGAGTGCGGATCAAAGGCGTGCAGATGGCAGTGGCGCCCACAAAAGGGGAGAATCTGCCGAAAATCCTCAAACACATTCAGGAGGCCGACGCGGACTTTATCCTGTTTCCAGAAATGAGCCTGACCGGTTACAGCAATGATTTCAGCGACGCGCGCACCGCCGAGGCCTGGCGGCAGATCGCCGCGGCGTGCCGGCAATACTACGTAACGGCCATCATCGGCACCGGCGCGCGCTCCAACGGGCATACGTACATTCAATCGCGCGTCTACACGAACGAGGGCGCGCTGCTGGGCACGCACGAGAAGATCGTGCCCACCGACGGCGACCGCAAGTGGTGCTGGCCCGGCGAGGAACTGCGCGTATTCAAGCACAAGGGGATTCCCTTCGGCTGTCTTATCTGCAATGACCTGTGGGTGACGCCCGGCTGCGGGCCGTACCCCGATCCCCGGCTCAGCTATCAGCTCGGGCAAAAGGGGGCGCAGGTGATCTTTCACGCGGTCAATTCCGGAGGTGACCCGAGATTCCTCCAGTATCACGAGTCCAACCTGCGGTTGCGCGCGCTCGAATCCAAACTGTTCATTGCCACCGCGAATGCCGTGCCGGCAGGTGGAACTGTGAACGCCCCCAGCGGCATTGTGGGCCCGGCGGGCGAGTGGCTCGTTCAGTGCCCGCTCAGCGGCGAACAGAAATTCACCTTCGACCTCGAAGTCGATTGAGACAGTGCTCCAGTCCGTGCTGCGCGCGGAAAGCTCTGCGGGTAGGCCGCCTCGTCTTGAGGCGGCGCCTGCTCAGTCCGCCGCGTCGACAAATACGCCCGAGAGCACGGCATTGAAACCGGCGGTCTTTCGAAGTTCCGCAATGACGGGTCCCCTGACCGTCCAGGTGAGATACACGCCTCTGCCCGTTTCCTTCACCCGTGCGTCCCGACTGTCGAGCGGCTTGAACCCGTTCGAGAGGGTGATATTCACCGCGCGTCCGTTGCGATCATAATCGAGCACGTAGAATGTGAGCCGATACGGAACATCGCGCGCGGGCGACACGTGGACGATGAGCGTGTCCTGATCGAACCAGCAGGAGGCCGTGCGGGGCGCCTCGGGTGAAGTCGGATGCTGCAGCACTCGCGGGTCCTGGACCTCCTGTGCCCAGACGAACGGATTGCCGCGTTGAATCTGCACGGCAAAGCCGTGCTTCGTTTCCTGCCCTGTTGAGAGCCCGGGAATCCAGACGCCCGTTTCCCCGTACTTCCCGTGCCAACGTCCGCCCCTCCGCCCATCCCCGCCTTCGAAGCGGACAATCGCGGGAATCACTTCCTCGGGAATACTCCAGCGCAACGGAAGTGTGACCTCGTTCGTTCCCGTGGAGTCTGCAGCATCTCCTGGCGACCACCCCGCCATTCTCCAAAGCCGCTTGTTGTTCTGTTCGGCCAGGACTTCGACGCGTTCAGGAACCAGCCACACGCCTTCGTCGCCTGCCTGCAAATGGAGCGACAGGGCCTCGGACAGCGCCTGCCGGATCGCGCCGGAACTGAATCGGCTTTCGCCGGGCTGCAGCACCCCGGCTTCCGCCCCGTTCAATGCGATCCGCAGCGGTCCTGCCTGCCCGATGTGCCGCCCCGCCATCCGGACGTAAATCGATTCAACATCCTCCAAGGCCGGCCGGGGAAGGCTCTCCGCAGCCGGGTGCGCCTTCCCGGGGAACCGTTCCTCGCGTACACGTGCAATCCGTTCCGCGTCTCCAGGCGTCAGAGGCGTTTCAGCGCCCTTCCCCACGACGAGCACGGAGGACGTTCCATGCTCCTTCAGAAAAATCGTTGCTTCGTCGTTTCCGGCGCTGATGGCGGAACGGCAGGGCGGCCGGTCGGCGGAGCAGGCATGCACCCACGCCAGTTCGCCGGCATCCGGCACGCGCAAACGCACTGTGACTTCTTCCGTGCCGCCATCGCCCCGGGTGAGGAAACGCACCCGCGACGTGATGGGCACGACATAGTGTCCCGCGCCATTGCGGAAGAGGTTGCAGTCGTTCGGGCCGCTGACACGAACGCAATGCGGCCGCAACACCTGCTCCTTTCCGAGAAACGGCTCAAAGAGGGGCGCGTAAATCTCGAGCAGGTCCGCGGCGCGCGGTTCAGCGCCCTGCTGCGCAATCGGGAAGCTATGGGCGATCATCTGGGGGAAGAGCGCCCACTGCAAACGGCGCTTGAGCTGGCCTTCAAACGCGAGCAAATCGTCCTGATATGCCTTGCGCATGTGCCATGCGGCGGCGGGGCGATACGGCGCGAGATAGGCCATGGCGGGCAGATAATCGTTCTCATGAACGTACCCGTCCACGTCACGCAGCGGCTCGATGCGATAGAACTGGTTGACAAAGACGCGTTTGTCCGCCGCGTGCGCCATGGCGCAGATGCTCTGCACGGCGGCGCTGACGGGCACGGCCAGGTTCTCGGCGGTCTTGCCGCCAAGCATCGTAAGCCCGTCATCGTGCGCATAGTCCAGGACACTGGCCCAGTCCAGCCGGTCAATGTCGAATCCGTCGATGCCCGGAAGGCGTTGCAGATGCCGTTTCACCTGCTCTTCGAGGAAGGGCCACAGGGCGAATTGCCTGCCGCAGTTCATGGCCATGGCCCCTTCCCACGTCGGCACGAAACGCCCCTTTTCATTGCGGATGAGCGCGTTGCCGAACTGCTCCTTCAGTATCTTCGCGGCGGCGTCTGTGTCGCCGGATTTTCCGCCGGCGCCGCCGTATTCCGTGACGTTGAAATAGGCGAACACCCCAATCTTGTGTTCATGCATCTCCTGGATGAACGCATTGATCTTGGCATCGTTCATGCTCTCGCCCAGCTTCCACCACTTGGCGTAGGTGTACGGCTCCCATTCCGGCTGATCCGGCAGGTACTCGCCGAGGTGGGTGAACCAGAAGCTTGTCCAGACGTGGCGAATGTTCTGGCGGACCATTTCCTCGAAATCGGGATGAGCCTGGATGTGGTGATAGTAGAACGCTCCTTCATGGGGACCCCGCGGCAGGCCCGGCCGGAAATAGGCGGGGAACTCGGCGCTGTAGGCGTGCAGGGCGGAGCGGTAGTCCGCGGGATGCGCAAAGAAGAGCAGGCGCAACGCGGAGTCTTTTCCGCCGCCCATGCCCCGATGCCCCAGCGTGATGCGCAGCACGCGGGCATCCCGCCACTCGAACTGGAGCTGAGGTATGTTCGCGTCCGCCGGCAATGCGATCGTTAACGCCCGGTCCCGCTCCTCGTCCAATATTGAGATGAGCGGCAGAACGTAGGCCTGTCCCGATTCCCAGCCGAGATGTGCGTAGGGCGCCGGCGTAAAGCTCGGATACACGGCTGCGTCCATCACGCCGTACATGCTCGGGGTGAAGAGGCGCGTCGTGGGTTCCAGGACGGGCAGCTCTATCGCAACCTCGTGCCCCGAACGCGGGGAATCACCCTTGAATACCAGGTCCCAGGCCAGACCCCCGGCAGTCGCGGACCAAGTCTCCGACAGACTCAGTCCGAGCTTGGGCAACCGCGCCTCGACTTGCGGCGTCTTGCCCTTTTGCTCCGCACTTACGAATGTGGGAGAAGCCTGTGTATTGCTGGCTTCCTTGTGCACGATCATTTGTGCGGGCCCGCTAAGCCACTCGCGGCCGCCGCTCTCGATGCTGTTCGGGAGGCCCGTCTCGCTCCCCAACGTGACTCGAAGTCCTTCCGGTCCCGAAATCTGGCAGGGTGCTGCCGCGACGGATGCCGTCGCAAGAATGGCGGAGGCCAACACGATCACGAAGCACGTCATCCGGGATTTCATAACGCAGTCCTCCGCCGACTTGATGTGGAGCCTGTCACGATAGCAGAAGCCTTCCGCGAAGCGGTATCCCCCGGGGCGACTTCAGGGCTGCCAGGCCGCCCACATGGCCGCCGAACCCGGAGGGAGCACCGTCAACGGATAAGCGCGGGCGGCATCGGCATTCGGATCGGCCGGCCGGACGTACAGTTGCCGCGCGCCGCTTCGCGTCGACCCGAAGGCGAGCCATTTCCCGTCGGGCGAGACTTTCGGGTGATAGTGGAGCACGCCTTCGGGCGAATGGCTCAGTTGGCGGGTCGCGCCATCGACTGATGCCCACATGAGCTCCACGGTGCTTCCGAAGAGGGCGGTGTAATAGATGCCACGGCTGTCGGGCGCCCAAACCGGTACGTCGCTGCTGCCGTTGTGAAAGTCGAAGACATCGTACACCGCCACCCAGCCCTTGTAGCCGTTGCGCGCGGCCGCGCGGCGGAGGCCGCTGCCGTCCGGCCGGACCACATAGGGGTCGCAGTCCTCGTGCTCTCCCGATACGAAGAGCAGCCAGGCGCCGTCGGGCGACCACTGCGGCGCGAAATTGAAGGGATGGCCCGTGTCTATCTTCCGTGCCTCGCTGCCGTCCGCCTTGGCCACGTAGACCTGATAATCCTTGTGATACGAGACGTAACGCCCGTCCGGCGAAGCGCTGAAGCCATAGGCGAAGCCCTCCGCGCCGCTGCTGAGGTCGGTCTTGTTTCGTCCGTCGCGGTCCATGCGGAATGGATGCGAGTTGCCGCCAATCAGGGCCTGGAACCCGAGTCGCACGGGCGAGCCGGGGATGAAGAACAGGCCGGTGTTATAGCGGCTGACCCGGTCAACGGCAGTCACGTTCTCCAATGCGCCCGTCTCCATATCGAGCAGGTACATGTCGTAGAGCCAGTCGTCGTTGAAGCGGAAGGTCTTGTTCGCCTCTTCCCAGGCCCCGTTCTCCGGGGCTTCCCAGCCGCGCCCGATCAGGGCGTAGCGCCCGTCCGGCGACCATCCGGCGAATTGTGTCCACGAGTAAGGCTCGCGGGTGAGTTCTTCGGCAAGCTGCCGGCGCTCGCGGCCATCGCCCCGCACCACACACGCGCGGCCGGTGATCATGTTCGCGTAGCGGCCCCCCGGCAGATTCGTTCGCAACTCCGTGTAACCTACCCACCGCTGCGGACGTCCCGAAAGCGGCCCCGGACCCGTCGACACACAGCCCTGAAGAGAGAAGCCCGCCATCGCCGCGGACGCCGCGAGCCATTCCCGCCGTGAAATCCGTCCTCGCCCTCTCATAACCGTGGCCTCCGCCCCTTGTGTTGAATGTAGTAGACCGGCTCGCCGCCGGGAATGTCAACACGCCGGCCGGGGAAGGAAGCGTTATGCCCGATCCCGGAGAATGAATCCCTTTACATTCTCGGAAACCAGATAGACGGCGGGCAGCACGAGCAGCGTGAAGAGCGTCGAACTGGCGAGCCCGCCCACCATGACGATGGCCAGCGGCTGTTCAATCTCCGCGCCCACGCCCGTGCTCAGAAGAATGGGGAGGAGCCCCAGCGCCGCGCACGACGCCGTCATCAGCTTCGGACGAAGCCGCTGAACGCTCGCAAGCCGGATCGCCTGTTCCTTCGTCTGGCCCTCCGCGATGAAATCCCGGGTCTGCGTCAGGAGCACCAGGCTATTCTGAACGGCAATTCCGAACAAGGCAATGAAGCCGACTGCCGACGAGACGTTCAGCGTCTCTCCCGTCAACAGCAGGGAGGCAATTCCGCCGATGAACGCGCTGGGAACCGTGGCCAGGATGATGACGGCATGCGACATGGAATGCAGCGCCAGATAGAGCAGGATGAACACCACGCTCAACGCCACGGCCATGGCGACGATCAGCGCCCGCATCGCCCGCTGCTGATTCTCGTACTGCCCGCCGAAGACCACGAAGTAATCGGGCGGCAGCTCAATGCCCCGGAGCTTCTCCTTAATCTCCGATACGACGCTGCCCAGGTCGCGGCCTTCGAGACTCGCGTCAATGCTCACCCGGCGGCTCATGGCTTCACGCCAGATGACGTTGGGCCCTTCCGTGAGCGTAATCCGCGCCACCTGCGACAATGGAATGCGCGCGCCCGACGGCGTATCCACCAGGATGTTGCTGATCGCCTCGGGCTTGTCCCGCATCCCCTCGGGGAAACGGACGAAGACGCCATAGCTCCTCTGGTTCTTCCAGACTTGCGTCAGTTCCTCGCCCCCGACAGCCAGGCGCACGATCTCCGAGACCGCCGCTACGGACACGCCGTATCGGGCGGCCGCCTGGCGATCGATCCGCACCTGCAACTGCGGCACGCCGACGGCCTGATCGAGCTTGGCGTCCGTGATGCCCGGCACGCTGCTGACCGCCTCGAAGATGGCTTTGCCTCGTTCGGCCAGCACGTTGACGTCCGGCCCAAAGAGCTTCACCTGCAGCGGGGCAGGCGTGCCCTCGAGGCTCTCGTCGATCTTGAGTTGAAGCGGCTGTGTGAAAGCCGTGGCCACGCCCGGGATCTGCTCCACTTGCTCGCGCACCTCGGCCAGCACCTCCGCCGCCGGCGTGTCCACCTGCCCTCTGGGTTTCAGGTCAACGATGATTTCACCCGAGTTCACGGGAAGCACGCAGCCAATCGCCCGCTCGGAACGGCCGTTGCGCCGGACCACTTCCGAGATGGCCGGCTGCTTCACGAGCAACTCCTCAATCTGGCGCGTGATGCGATCATTCTGTTCGAGCGAGGTTTCCGGGGGCGTCGTCGTCGAGATCACCCAGGCATTCTCGTCCAGGCGGGGCATGAAGTCGCGCCCGACCTGCGTCAACCCGAAACCTGCCGGAATCAACAGCCCGATCGTCAACGCAATGACGAGCCAGCGGAAACGCAGCGCGAATTCCAGCACGGGGATGTAGACGCGCTTGATCCCGCGCACGAACCACACCTCTTCCGACGCCCGGAGATTGCGCTTCGAGTACAGCAGCCACAGGCACAGCACCGGCGTGAACGTCAGCGAGAGCACAAGCGCGGCAAGCATCGCCGAGCCCACCGTCACCGACAAGGGCCGGAAGAGCAGGCCCTCGATGCCGCCCATGAGGAAGAGCGGCAGGAACACGGCAATGATGATGAGTGTGGCGAACGCGATAGGACGCCCCACTTCGATGGCGGCCTTGTGGGCCACGCCTTCACGGAACGCCTTCTCGCGCAGCAATTCCCGCTGCTGATGAAAGCGGTGATAGATGTTCTCAACCATGATGATCGAAGCGTCAACCATGATGCCCACGGCAATGGCCAGCCCGCCGAGCGACATCGTGTTCAGGCCGATGCCGAAGGGACGCATCAACACGCCCGCAATAACCACGGACAACGGAAGCGACAACGCCACAATCAATGTGCTGCGGACATGCCCGAGAAACACGAACAGCACAAGAACTACCAGGACCGCGCCCACGAGAATGGCGCGGGTGACGCTGGAGAGGGCGGCCGTGATCAGGTGCGTCTGGTCGTAGTACGGCACGATGCGCACGCCCTTCGGCAGCGTCGTCCGCATGTCTTCCAGCGCCTTCTCAATCCCTTGAACGACCTGCACTGTGTCCGCCGAGGGCTGTTTGATCACCAGCGCAATGATGGTTTCCTTGCCGTTACGGCTCGCAATGCCCCGGCGGATCGCCGTGCCTTCCTCGATCGACGCCACCTCCCGCAGGAAGAGGGGCACGCCGCCTCGCTCGCCGACCACCGTGTTGCCGATGTCCTCGACGGAGTCGAAACGGCCGATGCCGCGCACCGTGTACTCCGCGGGTCCCGTGCTGATAAACCCGCCCGAGGCGTTTTCGTTCCCGCTCCGGATGGCCGATTCGATTTCGGACAGCGTCACATCGTGCGCGTGAATCCGGTTCGGATCGAGCGTCACCCGGTACTGCCGAAGATACCCGCCCATGTTCAGCACTTCCGCGACGCCCGGCACCGTCAGCAGGTTGTAGCGGATCTGCCATTCCGCGATCTCGCGGAGTTCCGTCGGAGGCAGATCGCCTTCCACGGCATACTCGTAGACCTCCGCGAGGCGTGTCGTCGCGCTGGCGAGCGTGGGGGGCTCCGTCCCGGGCGGCAGTTGCGCGGCCACCTGCGCCATCCGCTCCGTCACGAACTGCCGGGCGCGCCAGAACTCGGTCTCGATATCGAAATCCACGACCACGGACGACAAGCCCTGCGTGGTCTGGGATCGCACCCGCCGCACGCCCGGCAGGCCGTTCATGGCCGCTTCCATGGGCCGCGTGATCATCATCTCGATCTCTTCGGGCGCCATGGCTTCGTTTTCCGCCACTATCGTGAACACCGGAATCGTGATGTCCGGATACACGTTTTTCGGCATCTGCTGATAGGCCGTCACGCCGAAGACGAAGGCCAGCGCAACCAGCAGAAGCACCACTGGCTTGTGTCGAAAGGAGGCGTGGATCACGCGTTCGGTCAGGCTGCCTTGCTGCAACTGCATGTCATACTCCGTCGGGATGCGAATGCGGGTTCATTCGCCGGGTTGATCCGGGCCCCCGCCCCTTAGTGTTCATGTTCCAGCGATCCCTTCTCCAGATACGCCTTGAGCAGGAAGGCCCCGTCGGCGGCATAGCGCCTCCCGGCCTCCAGCCCCTCCAGAACCTCCGCGTGCGAGTCATTGCTGCGCCCGAGGGCCACCGCCACCGGCACGAGGCCTTTCTCCGTTTCCACGAACACGGTTGATTTGCCCTGCATCGTCTGGATCGCGCTCTTGGAAATCAGCACGCCAACTTCAACCTCGTCCACGGACGTGAATCCCGTGACAAACTGCCCCGGACGCCAATGCCCGTCCCGGTTCTCCAGCACGACCCGCGCCGTCGCCGTCCGCGTTTCCTGTCCCATCACGGAGCCGATGTAAGAGATGATCCCAGGGACGCCGTTCTCCAGCGAACCCCCGCCTGAGATGACAACCTCCTGCCCCTTTCGGAGTGAGGCGAGATCCTTCTGATACACGCTCAAGTCCATCCAAACCGTGCTGAGGTCCGCCACGGCGAAGATGGGCGCATCCTCCTTCAAGGCCTCGCCCAGCGTGATATGTTTCTCAATGATCTCGCCGTCGAAGGGCGCGGCGATTTCGAAGCGCGTCAAGGAAGCGTGCGGCTCTCCGGAGAGCTTCGTGACATACTCCTCCGAAAAACCGATGGCATGGAGTTTCTGTTCGGCCGTGCGCGTGGCGATTCTGGCCTCCGCCAGGGCGTTCTTCGCCGAGAGAAAGTCCTGTTCCGCCGAGATCTTCTTCTCCCACAGCCCCTTTTCCCGTTCGTAAGTGGATCGGGCCAGTTCCTCCCGTTCTTGAGCCGCCAGATAGGCAGCCTTCAGGTCGGCCAGTTCCCGGCTGTCCAGCACCGCCAGGACCTCGCCCGTCTTCACTTCGTCGCCAACGTTCTTGAACACTTCCCGAACCACCCCGGGAATCCGCGGCACCACGTGGGCGAGGCGATCCGCGTTCAACTTGACTTCGCCGGGCAAGGCCAACTGGACCGAAAGCTTTCCCGGGCCGGCTTCCGCGATGCTGATGTGATTGTTCTTCATCTGCTCCGGAGAGAGCACGATGGCTTCCTCATGCGCCTCATGCCCATGTTCGTCCGCGTGGCGTGCCTCTTCCGCGTGCGGCGCAGCTGTGTCGGACGTATCGGCCGTCACCGGCCGGCATCCGGCTGCCACAAAGGCCGCCATGCAGCCGATGGCCACGGCCAGGCCCCAGGCCGGCAGGGCAGGGTTTGTTCGTGCTTTCATGAAATGTCCTTTGCCGTCATTTCTTCTCATCGGAATAGATCGGCTTTCTGTGCTGATGCCCTTTGTCGCGAACCGTCTTGTAGCCGACAACTTCCTTCTTCTCGCCGCCGGCGTTCGGGGATTGGGCGTTGGCCTCGTCGATCAACGCCTGGAGTGTGGCGGCGCGTTTCTTCGCCGCCGCCTGTTCTTCCGCCTCGTGTGCCGCTTTCAGCTTTTCTGCTTCCTGGCGCAGCGCCTCGAGCGCTTCCTTTCGGCGCGCCGCCTCTTCCTGCGCCTTTTCCGCCTGGGCCGATTTCTGCTCTTCCACCTGTGCCCGGGCCTTCTGCAAGGCCGATTCGAGTGCGGCATCGCGCTCCGCCTTGAGTTTCCTCTCGGATTCCTCCTGCTGTGCCTGGAGTTTCCTGGCTTCTTCGACCAGGCGTTTCAGCGCCTCCTCCCGTTGTTGGGCCTTCTCCTTCTTTGCGGCATCGCGCTCCTGATTCAGCTTCTTCATGTCCGCCTGCAGGCGTTCAAGCGCCTTCTGACGTTCCGCGGCCTGCTGCCGGGCCTTCTCGGCGCCGGCGGCCCGTGCCTTTTCCGCTTCCTCCCGCAAGCGCTGGATGGCAGCCTGTTGGCGGTCCGTGCCCGCTGCTTTGGGCGCGGCCGCGGGCGCGTTCTGCGCCAACATGATGTGCGCAATGCCCGCATCGTGTTCCGCCAGCCGTTCGGCCTCTCCGGCAACGGCCGAGGCAAATCCCGCACAAGAGAAGATGGTCAGCGTGGCAACGCGGAGCACTCTGCACGTCAAGATGGGATTTCTCATTGTTCGTCTTCCTTCACGTTCATTGAATGGCCTTCCGGCCCAGGCATTCACAGTGTGTTGAAGAGAAGATGTGCTCCCTGGACAGTCTCTGAGGAAAGAACACATCCATCCACGGCTCTGCATTCCCGCCGCGCCCGGGTGGGGCGGAGCGGGAGCCGTTCGGCAGGAATCAGGTGCGAAGGATGACGCCGAGGGAGGAGATTGAGCGGCCGGCGCCGGGCCACGGGGGACGTGGAAGGGCTGCAAAAGCCGGAATGGCAGGGCAGAAGCCTCCGGAACCGCACGTCACCAGCATGGGATGCGGGACCGAACCACCCCGGGGACTGGGGAGCGCGGAATGGGGGGCGACCATCTCGATGCGAAGCGGGAAATCCGCGCAATCGTGGCATGCGCCCGATTGGCTGGACAGGGGCGCCATCTGGCGCAGCACGGGCGCTTCCCCGTGTGAAGAGGGGGCGCAGGCAATGCACTTGCCGTTTTGCGCAAACTCGATGGCCATGTGGCCGTCGTCGCCGAGGCACAACACCAGCCCGTCCACGCCGCCCATCCCGATCAGCAGACAGGTCAGCACGGCCGCGACGCCGGCGATTGTTCCCGGGGAACGCATCTTCTCGAGAGATCCTTTCAATGCAACAGTTCAAGTATCTCACGGCGGCCGCCGGGCATGCAAGAACCCCCGTGGGCTGTGTTACACTCCTTCGGGTGTTTTAACAACGCGGAAAGGCTGGCCATGCTCTTAAACCGGATTCGCTGGACGTGCGGCTTGTTCCTGTCGGCGGTGCTCGGCTGTGCGGCCGCGCACGCGGCCGAGGTGCTCCCGGGAGCGAAGCACGTGAAGATCTACTATGAACCGGGCCGTTTCGGCGGCTGGCCCGCCAATCACGGCATCTGGGCGTGGGGCAATGAGATTCTCGTGGGTTTCAGCCGAGGCTACTACAAGGATCTCGGGCCGGAACGTCACAACATTGACCGAGACCAGCCCGAAGATCATCTACTTGCCCGGAGCCTGGACGGCGGCGAATCGTGGACTCTCGAGGATCCCGCGGCAAAGGGCTTTCTGATACCGCAGGGGAAGTCGCTGCACGGCACGGAAACCCCGGGCCGGGCCATCCCGGCCCTCGCGGCGTGTCCCGGCGGCATCGAGTTCACCCACCCGGATTTTGCCCTGACGGTCCGCATGTCCGACGTGGATGCGGGCGTTTCCCGCTTCTACTATTCCTACGACCGGGGAAAGACCTGGCAGGGACCGTTTCGTTTGCCGGATTGTGGCACGCCGGGCATCGCTGCACGCACCGACTATGTGGTCAACGGCAAGCAAGATTGCATGCTTTTCCTGACGGCTGCCAAGAGGAATGGCCGCGAGGGACGCCCGCTCTGCGTGCAGACGCGGGACGGCGGCGCCACCTGGCGATTCGTTTCCTGGATCGGCGAGGAACCTGCGGGATACGCGATTATGCCCGCCACAGTGCGCCTCTCGGCCAGGGATCTATTCACCCTTATCCGATGCAAGGAAAAAGACGCGAGCTGGCTCGCAGGCTACACCTCGCGAGATAATGGATTGACCTGGATCTCGCACCCGAAGGCTGTGGCCGACACCGGAGAAGGCAATCCGGCGAGTCTCATCCGATTGCAGGACGGGCGCCTGTGCGCAGTCTACGGGTACCGCGAAAAGCCCTTCAGCATGCGCGCCCGCCTCAGCAAAGACGGCGGCGATTCGTGGGGCGAGGAGATCGCCCTCCGGGACGACGGCGCCGGACGCGACATAGGCTATCCCCGCAGTGTGCAGCGCCCGGATGGGAAGATTGTCAGCATCTACTACTTCCATGATCCCGTGACCGGGCCCGAGCGCTATATCGGCGCCACAATCTGGAATCCTCCGCCCCTCCCATAGCGTGACCGCGCTTCAAGTCTCCCGACGGTTCCGCGGAGGCCTGCTCCATCGGCGCACATGGCAACGCCTGAAATCCCTTCGCGGGATTCCAGGCGTTGCCACCCCCGTCCGAATCTTCAGTGATGCAATACGCCCCGGAAATGTGCACTGATGGCGCTTCCGCCGAACATGATCGCCGCGCCGGTAATCAGCGTCGCGACCAGCGTCACTTGCAGTGTCCACGTGCCCACCAGGCCAACGATGCCCAAGAGCACGCTGCCCAGTCCCACGAAGATTTCCGCGCCCGTGGCGGCCAGAATGGCTTCACGCGAAACGGCTTCTGCGATCCGGTTCTCCAGGGGCCCGGTCATCAGGGCGTCGACCCGGGACATGACCCCGCTCCCGAAGATCATGGCCGCGCCGTACACGACCGCGGCCGCCGGGAGCAATATCATGGGCTGGATGCCCAAGAGGGCGAGCACGCCCAGGACGATGCCCGTGACGCCGCCCACCATCTCCACGCTCATGCTGACGCCGAACTCCGCCGCCTCATACCGCTCCTCGTAGTTCTCCGGCGTCCGTGGCACGCGCTCCTGCAGCGACGCTATCCGCGTCCCCAAGCCCCAACCCTCCGTAATCAGCGCCGCGCCCAGCGCGATCACCGCTACGCTCAACAGGGGGACGGGGAACAAACCCGCCAAACCCAGAATTGAAAGCACGACTGCGGCGACGCCACCCAGGGCCTCACCCACCGAACCCAGCGCCAGCGACTCCAGCGTCGGACGATGAAAGTGGCCGTGTACCTCGTGCATTCCTCCAGTGCTGGTAGCCATACTACCTGCTCCTTTCCTCTGGCATTGCCGCGCCAGAAAGAAAATGCCGCGGAGAAGACCTCTCACCCGTTCGAGAGGTACTCAGACCTTCTCCGCGGCCCGTGTTCCACTCATTCACCTTTTCTCTACTGACCATTGACTATACGGAGCCAACTTCGTGGCAGGGCCTGCTCCGCAACCCTGCATTAGTAGAAACACGGACGGAATGTCATTTCATCCTCTGAGGTCTTCACTCAATCCGGTGCAGCCCCTCGAACTCAAGGTAGTTCCGGCGGATGGGAAAGCGTTCCATCCATGCGCGGACTTCCAGGGTCTTCCAGCGCCCCGTCCCCGGGCCGGTGCCCGGATCATTCTCCCAGAGCCATTTCGGCGTGGGCCACAGGCAATAGGCGGGCCGAACAAGCTGATACACCGCTTCGCTCACGCCATTCTGCCCGTGGTGCGCCATCTGCACATAATCGGCGCACAGCCGATCCGCGTAGTGGCTCCCCAACAGCTTTTCTCCGGCCTCATAGCCGAGATCTGCCAGAAACAGAACCGACTTCTGCTCGTCGGACACGCGAAGGACCATGCAGGAGTTGTTGATCGGGTTCTTGCGAAGCTCGGGATTCTTGATACCGATCACCTGGATGGCCATTCCGTCCAAACGGATTTCCTGGCCCAGTGACACCTCATTTAACTGCCGATTCGCCTGTGCCAGGACGGCCAGCAACTCCGCGTGCGTCTTCTTCTCGGACGGATCGGCCACTTCACTGACCCATGCGGCGTCGGGAAGGGAAGCATGGATCTCGCCAATCTCGATGCCGTCCGGGTTCTTGAGGATTTCACAGAGCGCATTGCAGTGGTCGTCGTGCGGATGCGTGATGAACCACCGCTCGACGCGGCCGCCCAGATTCTTGAGGAAGTCCCGGAGATAGGGCGCATCACCCGCCGTGCCGCCGTCAATCACCACCAGCTTGCCGCCGCGGGTCTTCAGCACGTAGGACATCATCTGCTGCCGGGTCTGGTTGGGGAGTTGCCACAGCGTGAACGTGCCAGAGCGCGGTGCGAAACCCAGTTCCTCCGGCGGCGCATCCGTGACGCCGAACGTGCAGGCTTCCCCGGCCAGATAGGGCGCGGACAACTCGAAGTTCTCGTAGGCCATGCCCCCGGGGATGGGGGACTGCGTTCCCCAATAAACGTACCGGGCATTCGCGCGCGCCGCCAAACCCTCGCGGGCCGTGGCGCGCCAGAACTGCGTTGCCGCCCGGCCTTGATAGTGCCACCACGCGGGCGTGTCCGCCGCGTACGCGGCCTTCGCGGGCTCCGCCTCGTCCGAAGTCGCGGCCACAATCACCTCGCCCTCCCGCGGAAGAAGGTGCTCCATATTCCATGTGTGCGGCGGGGCGAATCCTTCGAAGGGCTTTCCTTTCAGGTCCGGCCATGTCTGCCCCGGGCTCTCCACCGCCTCCCTGAGCCAGATCCGGCGCAGACGGCCATAGTTTCCCATCGTCGTCGTAAGGACACAAGCGTCCATCGGCGCGGAATCGCCTGACGCCCGTGTGGCAAAAGTGATCTCCCGAGGCCGGTCCTTCCTCAAAGACACTTCGATCACCGGGCGTGCGCCGTTCTGGAAGGGCTCCACCCGCAGGGTGAAGCGCATGACGTCGTGGCCATCCACGGACGTGAAGCGCGGCGCCTCGGGTTTCCAGGGCAGGCCCGGTTCTGCCCCCTCGGATTGGCCCGTCCAGATCCGTTTGCCTTGTTCGTGGTCCCATTCACTGCGTTCGAGTTCCGAAAGCCCGCGAACGCCGTTCACCACGGGTTCCATGGCAACGAAATTGACGGGTTGGCGCTCCGGTTGTCCGAGAAAGGGCGCGTAGACGCGGATCAGGCCACGCGGTCCCGGCAAGGGCCAGAGCCCGACGCGAATACCCCCGGCGATTCCCCACACTGGCTCGGCCGCATCGCCTGCGGCGGGCAGGATCCAGCCGTCCCGCTCGACCGGCGGCAACAACGTTGGCGGCGCCGCGCCGCCTGCGGCCACGGCAACAAGGCCGAAGATCCAGATCAGAATGAATTGTCGCATGCCGGTATATTACACACGATGCTTGCCTGTCGCGAACCGGACACGCCGCGCAAGGAATGGCGATCCGCCGGGCTGTGTTTCCTAGAGAGGTTAAACGAGCACACTGGCGGGCGGAATGGAGGTCATTCTGGCCGCCACATTCCTTTGGAGCGAGCGGTGACTATGCAAACCGTTATGGCGACAAAGGCGCCGGAGAGGAAGGGCGAAACCTCGGCCACACGCAGGATTCCAAAGGCAGTGCTGATCTTTGGCGCGGCACTGCTCTCGCTGCTGCTGGGCGGTATGGCCTGGGCCGGCGAATACCCGGCACCCGCCCGCATCAGTTCCGTGGGCATGGCGGGCATGATTCGCGGCACGCAGGATGCCGACTGGACTTACGCATCCCTCAACACGCCGGTGATGGCGGGCGATGCGCTTTGGGTGGACAAAGAAGGAACGATGGAGATCGAGTTCCCCGGGGGAACGCTTGTGCGCATGGCCGACGGCAGCAAGCTGAGCGTCGCCTCCCTGCCACCCGAGGTGATACTGAAGGCAGAACTGGGCTCTTTCTATGTGCAGCGGATGCACCGCAGTTCCGGCGACGTCACCCTGAGCACGCCCGCCGCGAAGATTCGCGTCGACCCGGACACGAACGCCCGCCTGGACATCCTCAGCAGCGGCGCGAGTACGGTCTCGGTGCGGTGGGGCCGTGCGGTGATTCAGGGCGGAGGCGCGGCCGATGTCGTCGTCTCCCAGGGGGAACGTTCCTATGTAGACCCGGGCTATGCGCCGGCGCCGCCCGAAGACTTCGACCGCTCCGCGGAAGACGCCTTTGACGTCTGGAATCGCGAACGGTCACACCTCCTGGCCATCGGTAATGACGCTGTCCCCGCCGAGGCCGACATACCGCCCGGCGTCGTGGGAGCGGCCGACCTCGCCGGCAATGGCGAATGGGTCAACGTGGACGGAGAAGACTACTGGCATCCCACTGCCGAGGGATTTGTTCCCTACCGGAACGGCGACTGGAGTTACGTCCCGGATTGTGGCTATGTGTGGGTGGGCGCCGAACCGTATTCCTACCTCACCTGTCACTACGGCCGCTGGCGCTACGACGACGGTTGCGGATGGCTCTGACGTTATGACCCTGTCTGGAGTCCCGCATGGGTTGCCTCCGTCCAATGCGGCCCCTCCTTCCTGTGGTGCCCGCTCGATCCATGGGGCCTGCCCGTCGCGTGTGGCATCGGCTACGGCGTCATCGGCGGGCTGCATTTCAGTTATCTTTCCACTTCTTATTGCGGGGTGGACGATCTCCTCTTCGGACGTTGCGCCATCCGGCCCTGCTCGCGCGGTATTTTCCGTGACACGAGCGATTGCCATATATGGAATCTGCATGACCGCGCCTGGCATCACGAGGTGGACTTCCGCGATGCATCCCTGCGCCCCCGGGACTTCTGGCCGCACCGCGTCTTGCGCGGTCGCGAACTCACCGGAGACGGCAGCCATTTTGCGCACGACCGCGTGGCACAACTTGAACGCACCCCGCGCAATCTCGCTCACGCGTCGCTCCGTCCGGGAACGGCGCTCCCCGCAAGCCGGAGTGCCCACAGCGCACCGCTTCGAAGCGTCCGGGTGAATGCTGCCGTCCTCTCGCAGACGCGTGCCACGCTCCGGCGCGACATGAACACAGCCAATGCGCCTGCGCGGCGGCCGCGGCCGGCGGCCGTATCCAGCGCGCTCTCCGCCCGCGTGGAACGGCCCGCGCAACAGATGCAGAGCAGGCAAGCGCGTGAACCCCGCTTCGGGAGCATCCGGACCTCGCCTCCCGGCACGGGCGGCCCGGCCCATATCGCGAGTTCTCCCCCGGCCAGGACACAGCAGCACTTAGCCATGCCCCCCGCGGTGAACCGGAGCATCGCCCCGGGCAGAACGCAGCAACCCTTAGCCATGCCCCCCGCAGTGAACCGGAGCATTGCCCCGGGCAGAACGCAGCAACCCTTAGCCATGCCTCCCCGGCTGAACCGCGGCACCGCTTCCGTGACGGGTACCGACAGACAGCGGGCCATCCCTTACTATGGCGCCGGGTCTCCCGTGCGAACTGCGCCGCGGACGTTCACCGCGCCTCGCAGCGCCGGAACACCTTCGGATTATGCCTTCCGGTCCCCCCGGATGATGCCTCACGCCAGGCCGGCGTTAACCTTCCCCTCTCCCTCCTACAGTACGCCGCCTGTTTCCAGTTTCCAGTACAACCGTCCGAGCGCTCCTCCCCCTGCTCGGTTCTACGGTTCTCCGAACGTCTCCGCCGCGCCCAGAGCCTTTGCGCGTCCCAGCGCCCCGTACGCGGCGCCCCGCAGCTACAGCCGGCCAAGCATGCCATCGTTTTCCAGGCCGCAACCATCGATGCGCCTGAGCGCCCCCTCGCGCTCCTTTGGAGATTTCGGGGGTGGAGGCGGGCACTTCGGCGGGCGTGGACGACGATGAAGACGGGCCAGAAGGCCCTGAAGGGAATTGACACGCCCTTCAGGACCTTCCGGCCGGAAGGTGCACCCGGCCCGTTCCACGGAATGGGAAGCGTCAGGCCGGTGTATTGTATGTGGGTATACGGAGGGTAAGACCATGCCACGACCACCGATTTTGCCGACAATCTACTGGAGAGCCGTGTTCGATTCCGGTCTCGAGTATGCGGATTGGCTGAAGGGCGGTGAGTCTCCCGAGAATCAGCAGAAGATGGAGGCCCTCCGCCAAACCGTGCGCCTTGAGGTGCGCGAAGTCGCTGCCCTGCGCGAACTGGCGCGCCCCGTGCATGTCGTCGCCATTGCGGAAGACTGGTGCGGCGACGTGGTGCGCCATGTGCCGGTGCTGCAGCGCCTCGCGGACGTGGCGAAAGACCTGCGCGTCCGGTATATCAGCCGCAGCCAGTGGCCCGACGTGTTCGTTCGTTTCCTGACGAATGGGGGAGAGGCCATTCCGAAGTTCGTTTTCCTGAATGAAGTGTTTGTCGAGACCGGGAACTGGGGGCCGATGCCCGAAGACTGCCGCGAACTCATTGCGCGCGGAAAGGCTTGCGGCGATATCGCCGCCGCGCGCAAGAACGTCAGCGCGCTCTACGAGGCCGACGAGGGGAGGCGCGCCGTCGTGGAGGAACTGCTCCGGCTGCTCGAAATCGCCGCCTGCCGCGAACTGTAACCCGCCCTTTGCCGGCGATTCGACCGCTTGCGCGCGCAGTGCCGCGCGGGATAGAGTGTCTTCATGCGGAAGGAGGGCTCAGTATGAGCATCAAGCAAGCTGTCCAGGACGCCATCAAGCAGGCCATGAAGGACAAGGACACCATCCGGCTCGAATGCCTGCGCATGGCCAAGGCCGCCCTCTTGCTCAAAGAAAAAGAGGGGGCCAAAGAAGAGGAACTGAGTGACGAGGAGGCCATCAAGGCGCTGCGGGGCGAAATCAGAAAGCGCCAGCAGAGCGTGGAAACCTACCGGGAATTGGGCAAGACGGAGGAGGTGGGCAAGCTCGGGCAGGAGATCGCGGTGCTTGAGGGCTTCCTGCCCAAACAACTGACGGCCGATCAGCTTGAGGAGAGAGTGCGGGCGTACCTCGCGGAGCATCCCGAACTGAACCACGCGGGCAAGCTCACTGGCGCGATGAAGAAAGAGTTGGGCGACCTGGCCGACGGCAAGATCCTGAATGACGTGTGCCGCAAGGTGCTCGGCGCCTGACGCACGGCCGCTGGCGGCGCACAAAAAGGCTCGTACATCAACGTCGATTGCAATCTGTGCCACTACCTCCAGG
>CAILVY010000341.1 GCA_903837785.1 Candidatus Hydrogenedentota bacterium
AATGCGGCGCCAGCGCCGGCTGACTATGGGCTGGGGCAGTGGTACCAAGGGGTGCAGCCAGATTTGATGATATTTCCGCTCTGCTCGGGCGCTGTCGATTTCGTTTGGGAACAGATCGCGCCGCCGGACTTGCCGGATGTCTTTGACTTGCGCGTAATAGCGGACGGCGTAGGCCTCCTCCCCGAATACCTTGGTCTGGTAGAATGCCAGCACCTTCGGCGGCCAGGGCTTGGGGGCGCTGGCCACCGGGATGCGATACCATCCCTCATTTTGCGCCAGGGCGAAGTCGGCCTTGCGGTTGAGGATGGCCACCAGCACCTCGCCGCGCTCAGCCGTCATCGTTTTGGCCCCCGCCATTGCCCTGGCGTCGTTTCATTCTTCCCCGCTGTCCCCAAATTCATTCCGAACATCGGCCCGCAGTTGCTCATAAAACGACTTGCCCCATAACCACCGATCTCTGTCGCGCAGCGACAAGCCGGCCGAAACCTCGGGGTGTGTTTTGACGCTCTCCGTGAACTTCTGGTAACTATCCCAGACCTTGTCAAAATCGGTCGAGCCGGTCTGGTCGTCAAACTTCACCTGCTCACAGACACGCACATCGTAGATCGTGAAATCGTCCGGGTACAGCACTGTGAGGATAGCTGAAGCCATAGGCAGGCGGAAACTCCAGTCCTCCAACAGGATTCTGAGCCGTTCCTTATGCGTAGCAGCGGCATGTAACGCTCCCGTCAGGGTTTTGACGCCGGCCTCCAGCGAGCAGCCACCCGCTTTGATCCGCTTGGCGATCCGCGATTTGGCCCGATTGGCCTTCCAGATGACGATGCAGAAAAACTCTTCGGCCGTTAGGCAACCCTTAAGACGAAAGCTCTCGTTAACTTCGCCGAAGAGGTAGGTTTCCAGTCTGTAGTATTTCAGATAGTCCATGGCGAACCTCCGCCTAGATTACGGAGCATTTGGATCGCGAAACCGCAAAGGAAGGGGAAGGCACAAAGGCGGCGCAGCACACAGGCGCCTGTCTTCTTTCGCGTTCTTCGCGCTCCTTCGTGCCTTCGCGGTCCAATCACTCTTCCTCCTCGCCCCCGCCCATCCGGTACTTGATGTCGTAATTCAGGATGAAGTCCAGTTCCTCGTCGGTGAAGCCGTAATGCTTGGCCAATGCGCTATCCAATTCATCAATAATGGGTTTCGCGGGACGAAAGTTGAAATACTGAACTGTCACACTCCCTTTTCCAGCATAGTTAACTGTCCGCATGATGGAATTGTCTTGATAATTCTGCATCAATGTCCTGAGGTGTCTGCTTAATAATTTGGTTGTCTCATCGGGAACCTTGTCAGGAATCGGAAAATTGACAACTTCTCTTTTGTTTAGATTGCGGCAATCCGAGTTAACAATGTTGTACCAGTAGAACAGCGAGGTAGATAAACAGGCTAGACAAAGATTTCGCTCGGCAGTCGAGCCAAAATGTAGAACCTTCAGCTCAGAGGGTTCTCTGAGAGTGCCCGTGTCATCGCGCACTTTGGGGACAAAATCAAGGAACTGCAGGAAAAAGGA
>CAILVY010000342.1 GCA_903837785.1 Candidatus Hydrogenedentota bacterium
CGGCTTCGATATCCTGCGCGATGTGCAGGTGCTCACGCCGACGCACAAGGGACCGCTCGGCACGACGGCGTTGAACGAACAGATACAGCGGCTGGTACAGCGAAAACGATTCGGCGTGGAGGTCCCGCCGCATGCGGCGAACCGGCGCGCTCCCCTGTATCCCGGTGACAAGGTCATCCAGATTCGGAACAACTACGACCTCGGCGTGATGAACGGGGCCGTGGGATTTCTGAAAGAGATTCTTCAGGACGGCACGCATCTCTTCGAGTTTGACGGGGTTCCCGTCACCATCAAGAAGAGTGATCCGGCCCTGCGGGACATCCAGTTGGGATATGTGCTGACTATCCATAAGTGCGTTGCCGGGGAAACCTTGATCGTCACGGGGGAAGGTCTCGTTCCCATAGAGAGGCTGGCACAAAAGACGGCGGAGCATGAAACGTCCCAGTGTCTGATCCCATTATCGACGCACAGGGGCGTCGGGGCAGCTATCAGTATCTCCAATGAAGGGGAGAAAGATTGTATTCGGATTCGGACCGAACGTGGTTTTTGCCTGACGGCCTCAAGCGAACACAAGGTCTATGCCGCTACCAACGATGGATTGGCGTGGATTCCCGTTTCGGCCATTTCTCCAGGCGATACGGTTGTCATGCGTCGCGGCGCAATGCTGGAACATCCCGGCATTCCGCCTCGGGAGGTCACTTGGGAAGGACATTCGCTTCTTGTTGACGAGGAAATGGGATGGGTTCTTGGCGTTCTAATCGGGGATGGAAATCAGACCGATCAAAAGGACTATCGTGTCGAGGTGTGCAAGGGCGCTCATGATCTCCTGCTCCGATATGTGGCCACGGTGCAGAGACTTCTGGGGGTGCGCACCACGATTCGACCGGTAAAAGAGAATCTGCGCTACGGCGCGTATTTTCACGATAAGCAGGCGCGGATGCTCCTTCATCAGACCGGGCTGGGCTTCGACAAGGCTGCCCAGAAGTCAACGCCCCGGATCATCTTTGAGAGTCCCGCAAAAGTCCAGCAAGCCTATCTGCGCGGACTATTCGACACCGACGGCGGGATCAACTCCGCCGGGGCGCACTTCACGACGGCAAGTGAGCAACTGGCATCGGAAGTACAGCAGTTGCTGTTCGTGAATGGCATTGTCTCCTCTAATCATTCGATGTGCGCGCCCAACGACGAAAAGGGATGGTCTGGCGCATGGCGCATCACAATCAGTGGCGCCCAGGAGATCCGGCGCTTCGCGGAATCGGTGGGGTTCCACGGTGAGATGAAGGATTTCGCGTTGACAGTCCGCTGCCATCTGTCGAAAGAGGATGGCTTCAAGGCCAACAGGGGATTCATTCCTTTCGGGCAGAAGCTTGTCCGGGATTTCAAAGAAGAACTGCGTGCCCGTGATGGCCGGAATTACCCCGAGGCGCCGATTCTCAGTCATCTCTTTAGGCGCATTATCCGCGGCGATACGAATCTGAATCAGTATCATGTCGACTGGCTTGTTCGCCACATCCCACAGATAGAAAATACAGGTACCGCAGGCGGGATGCTCAAGAAATTTCACGATTGCCAATACGTATTTGAACGTGTCGAGAGCACGAGTCTTCTCCGGGCAAAGGTCTATGACTTCCTCGTCCCTGGAGATCACAGCTATATCGGAAACGGTTTTGTGAATCACAATTGTCAGGGCAGTGAGTTTCCCTGCGTCATCACGGTGGTCCACAAGGCGCATTCGTTCATGCACCACAGGAACCTGTTCTATACCGGCGTGACCCGGGCGCGGACCTCGGCCATCATCCTTGGCGACCGCTGGGGCGTGCGCAACTGCGCGGCCAAGGTGCAGGTGGATGCGCGCAAGACGTTCCTGTCCCAATTCCTGCGGGTAAACCGTCCGGCCCAGGCGGCGGCGCCGTGGGAATCGGAGGATCTTCAAGTCGCCGCGCAAGGATAGGCGCGGTCATGCCCCGGTTGAAGAAGGAATATATCGAGCAGGCGAACACGTCCGACATTCGCGAAGTCTGGACGCGTCTCGGCCTGCCCGGCGTGCGGCCAGGCACGGCGTTTCGTTCGCCCTTCCGGGAGGACAAGAAGCCGTCGTGTCAACTGGCCGGCGGGAAGAACATCTTCTTCGACCACGGTACTGGCGAGCGTTTGGACCCCATCGGTCTGGTCCGCAAGGTGCGCGGATGCAACTTCAAGGAAGCGGTCGCATTCGTGCTGGGACGGCCTCTCGACGAGCTTTACGAGCAGGCGCAGCGTCCCGCGAGGAAGAATGCCGCGGGCGGAGGTTTTCCGCCCGGTGAAGCGGTAATGGCGAAGGGTGGAGGTTTTCCGCCCAAGGAAACGGTGGCGGACAGCGGAGGTTTTCCGCAGGACGCCATCGAGGAGTTGGCTCGGGTGCGCGGTTGGCGGCCCGAGGCCCTGCGCGCCCTGGGAGCGGTGTCCCGCAATGCCCAGGCCCCGCGCGAAGTACACTTCCCGATGCGGGATGCGTCGGGAAACGCCGCCGGGTTTCGGCGGCGGCGCAGCGACGGCAAGGCGTTCTCGAACGGCTCCAAAGCGCTTTCGAGCAAGGGTTCGAAGAACAGCCTGCTCTGTCCCTGGCCCTTTCCAGAGGACGATGGCCGCCAGGTTTTGGTGGTCGAAGGCGAAGCGGACGCATGCGCGGCCTTGTCGGCGGGTTACGCCGCGGTGGTGGCCACGCCCGGCGCGAGCGTGCCCAGGGAGGTGGTGACCGCGCTGCAGAAACTGCTCGCCAAGCGCGAGGTGGTTCTCTTCCCCGATCCGGACGAGGCGGAG
>CAILVY010000343.1 GCA_903837785.1 Candidatus Hydrogenedentota bacterium
CCTCACCCTCACCTTCGCCCTCGCCCTCGCCCTCGCCTTCGCCTTCGCCCTCGCCTTCGCCTTCGCCCTCGCCCTCGCCCTCGCCCTCCCCTTCGCCTTCGCCGCCACAGTCAGAGAGGCTCCCGGGTCCCGGCGCGAAATCATCTTCGGTCCCGCATTGCGAGTGATATCCCGCGGAATTAAAGAACTGGATAGTGCGCAGCAATTCGGACAAGTCTACCCGCCAATCCTGCGGATTGTAGTCACTGTCGTGCGTGGCGCACGAGTGGTCGCCCGGCCCCGGGTTATAGCCGTCCTCGGTGCCCGCCTGGCAGTGGAACCCGTTGGAATTGAAGAACTGGATTACGCGCAGCAACTCGCTCAGGGAAACCAACTGATCGTGTGTCTGGTCCGCCGTGTGGTAGCGGGCCGACGCCGGCCAAGCCGCAAGCAGGGTCACGGAGACGAGTGCGATAATGCGCTTAATCATGGGACATCCTTCCCCTTCACGTCGTGTTAAAGATTGTGCTCTCACCTTCCTGCGCAGCCTAGTGTAGCTTCAGGCCGGTGGGCAGTCAAGGCGTGGCTGGTGGAGTCCCGGTCCTTGATCCGCACTTGCTGATCTTCCAGCGCCGGGCGGACAGCGGGGCGACTGGTTCAGGAGGTCCTGCTATTTCCGGCCCAGCTTCTCCGGCGACCCCATGGACTTGCGATCGTAAGAGGCGGTCACGGTGCTCGCCAAGCCACCGCGCGGGTTGCAGGCGATCTCAACCGTCATCCGGGCGGGCCGGCAGGCGCGCACGAGGTCCTCGAGCATCCGGTTCACGAGGTGCTCGTACCAAATGCCAACGTCGCGGTAGGAGAGCAGGTAGTACTTGAGCGAGCGCAGTTCCAGGCAGAGCCGGTCCGGAACGTACTGAATCGTCACTTCAGCAAAATCGGGCAGCCCGGAGAAGGGGCAGACCGAAGTGAACTCATCGGTGCTCGTGACAATCTCCATGGCCTTTCCGTGCGGCGTCCCATGGTAATCATACGGGAAACACTCGAGGCAGGCGGCATCAATCGCCTCCGGTCCCTTGAAGGGTATGACGCGGTCCTGCGCCTTGAACTCTGTCTTGCGGCCTGGATTCTTCTTGGGCATATGCTTCACTTCCGGATTGGTTGATGGGCTGGAGTATAGCACGTGGCGCAGGCGGAGGGGTCGCGGCGGGGAAGTCTGATTGAAGGCTGGTCGTTGCGCGCCTCCTTAGTCTTCGCCGCGGTAGAGGCAGCGGGCGCCGGGGGTTTCCTGGACGCTGAGGAGGGTGAGATGCACGCCGCGGTCGAGGAGCCAGCGCCAGACCCAGCGGCAGATGTTCTCGCAGGTGGCGTGGCCGAGTCCGGGAATGTCGTTGAGGTAGCGGTGGTCAAGCAGGTCGTAGAGGGCGCGCAGGTGCGGCTCCAACGTGTCCATTCCTTCGGCGCTGACTTCGATGCCGTAGCTGTGGCCGTGGATGTTGCGGCGGGGGTGGCCTTCGGGGAGCTGCGGGAGGGATTGTGCGGCCTCGAACATGAAGCGGACGCGTTCGGGCAGTTCGTGGAAGAGGTCCGCGGGCAAGTGCACGGGCCGGAACGCCAGGTCGCCGAGGATGGCGACGCGGACACCCCGCAGCCAGGCCGGCCGCGGGCTCAGGCGCTCTTCAATCCATGCGCGCAACGCGGGCAGCGAGGCATCGGCTTCGAGTCCCGGCAATTCATTCAGGTATCCGTGATCGAGCACGGCTTCGAGCGGCTGATAGAGCCGTTTCAGGTCGGCATAATCCACGACCCAGCCGCGTTCGGGGTCGACCGCGCCGCGGGCGAGGATCTCGACCTTGTAGCGATGCCCGTGCATCCGTTGTTGTGCCGCGCCGCCGTTGGGGTTGCGGTGCGCCGCTTCGAAGTAGGCCACTTTGACCAGATCCGCAATCATAGGGTTCCTTCTCAGACGCCCCGTTGCTCCGGGGGCCAGATATGCTTGTGCAACTGCAACTGGAAACGGACGGGCAGGCGGTCTTCGAGTATCCACTCCGCCAGCGCCTTTGGCTCGACACGGCCGAGCACGGGCGAGAACAGCACGGCATGGCAGCGGTCCTGGAGTTGATGCGCCCGCACGGTCTCCCGGCTCCACTCGTAGTCGCGGCGGCTCGCGATGACGAACTTCACCTCGTCCCGTTCCGGGTTCAGGCCGTCCAGGTTCAGCCAACAGGTGTGCGCGGACATGCCGCTGTCCGGACACTTCAGGTCAATGATCCGGAAGACCTCCAGGGGCAGCACGTCGATGGGCATGCTTCCGTTCGTTTCGACGAGCACGGAGTAGCCGCGTTCGAGCAGGAGCCGCGCCAGATTCGGGCAGGCCTCCTGCGCAAGGGGTTCGCCGCCGGTGATCTCCACGAGTTGCGTCCCGTAGGCCGCCACGCGTTCAAGGACCGCGTCCAGCGTCAGGGTTTCTCCCCCTTCGAAGCTGTAGGCGGTGTCGCACCAGGCGCAGCGGAGGTTGCAGCCGGTGAGCCGCACGAAGACACACGGGAGCCCGGCCCAGGTGGATTCGCCCTGGATGCTGTGGAAGATCTCTGTTATCCGCAATGTTTGCACGAACGTGAAGCCTTTGATCTACGGCTATTGTGGACCACGGCATGGGCATAGCGCAAAAGGAGATGCACCATGAAGAAGTCAGCCGCAATCCTGGGCTTGGCGCTGGTGGCGACGCTCCTCGCCGGTTGCGTTACGCGGCCGGTGAGCGTGTCGCAGAGCACCTGGCCCACTGAGCATAAAGACTATTCCATTCTGGGCAAGACCATGGGCACCGCGACCAGCGTGTACCTGCTCGGTTTCATTCCGCTCACCGTGAGCCGAAATCCCGCGCGGGAGGCGCTGGACGACGCCATGAACCGCAAGGGCGGCGATGCCTTGCTGGACGTGGCCATGGACCAGTCACTCCAATACTACATCCTGTTCTCCATCCACAAGACCAAGGTGCACGGCACGTGCATCTCGATCAAGCGTTAGGCCCCCCGGGAAGCATGGAACGCGGATAACGCGGACCGCGCGGAGGGGACAGATCGGATGTGTCCGGGCAATCCTATGAGCGGAAATCCGAGTCGTACGCGTCGTCCGCGGTCAATTCTCTCGTTACCAAATTGCACTTGGTAACGTTCTTGTCCCAACGGCTGTGCCTTGGGGGGGTAAGGGCGTGGCCGGAAGCCGGTGCATTGCCGGGGTGAAACCTGGCCGGGGGTTTTCGTGTCTTCTGGCGGAGAGAATGTGGTATTCTGATGAATGCCCGTCCCCAGGGAGCGGCCGGGCCTGCCCAGGACTAACCAAATTGATTGGAGGGAGACGATTCATGGAGAAGAAGAATCAGAGCGGGCTGACCCGCCGGGATTTCGCCAAGGCGTCCGCACTTGCGGGGTTTGCCATCCTGACCGCGAAGTCCGCCGCTGCGAAAACCAACTCCGACACTATCAAGATCGGTCTCATCGGATGCGGCGGCCGCGGGAGCGGCGCGGTGCAGGACTGCCTGAACGGGAACGACAATGTGCTCGTGGTGGCCTTGGCCGATGTCTTTGAAGACCGGTTGAAGGGCGCCCGGGAGAAGTTCGAGAAGCATTCCGGGAAACTGAAGGACAAGATCGACATCAAGGACGACATGTGCTTTGTCGGCCTCGATGCGTACAAGAAGCTGCTGGCAACGGACGTGGACATGATCATCCACGCGACGCCGCCGTACGCGCGTCCGCAACACATCATGGCGGCCGTGGAAGCGGGCAAACATGTCTTCACGGAGAAGCCGATCGCGACGGACGCACCGGGCGTGCGCCTGTTCCTGAAGGCGGTGGAAATGGCCAAGGAGAAGAAGCTGTCGTTTGTGACGGGCACGCAGCGGCGTCACAGCAAGGCGTACATCGAAACGATCGACAAGATCCACAACGGCGAGATCGGCGAGGTGCTCTATGGGCGCGCGTACTGGAACGGGTCGCTGCCGTTCAGCCACGAACGCAAGCCGGAGTGGAACGACCTCGAGTACCGGCTGCGCAACTGGTACAACCAGATCTGGACCTGCGGCGACAACATCGTCGAGCAGCACATCCACAACATCGACGTCGTGAACTGGGCCATGAACGGGCATCCGGTGAAGGTTGTGGCGAGCGGCGGGCGCGCGTGGAAGCCGCGTGAGGAGAAGTACGGCGATCTGTGGGACAACTTCTCGTGCGATTTCGAGTATGCGAACGGCGCGCACATGTTCAGCTACAGCCGCCACTGGAACGATTCGAAGGATGACGTGTGGGAGCAGGTCATCGGCACGAAGGGCAAGAGCAGCTGCAATGACCTGGGCAAGGACGACAAGAACCCGATGCAGCAGGAGCACATCGACCTCATCAACAGCATTCGCGGGGTCACGCCGTATCTGAACACGGGCGTGGAGACCGCGGAGAGCACGATGACGTGCATCATGGGCCGCATGGCCGCGTACACGGGCCAGGAATTGACTTGGGAAGACGCGCTGAAGAACGACGAGAAGCTGGTTCCGGACGATCTCAGCTTCGACAAAGCCTATCCGATCGGGCCGATCCCGGTGCCCGGCAAGAAGAAGTAATCCGAGTCCACGGCACTACAGGGGCAGCCTCCGGGCTGCCCCTCGCGTTTTTGGGGGGCATTGGGGAGAGCGGACGGAGCGGAGCGATGAACTTTTGCCGAGATGCCGAACGGCGAGGGAAAACGCTATACTTGCGGCGTCTGGGCAATCCGCCCTGAGAGAAGAATCCGATGAAGATTGACACGAGCATCCGCGCGCAGGATCTGAAGCCGAGGCTGGAGCACTTCTTCAGCCTGGCCTCGAAGAAGCTTCGGCTCCTGCATCGCGCCTGGAATCCCGCGCAGGGCGCGCCGGTCTTCACGCGCCAGGGACGCTACACGGCGCGCGGCTGGACCGAATGGACGCAGGGGTTTCAGTACGGCTGCCAGATCCTGCTCTTTGACGCCACGGGCGACGAGGAGCTGCTGGCGCTCGGGCGCGGGAACACACTGGAGCGTATGGCGCCGCACCTCAGCCATGTCGGCGTGCATGATCACGGGTTCAACAATGTTTCGACGTATGGGAATCTGCGGCGGCTCGCCCTGGAGGGGAAGAGCGGCGACAGTGCGGAACTCCTTGGGCTGTATGAACTCGCGCTCCAGGTTTCGGGGGCGGTGCAGGCGGCCCGCTGGAGCAGGACGGCGGAGGGCGGGGGCTTCATCCACTCGTTCAACGGCCCGCATTCGCTGTTCAGCGACACGATCCGTTCGTGCCGTTCGCTGACGCTGGCGCACGCGCTGGGGCACAGCCTCATGGGCGAGAACGACCGGCGGATATCGCTGCTGGAACGCGCGATGCAGCACATCCGGGCGACACTTCGCTTCAACGTCTACTATGGCGAGGGCCGCGACACGTATGACGTGCCGGGCCGCGTGGCGCACGAAAGCCTCTTCAACATGAACGACGGGCAGTATCGCTGCCCGAGCACGCAGCAGGGCTATTCTCCGTTCAGCACGTGGACGCGCGGGCTTGCCTGGGTGTTGCTGGGCTGCGCGGAGGAACTGGAGTTCTTCAGGAAGCTCCCCGCCGGCGCATGGCGCACGTTCGACCCGGCCGGCGATTTCCACGATGCGCTGATTCGCGCCGCGCGCGTGACGGCGGACTTTTACATCGAGCACTCGGCGCTGGACGGGATTCCCTTCTGGGATACGGGCGCGCCGGGCCTGGCGCTGTTGCGCGATTATCGCGAGCGGGCCTCGATGCCGGACAACCCGCACGAGCCGGTCGACAGTTCCGCGGCCGTCATCGCCGCCCAGGGCCTGTTGCGCCTGGGGCATTACCTTGGACGTTCTGGCAGGCGCTACACGCAGGCCGGGCTCAGCACGGCGCGCACGCTGTTTTCTGAGCCGTACGTGTCGGAACACCCCAGGCATCAGGGCCTGCTGCTGCACTCGATTTATCATCGCCCCAACGGCTGGGATTACACGCCGCCGGGGAAAAGCGTGCCGCAGGGCGAGTCGTCGATGTGGGGCGATTATCACGCCATGGAACTGGCCGTATATCTTATTCGTCAAATTCGGGGAGAGCGCTATCTCACGTTCTTCGGCACGTGAGCCGGGAATCCGCGCCCTCTCCCCCACTTGCATTCATCCAACGAGGTTGCCCAATTCATGTGGTTCAGATCGATTCTTGCCCTGGCGTGTTGCGCCGGGGCTGTTGCGGAAGAGGCATCGCCCTTCGCCGTGTCCCAAACGCGCGATCACGTCGAGCGCATCCGCACGAGCGCGCATGCGTTCCAGCTTCGCGTGGGCGGGACCGCCGACATGGAAAACACCGCCACTGTGCAGCCCGACGGATGGGACATCAAATTCCAGAACAACGTGCGCCTTTACATCAGCAACACCGGGCGCGTGCCCGTGTCGAATCCGCGCGTGACAGTGAACGGCTTTGGCGGCTGGCTCACGCCGGAGGCGATGGCGCGCGACTGCACACGGGGCGCAAAGAACGATCAGGAGCGGGTCTATCTGCTGCTGGAGGCGCTGAACCGCCACTTCCACGTCGAGCCGATCCGCTTCGACGACGCGGAGCGCCGGGACGCCCTGCGCCTGCTGGCCCTTCACGGCGGCGGCGAGGCGGAAGATCTGGCGGCCGTTGCGCCGTCACTCTTCGCCCTGGCGGGCTTGACGCCTAACGGCAATGGCCCCTCCGTGGCATCACGGGATCTGCACGGCCACCGCGTGTGCGAGGTCTGGTGCGACGGCGAGTATCAGTGCGTCGATCCCGTCCATGGCACGTTCTTCCTGGACCGGGAGAACAAGAAGCCCGTGAGCGGCGAGGCCGCCGCGAAGGACGCGAGCCTCGTGACGCGCGAGATTGCGGGCGGACTGTGGCAGCAGGATTGGGCGGCCGCGGAGTACAACGCCGCGCCGTTCTATGGCCCGGACGACGCCCGGGACGAGCAGACGCTGCCGGCTGCGCCGCTGAAGCTCGTGCTGCGCCCGGGCGAAACCATGTCGTATGCGTGGGGCAACATGGGCAAGCGCGCGTGGCAGGTCCAGGACTACACGCCGAAGAACTACGCCAACGCCACGCTCGTCTATGACGTTCCCCTGGGCGCGAAGCCGCCGAAATTCGAGCCGGCCGCCATCGAGGGATTCGAGTCGAAATGGCATGCCCTGCGCGTGGCCGGAAACGCGGCCTCGCTCGTGATAGTGACGGAAAGCCCGTACATCATGTGCGGCGGCGGGGTGCGGGTGCGTTGGGAGGGCCTCCCCACCGGCGGTCAAGTGGTCTTCGAACTTTCCGTGCGGGACGGGGAATTCGTCCCGTTCTGGACGTCCGGGGGCGAAACGGATCACTGGGTGCAGATGCTGACGGACGACGTGCTCAAGGTCCAGGGGCAGCCGCCGCTGCGCCGATACGCCTTTCGCCTGCGCTGCGAGAACGCGGCGGGCATGCGCCTCACGGAACTGATCGTTGGCACGGACGTGCTCGTCAATCCGCTGCTGCTGCCCCGGCTCCGCGTGGGCGACAACCGGGTCGAATATGCGGACGACACTTCGGGGCGGCATCGGGTCGAAGTGGGTCAGGATTGGGTGGAGTCCGAGAGTGTCGTCCCGCCCGCGCCACCGGCGGCGCCGCAGAGCCCGGCAGGCGGCGAAGCCGTGAAGAGCACGACAATCAAGTTCACCTGGCCCGCGGTCGAGGGCTGCGATCTGTATCAACTCCGCGTGAGCCGGGACCCGGAGTTGCGCTACGCCTATCGTCCGGATTTTGACGTTGCCGTCGCGCAGCCCGAGTATGAGGCGCCGGTTTCCGGCCTCTTCAATCCCGGCGAAACGTATTACTGGCACGTGCGGGCGCGGCTGGCAAACGGGCTGTGGAGCGCGTGGAGCCCGGCATGGACCTTTCTGTGGGACGGCCCAGCGCCGCCGGTCGATGTTCAGGTCAAACCGGAAGATGGCGGACTCGTCCTGACGTGGGCGAAGAATTCCGTCGGGGCAGCACCGGTCCGCTTTGACGTCTACGGAAGCGACGTGGAGGGTTTCACGCCGAGCCGCGAGTCCCGATCGCTTCCGGTCATTGGCAGTGTTTCGGGCAGTTTCCTGGGGAGCACGGATGGAACCACGCTCCGCGTGGCCGGTCCGGAACTGACGCATGAGAATGCCAACCGCGCGTTCTATCGGATCGTTGCCGTGGACGCGAACGGCACGGAGAGCGGCCCCTCCGAAGCGGCGGCATTGCCGCGGCCCTTCGTCTATACGCAAGCGCTGACGCGTGCGCGCGCGGGGCATCGCTACGTCTGTCTGATGCGCACGATCTCCTCGCTGGGCCGGCTTCAGGCCTCGGGTGATTCCGGCGCGCTCATCACGAACAAGGACACATGGCGCTTCGTCCTCGTCAAGGGCCCGCGATGGCTGAGGCTGGATGCCGAGAACGGCTTGCTGCGCGGCGAGCCGGACGAGTCCAATCGCGGGTCGAGCCAGGTTGAACTCGTAATTCGCGACAATGGCACCCCGCCCCGGGAAGCGCGGCAGGAATTCACTCTGAAGGTCGAATAGGCGCGTGCCGCGCGGCAAAACCAACTGCGGCGGGCCGTTCCGCCTCGTGCTTGACATCGGGGCGCGAAATGCAGACGATCAGCGGCGGAGAGCTCCCGGATGGACTGCTATCTGGAAAGAGGCAACAGGGGTTATGCGCGCTTCGCGCAGGAACGCCTGGCCATTGACATACTCGCCGCGGCCAAGGACACGATCGGCGCGTCGTGCCCGTTCGACACGTTGCCCGCGGCGGGGGCCACTGTCGATCTGGAATTCCCGGGCAGCGCCCTGACCGCGTGCTATCACATGCAGGTGGTTGTCGCGCCCACGGCGCCGGAGGACGGCATGATCCTCCAGCGTGCGGCCAGCGCCACGTATGCCCAGCGCCGCCGCACCTGGCGCGTGCCGCTCGAAAACCGCATCGCGTTCCGCCGGCTGGGGGAGTCCAGCGCCTCCGAGGCGATCGTGATGAACCTGAGCTGCGAGGGCATGCTGATGTCCACTTCGCTAGCCCTGGCGGTGAGCAGCGTGATCGAGATCATGCTCGCGCTCCCGGGGCAGCCCGCGCACGTCGTGCAGGGGCGTGTGGTGCGCATCGACCCGTCCGAGCCGGCGTGCTTCGGCGTGCTCTTCCTCGATCTCGGCCCCGAACCAAAGCGGTCGTTAACGTACTTCATGTGGGATCGTCTCCGCACCCTGTACCCCCGGGAAATCAAGGCGTTGTGGCCCGGAAGCCGGCGCAAGGTGCGGTGGCCCGCCAACCAGCCAGAGGAACCAGCGAAAGAATGAAGACGCACAGCATCGGCATCATCATGAACGGCGTCACCGGCCGCATGGGCACGAATCAGCACCTGGTCCGTTCGATCCTCGCGATTCAGCAGCAGGGCGGCATCCCCGTGAGTCCCTCGGAGCGCATCTGGCCCGAGCCCGTGCTCAGCGGCCGCAACCCGGACAAGCTTCGCGCACTGGCCGAGAGCCATGGCAATCTTCCGTGGTCCACCGACCTCGACGCCCTCCTGGCCGACCCCAGGTACACGCTCTATTTCGATGCACAGACGACCCTGCTGCGCTTCGAATCCGTCAAGAAGGCCATCGCCGCGGGAAAGCATGTGTACATCGAGAAGCCCTCGGCCAACAGCATGGAAGAGGCCCTCGAACTGGCGCGGCTCGCGGAAGCGGCGGGGGTCCGGAACGGCGTAGTCCAGGACAAGCTCTTCCTGCCCGGATTCCTCAAGTTGAAGTACCTGATCGACTCCGGCTTCTTCGGGCGCATCCTGGCGGTGCGCGGCGAGTTCGGCTATTGGGTCTTCACGGGCGAGGATCAGCCCGCGCAGCGGCCTTCCTGGAACTATCGCAAGGACGAGGGCGGCGGTATCATTATGGATATGCTCTGCCACTGGCGCTACGTCATCGACAACCTCTTCGGCAACGTCGTGGCGGTCAGTTGCCTCGGGGCGCAACACATCGACCGGCGCTGGGACGAACAGGGCCGGCCCTACACGGCGGATGCCGAGGACGCGGCCTACGCCACGTTCATCACGGACCGGAACATCATCTGCCACTTCAATTCGTCCTGGGCTACGCGCGTCCGCCGGGACGATTTGCTCACGGTTCATGTGGACGGCACCCACGGTTCCGCGGTGGCGGGACTGCGCGACTGCGTCGCCCAGCACAATGCCCACACGCCGCGTCCCGTGTGGAATCCGGACATCCCCAGCCCCATCGACTACTACGGGACATGGACTCCGGTGCCGACGAACCGGGTGTATGAGAACGCGTTCAAGGCGCAGTGGGAACTCTTCCTCCGGCATGTGGCGCTCGGGGAAGAATTCCGCTGGAGCCTCCGCGAAGGGGCGAAGGGCGTGCAACTGGCGGAACTGGGGCACGAAAGCTGGCAGCAACGCCGCTGGATCGACGTCCCGAGCCTGTAGGCCCGAACAACGCCCCACCGTACGTGCACTTCTCTTCTCTTTTCTCCTCACCCCCCGCGTGCGGGGGAGGCAGAGACCGGGGGATTGCTTCACTTCGTTCGCAATGACGGCCCACCCCCCCGCGTGCGGGGGGGCAGGGGGGGTAGACCCAGCGTCCTCGCCGCGTGCCCCGTGGGCCGTCTCGTCCCGAGGCGGCCGTTGCCCTCAGGGCCGGGTCGAGGACGGCCACGGCCTACCCTGCGGCTTTCACGAGTAGACGCGGCGTCCTCGCCGCGTCCGGCAGACCGCCCAAGGCGCAGCGGAAACATCCTCGCCTCGCCCGGAGCGCCGAAGGC
>CAILVY010000344.1 GCA_903837785.1 Candidatus Hydrogenedentota bacterium
CGCCGGCCAGCGCCGGCGCCCCGCTCGATCGCGCCGTTAGAAGCCCACCCTCTTGAGCGTCTCGAAATATACCCAATGCCCAAAATCATTGGGATGATTGATGTTGTTCCCGAGCAGGCTCGAACAGTCCTTTCGTTCGAGCAACTTGCTCCAGACCGCGTAAACATCCGCGAAGGCGCATTGCGCCTTTTCCGCGGCACGGCGCGTGGCCGCCGCGAACAACTCCATGCGGTGCGATCCGAACTTCCACTCGGGATTCGGCGGGAAGGCCGAATAGACGATCACCTCCGCGCCAGTCCGCGCCCGGATCGTCTCGACGATGGAGATGAGGTTCTTCTCGAAGATCTCGGGCTCCAGCCCGCCCTTGTTGTGATCATTCATCCCGAAGCCAACCAGGACCAGGTCGGGCGTGCGCGACAGCACTTTCTCCTCCAGCCGGGCCAGCCCCTGGACGGTGCTGTCCCCGCCCGTGGCGCCATTCTCGAAGGCAATCTCCGCCTTGGGAAAGCGTTCCTGCAGCCACTGCGCATAGCGGCGGGTGAACTGCAGCCGTTCTTCCGAGGCATCGCCGCCGTTCGTGATGCTGTCGCCAAAGGCGACGACTTTGAACGGGCCTCCCTTCTCGAGGCGCGCGCGCGTCTGCTTGAGCCGGCCGGCCTGCTCCGTCGGCACAAAGAGGGGAAATCCATGCCGCGTCGCGTAGTCGACAAAGACGAAATGGGCTCCGTTGCCAAAGCCCGGAAACTGATTGTGATCGAATTCCTTCTGCCCGTAGAGAACATTGCTCTGGAAGTCAGGGATACGCGACGCTGCCGTGCGCGCAATCGTGCCCTTGGCATAGTCCACCACGTAGTCGCGTTCCGCTTCGTACACGACCGCCCCGGCTTTGTTCGCTTCGAAGGCATTGCGAACCTGCACGGAACCCGGCACGATCTGATCAAAGCAGAGATTGCCCGGGCCTTGTCCGGTCAGAACAAGACTCTCGCCGCTCACGTGCTCCACATCGGGCGCTGCTTCCCCGGCGTAGCCTGCGGCACTCAGGAAGGCAATACTCAAGACCAACCCCATTCTCAGAAGACCCTTCACGCTCATTGCATGTACTCCCGTCCGGAAGAATCCGTTGCCAAAATGCGCCCGGCACACGTGCCGCTCCAACGCCGAGGCGAGTATGGCGAATGGCGTAAAGACATGCAAACACGTGCGTGTAATGGGGAATGGCAGGAACTCACCCGCAAGGCGGAAGCCAAGCACTCCGCCTGAACCCCAGCGGGCCAAAGGAGATCGGTCCGCCCCGTCCTATCCGCAAGACGCCGAATACAAGGAACCAGTCCGTCGTCCTCTACGGCTTTGGCGCCTCCGCGGGGGAACGGCGCAGGCCTTTGGCGCGTCCGGCGCCGCGTCCGTCAGGCGGCCCGCCCGGAATGCCCGGATGCGGTCCCATACTCGGCGGACCTTCCATCATGCGGCGGCGTTCGCGGGCTTTCTGAACCAGGCCGCGCAATTCGTTTTCGAATTCGCTGGCGAAGAGATAGAGCTTCGCCCGCTGCCAGGGCGCCAGATCGGCGGAGGCCTCCTTGAAAGAATCGACCCGCGCTTGCGCGAGCTTGAGATCCAGACCGGTCAGTTCCTGCACTTTCACATCGATCGCGGTGTCGTCTTTGTTCTTCTCGAGGAGTTCCTTGATTTCCCGGGCCAGCACGGCCCGCTGCTTGCGCATGTCCGAAAGCTGCACCCGGAACACGTTGAACTTCCGAACCAACAGGACAGTCTGCTCGTCATTCAGGCCGAGTTCCTGCGAGAAGCGCGCGATCATCATGTCTTCCATCAACCGGCGCGTGGCAGGGTCCTCCGCAGCGGATTTCTTGGCCTGTTTGGGACGCTCCGGCGGCTGCGGCGGCGCGGGTGGCATGGGCGGCAGCGGGGGGGAAGCCGGCGCGGCGCCGGGCGGTTCCGGCGGGGGCGGCGCTTGGGCCAACAAGACCGGAGCGCATGCCAGCAACCCCGTGAAAAACAACAGCAACGACAGCTTTCTCATGGCGCCTACCCCTTCTTGAGTTGTCCCAGGTACTCGTTCACGACTTCCTGGAAGATGGCCGCGTCCTGCGGCTCGAGTGAATCCACTTCGTCAAACGCATCCTCGGCCGCCCCCGCGTCCGTATCCTCGTCGGATTCCGTCCACGCCTCGGCCAGCACCGCGATCAGATCATCGTACGTCACGTCCTGCAGGAGTTCTTCACCCGCCTGTTCGATCGGGGCGGGATCCGGCCCTTCCGCTATCAGCGGCGTCCACTCGGTTTCCGCGGTCCCCGGGGCTTCGCCGGGCGCGCTCACGGGATGCGGCGCGAACCAGACATACCCGGCCCCGGCCACAAAGGCCACCGCGCACAAGACCGCTGCAAAACGCGGCCAGGCAAAGGCCAGGCGGCCGCGCGCACGCACCGGGCCCATCTCCGCGGCATGCGCCATCACACGCGTCAGGAACTCCGGGCGCACCTCGGGCAACGGCATGGCCTGCACATGGGCGGACAGTTTCCGGAGCTGGATGTGATGGCGCGCGCAGTCCTCACATGTTTGCAGATGCCGCGCAATCCGTTCCGGCTCGCGGGCCTCCCCGTCCAGGAACGCCGAAAGCTCGTCGATCACATGGGGATCATTCATAGCAGATCTCCTCCCAATTCCAGCAGGCGCTGGCGCAACTGCTCCCGGGCCCGGGCCAGCCGGCTGCGAACCGTCCCTTTCCGGCAACCCATCACCGCCGCAATGGCGTCGTAATCCATCCCCTGCATCTCGCGAAGCAGCAGGATCGTGCGGTGGTCTTCCGAAAGCAGGGCCAGGCCCTGTTCCAGCG
>CAILVY010000345.1 GCA_903837785.1 Candidatus Hydrogenedentota bacterium
CCTTCTCCTTCTCCTTCCCCTTCCCCTTCGCCTTCGCCTTCGCCCTCGCCTTCGCCCTCGCCTTCCCCTTCAGACGCCGGCACAACGACAACATTTGCGGCGTTGGAGGTCAATGTCAGCGCTGCTTTCAAACCGGTGTCTCCAGTGATTTCGCAAGAGTAATTGCCCGAATCCGACATCTGCAACGCATCGAAATGCAGTGTGGCATCCGTAGCGGTCTCGAGCGGCAGGCCGTCTTTGTACCACCGATAGGTTGGGATCGCATTGCCGCCCGCCACCGCGACGGAGAGTGTAAAGGGGCTGCCTTCCACGAGTTCAGCACCCAGCGGTTGAGAGGTAATGCGGAAGTTCGAGTCAAGACTGACATAAAGCCGGCTCCCCGGCGAAGCGCGCGTCCAGATCGCATCCATCGCCAAACCCGCCCAGCGGTAGCCATTGTCGCCGGTCACAAGATACGGCATGGTGAACGGAACATCCACGGAATAGGGCCGCGCTACTATGACACCCTCTTCGTCCGTCTTGAACTTCTCCCACTGGACCTGGAGCGGCCCCGACCCAAGTTCCGATGTTCCGCCCGTGGTCGTGAGCGTCCATGTGTACGACTGGCCGGATTGCCGGCCAACAATTGCCGGCGGGGAGCTGACGATATGCAGCGGCGGGGTAATGTGACAGGCGCTCAGCCAGGCTTCCCGGTTTCCGCCCGCATTATCGTACTCGACGCCGTTAATCATCGAACCCGGGACATTCCAGTCAATATCGCCGCCCGGTCCGAGGCTGTTCACTTGCGTAATGTCCGCCGGCTGGGTGTTTGCCGCACTCCCGAACTTGTAGTAATCATTGGGGTCAAAGTCGATGTTCTCTTGGATCTGCCCGATGTACGAGGCAAAGGTCGTCCCCGTAAACATGACGTAGATAAGGTTGTCGAAGTAGTTCTCGACGAAATCGTCGCCGGTGCCATTCCAGGCCATGAACCCCGTTTCTCCCAGCGTGAAATACGCCGCGAAAAGCGACTTGACCGCATCGCCCACGGCCGCGTTGCTGCCCGAGATCAGTTCGATCAGGCTGCACGAGTACCCGCCCAACGTAAGCATGAGACACAGGCCGCCTGTAAGCGTCATGTCCGTCTCTATCCGTGCCTTGTTCGCCTCAAATCCCTGCTGGATGGCCTGGATAGTCGCGGGATCCAGCTGGTTGGTTCCGTAGTTGCTTCCGTTGACGGCGTAGCTGCCCATCAGGACGGCGGACAGCATGGCCAGTTGATCCTCGTCGGCGATGCCATTCCCGTCCTGATCGTGATGATTGAGATAGATGACGCTCGAATAGGGAATGCCATGCGATGCGGCAAGCCCTTCCATCATCTCATCCATGAAGCTAATCAAGCCGTCGTAATCCACGTCCACGCCGTCTGCTTGGGCAGGAAGGCCGAAAGGGGCCAACAAGGCAATAATCAACGCTGCAAGCAGCCGCCTGGATTCGTGCATGGAGATGTCCTTCTTGCGGTTGATACCTCCTTCTTACTATACCCGAATCCTTCGGAGGACCGTTACCGGCGCGTTCGTCAATCAGTGTCCTTTGTGCACCCAGCCTTCACTTTCGAGTTCCGCCGGCCACACCCGTCAACAGGCCCCGCCCCCTCTCCAAAGCATCGGTCCATTCGCCTTCTCGCCCAGCAGGGCTGCCGCGGACATGATTCCTGCTCGTCGGGCCAGTGCTTTTCCCTTGCGGCTCCTTCCGAAAGCACGTTACGGTGGGCACCCTTGCCGTCTGCCTGCTTGCACTTTCACGTGAATGCTTCCAACCGGACGCGCCAAAATAACACCCCGGAGGCGAAGCTCCGGGGTGTACGGGGTGCCGTTGCCCTTATGGTTCAGCCATAGGGGTTGTTGACTACGGCCAATTGAGACATCAGGTAGATCCACGTGCTGCAGATCGGCCACTTGTCCTGATAGCGTATCCAGCCCACATGGCCGTCCATATACAATACGTTGCCGCCGCCGGGGATGTGATTGAAAGACGGTTGCCCCGCAACGGGATCAGCCGGCCACACAGAGATGTCCCACATGGCGACGATGTCGCTCTGGGCCTTGGCCGAGGCGGCGGGATTATTGATGTCCGTGATGAAGAAGCGCTCAATGCCTTCGCGCAGGCGATAGAGCGTCTGTCCATCGAGCAGCTTGATGTCGTCCTCGTGCAGCCGGCCCCAGCGGGCATCATTCTGGTCCCAGCGGGTGCCAATGCTCTCCCCCAGGCCCAGCACAAGGTCGGCCGTGACCGCGACAATCAAGGCCGGATTCAGGTCCGCCATGCTCGCCGGATACTTGTCCACCGGGACACCCGGGCTCAGATAGATCTCCGGCTTGATGACCCATCCCAGATACTGATAGGAGACATCCCAGAACTTGCACGGAACGATATGGTCGCCCCCGAAGTAGCGGTTGAACTCCACGTCATCCGGATCGGAAGGGCACAGGGCGATCTTCGGATCATTCCAATACTCTGGGAACAAGGAAACGGGGTCGGGAAACAGATGGTTCTGGTTGATGATGGGCGAAGCCTCTTCGCAGGTGCCCGCATGCTTCTTCTCCATCGTCGGCCAGGCCCCGCCCGCGGCCTCGTTTCCGTACATCTTGTAGATGAGGCCGAACTGTTTGAGGTTGTTCTGGCAGCTCGAGCGCCGCGCTGCTTCGCGCGCCCGCGCGAGGGCAGGCAAGAGGATTGCCGCCAGAATGCCGATAATTGCGATGACAACAAGAAGTTCGATCAGGGTAAAGCCCACTCTCTTCATACTCCTAATCCTTCAATTGTTGTGGAAGGGTTGCCCCCTCCTTCCCCTGTCATAAGCACACCCGTGCATTTATGATAGGTCAGTTTTGACTTCCCGTCAATCCCCTTCTCGCGCCCGTGAGGGTGTCAAAGAGGCGGGGCCGAAACCTCGTAAAAGGATAGGGTGGTGTCGCCATAGTGGGCCTGACGCGTACGAAGCAGGATCCCCTGGGCTTCCGGCGGCGAGTTCTTGCGGGCATGTTCCAGCACGAAGAGGCCGCCCTCCGCGAGCAGATGATGCTCGCTCAAGCCGGCAAGGAGCCCCGAATAGTCGTCGAATTCATACGGGGGGTCGGCGAACGCGACCGCAAACGGACCGCGCAAGGCGGGCAATTGGGCCGGCAGCCGCAGCTTCAGACAGACGGCCCCGCGTTCGAGCCGGGTCTTGACCAGGTTGTCCCGGACGAGTTTCAGCGCGCGCGCATCGCCGTCGACAAACACGGCCTCGGCCGCACCCCTGCTCAACGCCTCAATGCCATGGGCGCCGGTTCCGGCGAAGAGGTCGAGAAAACGTCCGCCTTCTATGCGCGTGCCGAGGATGCTGAACAGCGACTCACGAACGCGGTCGAGCGTCGGGCGAATCGGAAGCGACTTGTGCGGAGGCAGCAAGGGAATGCCTCGGGCTGTCCCGGCAATCACGCGCATCGAATTCCACCTCCACTTCCATAGAAACTACGCTCTGCTCGGGATGATGTCAAGAGTGGATTCTTCCTCTCGTTGGCCGCCCCGGGGCCCACGCCCGGGGCACTCGTTTCCGATTCACAATAGGCATTTGCACACAAAGAACTTACGCCGCGCGAGCATCATCGGCGGATCGCGGAATTCCTTTGTTCCGGCCTCCGAGAAGGCTCTCCGTTCCCAAAATGGGACCCGTGAATTACTTCGCCCTGCGCCCCGGCCCCGCGGCGGTCCTTTACCACTCTGCGCATTCTATCCATAACTAGCAAGTCTTTTCAGAATAGCATGTTACGCTTTCAGTCGCAACTTGACTTATCGGTCGATAGGAGGGGGCCACAGCCCTGTGGATAAGTTGTGGAAAACTTGGCAGGAACAGCATCGCCGCTCTAAAACGCGCAAATCAAAGAAAGTCCGCTTCCAACGGTGTCACGTGCTGTTGTCTGTCGGTATGTGATCGGCTTTTGATGGGTGCGTCAGCATGGTAGCAGCCCTTCCGAGTAATCCATACCGAATATGCGGACTGCGTGTCTTCGTTTTGGAGAGTTGACCGTCACAGGGGCCGGTACGAATGTCAATAGTTTAGCAACGCGTCCAGGCTCAGGCGCCGGGAGGATCAAATTGCGGGATGACCAGTTGTTCGCCGCCCTTGAGCGCGGACTGATGCGCGACAATGCCGGGTACGCAGAAGGCCAGCGCTTCGTAGAGATTGATGGCGGGCTCCCGGTCCTCCAACAGGGCGGTGATGAATTCGTTGGTCAGGAACGGATGGGAACCGCCGTGGCCGCTGTCGTAGCGCATCTTTGGCGGGACCATCGGCCAGTAATCCGGAAGGGCGTCGATGGTTTCTCCTTCCACTTGGAGCCGATAGGGTTGTCCTCCCGAGCCGGGGGAGTAGAGGGCACCCTTCGTGCCAAACCATTGGGCGCGTTCGCCGTGGGCATGCAGATTCCACCCGACGTTGCAGCGGAACGGGTGGCCTTTGTCCGTCAGGAATATGCCCATCGAATTCGAGAACGGGTTCTTATAAACATTGTCGCTCAAGCCGGGCTCGTCGGGGCGGCCTGTGCCGATGCACGACACCTTCACGAGGCGTTCCCGCGTGACACCGACCAGGAAGGCGCTGCTGTGGGTGGGGTACAGCATGGGGGCGAACCCGTAGCGCCACGTCGGTTTTCCGTCCCGGAACCAGAGATTCTGGCGTTCCTCCGGGGAGAGGGGGTGGTAGTATTCGCCCTCGCTGTACACAATCTCGCCGAGCTTGTTCTCCTGCACCAGCCGCCGCATCGTGATGGTTTCCCACCGGTAGTAGCTGGTTTCGGAACTCATATACTTCAGGCCTGTTCGCTCCTTGATTTCCTTCAACTTCGCGGCGTCTTCAAGCGTCATGCAGGCGGGACACGGGCTGATGACGTGTTTGCCGTGTTCCATGCAGAGTATCGTGTGCCGGGGATGGTCCGGCGCCCCCGTGAAGATGGCCACCGCGTCGATCTTGGGATCGAGCACCAGTTCCTCCAGCGAATTGTAGGATTTCGCGCATTGATACTTCTCCATCAGCCGGGTGCGCCGCTCGGGGATGAGGTCGCTGACCGCCTCCACGATGCAATTCGGATGCTCATGCCAGTGGAAGCCCGTGCCGAAGCCGCCCCCGACAATCCCCATCCGGATTTGCTTGTCCGTGCGTTGTTCCCACGCCGGTTCTGCCGCCACCGCATCGCGCAGCACCGCCGCCGCCAGCGGCGCCGCGAACAGCGCTGCACTGCTCACCCGCAAGAACTCCGACCGCGACACCACGGACGGACGGGAAATGCTGCTGCCAACACGTTGCTTTTTCATGGCCATGCTCCCTCGGTTGCTCCTGCGCCATTTGACCGCAAGGAGCACCCTGGGATCAAGCTCGCCAACTTTGCTGGCCGTGAAGCTGCCCCTTCCTGCCCACATCTTTCTTCACAGGTCGTAGCCAAGACCAATGCCCGCCCGCTCGAGCGCTGTCCCCGCCTCAAACATCTTTCGCGACACCGATGCTACTTTTGGCTTGTTTCGCCTTGTTTTCACTTCATGGGGTCGAGCCGGGATACGGCGCGTTAGTGCGCTACTACGTAAACCGCCAAGTGGCCCGATTGCTTTCTGGACATTTCGCGCTTGTTTCGCTATGCTTAGTTAAGGAAATAGTTTCGAAGCTTCAAGAAGGGCCTGGACCCAGGATGCGCAAGAAGCCGCCGCTCATCGACGCTGTCCGGCTGAGCCGGGGTGAGGACATGTTTGTCTCCACGGATACGAAGAGTATGCGGCGGGGACGGCGCGTTGCCCCGCGGACCGGCGTATGCCGTCCCTGCCTGGTTTGGCTGGAGGGCGCGCCGGAGGAAACGCGGCAGGCGGTGATCATGGACCTGAACCCGTATGGGATGAAGGTCCGCATGTTCGAGCCCTTTGAGGTGGGGGCGGAAGTCTGCGTGCGCATGATGCGGGACGAGGAGTTTCAGGTGCCGCTGTCGCCGCCGATAGAAGGCCGGGTGGTGCGGGCCGCCCAAAGTATCGAAGGGTTTGTCGACCACGGCGTCAAACTTCGACAGGCGAAGATCCCGCGCGCGCCGGAGCGGCGCATGGCCCAGGCGGAAACGGCCCGGCCGCGCCGGAATCTGACGACCCGCATGTATACGATAGATTTTACTGTGGACGAACGCGGAGTCCGCCGTACAGGGAGGAGACGTGGCTAAGCCAAAGATACTGGTTGTGGATGACGAGCCGGATGTCGTGGCGCTGATCGAGCGCACCCTGCGGGTATACGGCTTTGACGTGATTAAGGCCTACGACGGCATCGGCGCCTTGGACGTGGTCAGCACGGAGAAACCCGATCTGATCCTCCTGGATATCATGATGCCGATGATGAGCGGCTACGAAGTGTGCGAGCAGGTCAAGGCCAACCCGCAGACCCAGCACATACCCGTGGTCTGCCTCTCTTCCGCCCACACGCCCGACGCGCGGGCGCACAGCATCCGGGCCGGCGCGGCCGAGCTGCTCACGAAACCGTTCATGCCGGCAGAACTGGTGGCCCAGATCCGCCGCCATCTCCGCATCGAGGCGCCGGCCGAATAGGCGGGACTTCCGGTCCGGACCACAGTGCCCGGCGGACGCCTGGGGCTGTTGGGGCGCATTGAACCGTTGTACACAAACGGGTATAGTAGGCGGACCGGCGGGGGCATTGGCGCCTTCACGGACGGGAATGAAGCGCAGGCCGTGACGATCGCGAACAAAATTACGATATTCCGCGTGCTCATGATTCCGGTTTTTGTGGTTTTAGTCTATTGCTACACCCAGGAACGGGAATGGCTGCGGCATATCGCGCTGGGCGTCTACGTTTCCGCCTCGCTCTCCGATATCCTGGACGGGTACGTGGCGCGGCGCCTGAATCAGCGCACGGCCTTCGGGGCCAGGCTGGACCCGCTGGCGGACAAACTGATCGTCAACCTCGGCTTCGTCTTCCTGGCCGCGAATGAACAATTCGAGCCGGCGATCCCCCTTTGGTTCCCCGTGTGCGTCCTGTCGCGCGACATCATCATCGTGATGGGCGCCTATACAATTAATGAGTATTTCGGTCCGGTCGTGGTGAAGCCGCGCTGGACCGGAAAGGCCACGACCGTCTGCCAGATGAGCACGCTCATCGCCTTCCTGCTGGGCGTGCCGTTCGCTCCGCATCTGTTGTTACTGACCCTGGCGGTGACGGTGTTCTCACTGCTGGATTATGTCTACGCGGGCTGCGTGCAGGCCTTCGTCAAGAACGCCGCCTGAGGAATCACACCCATGCCCCGTAAGAATCCCCTTCCGCTAGTTGCCATTTGTGGCCGGCCCAACGTGGGCAAATCCACGCTCTTCAACCGCATGATCGGAAAGCATCGCGCCATCGTCCATGACGAGGAAGGCATCACGCGCGACCGCTTCTTCGGCGAGGCCGAATGGGAGGGGCGGCGTTTCCGCGTCGTGGACACGGGCGGGATCATGGAGCACCCGCTCGATTCGATTTCGAAGAAGATGCAGGTGCAGGTGCGCGCCGCGTTTCAGGAAGCCAGCGTCATCGTCTTTGTCGTCGACGGGCAACAGGAACTCACCCGGGTCGATCACCAGGTGCGCGATGAACTTTTTCGGCTGGGCAAACCGGTGGTGCTCGCGGCCAACAAGCTCGACAACCCAAAATTGCGTGAACAGCATGTCGAGTTCTATGCCTTGGGCCTCGGGGATCCCTTCCCCGTTTCGGCGACGCACAATCAGGGCCTGGAAGAACTGATGGACGCGGTGATCGCCAGCCTTCCGGAAGCGGGCGCGGCGCCGGAGGCCGAGCCGGGCGAGGTTCCGGAGAAGCGGATCACCCGGGTGGCCATCGTGGGCAAGCCCAACGTCGGCAAGTCCTCCTTCATCAATGCCATCCTCAATGAAGAGCGGACGATCGTGGACGACACGCCGGGGACCACCCGCGACGCGATTGACATCGAGTTTCACTGGGAGGGCAAGGATTACCTGCTCATTGACACGGCCGGGATGCGCAAGAAGGCGGGCATCAAGACGAAAGTCGAGCATTTCAGCATCGCCCGCACCCTGCGCGCGATCCGCCGCGCGGATGTCTGCCTGCTCATGATCGACGCCGTCGAAGGGCTGTCGGAGCAGGACAAGCGCATCATCGGCTACGCGGAGGAGAACGGGACGGCGATGGTTCTGGCCTTCACGAAGTGGGATCTCGTGGGGGACCGCGAGAAACGCTTCAAGGCGCTGGCCGACGAGATCGACCTTCGCATGCCGCACATCAAGTTCGCGCCCTACATCACGTTGTCGAATCTGACGCGGAAGCGCCTCTTTACGGCCTTCGAATACGTGGATCGCGTCATGGAGGCGGCGGAGAAACGGGTCTCGACGGGCGAACTCAACCGTTTCTTTGAAACGCTCCGGGTGAAACACCACCCCCCGTCGCAGAAGGGCAAGGCCGCCCGCGTCTACTACATCACCCAAACCGGCGTGAAGCCGACGACGTTCGTGCTCTTCGTCAACCAGAAACGCCTCTTTCATTTCAGCTACCTGCGCTTCATCGAAAACGAATTGCGCACCGCCTACGGGTTTGAAGGCGTGCCCATCAAACTTGAATTGCGGGAAGGCGCGCCCAGATCATAAGAACTCGTTCACGGGATTGCTGAATCATGCACCTCCTTCTTGCAGTGGCCGCGGTGGCGTTGTCCTATCTCCTGGGTTCCGTGCCCACGGGACTCTGGCTGGGGCTTCGGCTGCGCGGCATCGACATCCGCGAACACGGCAGCAAGAACATCGGCGCCACGAACACGCTGCGCGTGCTCGGCAAGAAGCTCGGCGCGCTCGCGCTCGCGGGCGACGTGCTCAAGGGCCTCGTGCCGGTGCTGCTCTTCGGACGCATGGCCGCGTGGGAACATCTTCCGCTCGCCTGCGGCCTCGCCGCGATTCTCGGCCACACGTTCTCTGTTTTCCTTGGATTCAAGGGGGGCAAGGGCGTGGCCACGAGCACGGGCGCATTTCTGGGATTGGCCCCCATCCCGTTGCTGATTGGCGCGGCCGCGTTTGCGGCCATCGTGGGTGCAACCCGCATGGTGAGCGCCGGGTCTATTACAGCGGCGGTGGTGGTGTGCGTGGCGGCGCTGTTGACGCCGCTGTCCCTGCCGGTGCGCGTGGTGGCGGTCGTCGTGGCGGTGCTGGTTGTGCTGAAGCATCGGAGCAACATCAGAAGGATTTTGAAGGGTGAGGAAAGCAGGATTTGAAGCGCCCCTTCCCGCCCCCGCCATCCCATCGAGTGCTCCGTTTTCCCGCAGCGAACAAACGATAGCCGTCTTCTGCGGACTGGCCGCCTTTGCGGTCTACTTCCGAACACTCGGCCCCACAATCACCGGCGAAGACAGCGGGGAACTCGTGACGGCCGCGTGGTCTCTGGGCATCGCGCATCCGCCCGGCTATCCGACGTGGTGCCTCTTCAGCCACCTCTTCACCTGGCTTCCCTTCGGCTCGGTGGCCTGGCGGGTGAACCTCGCCTCCGCCGTGGCCGCGTCGGGCGCCGTTTCCGTCGTGGCCCTGCTCATCATCCTCCTGACGCGCAGCCGCCTTGCCGCCGTATCCGGTGCGCTCGCCTTCGCCTATTCCCTCGAGTTCTGGTCGCAGTCCGTGATCGCTGAAGTCTACGCCCTGAACGCACTCTTCCTCGCCCTGTGCCTGCTCCTGCTGTGGCGCTGGCACGCCACCCGGCAGGACCGGTGGCTGTATGCCTTCGCCCTGACGTACGGCGTCAGCCTGACGAACCACAATACAATGATCGTGATCGGGCCGCTGTTCATGATCTTCGCGCTGGCGGCCGATTGGCCGCGCCCGCGCTGGAGAACGTACGCCCTGCTCACGCTCGTTGCGCTGGCGGGCACGCTGTTCTATCTCTACTTGCCGATGCGCTCGCTCGCCAACCCCGTGGCAGACTGGGGTAACCCCGAAACCCTCGGCAAGATGTGGGACCACATCCGGCGCAAGCAGTACCTCTTTCTCATCACGGCCAATCCGCGCAGCGCCGCGCGCTTCCTGCATCAGCTCTATGTGTACGCCGGGTTCTGGATCCAGCAGTTCACCCCCTGGATCGGCCTCTTCGGCGCGTTCGGCCTTGTGGTGCTCTTCCGCCGCCGGTGGACCTACGCCTTGCTTGCCGTGGCGATTGGCACACTCGTGAACATCGCCTTCATCCTCGTCCAGAACTTCGATTTCGACAAGGAATGGTTCTGCGTCATGGGCGTATTCGGCATTCCCGGGTACCTCGTGACCGCCCTCGGAATCGGCATAGCGCTGGACGCACTGCGGCGGCGGCCCTGGGGACGCTATGCGGCCTGGCCCGTGGCCGCCTTGTGTGTGTGCAGCCCGCTCATGGCGAACTGGCGGGCCAACGATCGCGCGCAGTACTACTGGACCGAGGACTATGCCCGGAATGTCCTGTCCTCGCTCGAACCCAACGCGGTCTATGTCCCCGCCGTGGATCACCAGAGCTTCTCCTCCGTGTATCTCCAGGCGGTCGAAGGCGTGCGGCCCGATGTCTCTATCGCCCGCCGCTACGGCTACGTGGATATGGGGCTGGTACCGGACTTGCCGCAAGAGGAACGCGAGCGCATCGGCGAGTTTCCGCGCCGCCGCGAAGAACCGCTGATCTTCGGATGGCTGCTCGAGCACACGGACCGCCCCGTCTACTTCTCCGAACCGCCGAAGATCCCCGGAATCACGTACATGCACGCGGGACTCGCCTACCGCGCCTTGCGTCCCGGCGAAACCCCGCCCGCCCGCGATTACTGGAGCGAGTACCGCTGGCACACGCTCGATCCCCGCGATACGCACGGCGACAATACGGCCGAACTCATCGTGGTCGAGGTGAAGATTGCGAAGGCGAAGGACTTCATCGCTCAAGGCAATGCTCAGGCCGCACAACGCCTGATGGATGAGGCAATTGCATTCTACGGCCCGGACCTCATCCTCCTGAACAACGTGGGCGTGATTTGCGCGCGCGCCGGACTCTATGACGCCGCCCGGAAGTACTTCACCCAAGCCCTCGCCATCGACCCCGCCTGCGAAGCCGCGGCCGCCAACCTCCGCCGGGTGAAGAATTGATACCGAGCACTACTTCTCGGGCGCTACGCCCATGTCTTGCGCCCCGGTGACGCCGCGGATGGGCTTAACCTCCGCGAAGTCTTCCTGGACCTCGAAGGAATCGACGAGCAAAACAGACTCGTTCTTGAAGAGTCTGCCCTTGACGCTCACTTCCCGGCCACGCGCGGCTTCGCCGGTCAGCAGTTGCTCCGCGGATTTCGTGGCGAGGTAATGCAGCGTTCTTCCCGTGAATTCGGGCATGACTTTGCCATCCCCACTCTTGGCAGTGGCCACCCGGAGGGCATTCAGCTTGCCCAAGGCCGGCAAGGCCGTCTCGCTCTTTCCCAAAGTGTCCAGAAGACAATAGTTCTCCCCCGTTATCACCGCTTGAACCGTTTTCAGCGCTTCGGTCTTCGCATCAACTTCAAAGTTATCATTCAGGTCCCGGAGAAGCGTCCTGGGGTCCAGCGTCCTTGTCGTGCCATCTTCCATGAGGATCAATCCAGTGGTTGCTCGCACGGGTCTTATCTCCGCGAAGTCTTCCTGGATCTCGAAGCTATCAACCAGCAGAACAGCCTCGTTCCGGAAGAGTTTGCCCCTGATGCTCACTTCCCGGCCGCGCGCGGCATCGCCGGTCAATAACGCCTCGGCAGACTTCGTGGCGAGGTAATGCAGTGTTTTGCCCGTGAACTCGGGCATGACTTTGCCATCCCCACCCTTGGCCGTGACCACGCGCAGCGCATTAAGTTTGACCAGCGCCGGCAGCGCCGTTTGCGTTTTCCCCAGAGCGTCCAGAAGGCAGTAATTCTCCCCCGTGACAGTCACCGGCGTGCTTTGCGCCACCTTCCCCTGTGCGAACGCCGTTGCAAGGCCCAGGATGATTACCGCAAGGACTGCCGCTAGTGCCACCAAGATCTTAACAAACATGGACTTGGCCTCCCGAGGCTTCTTAGTTGCTGAACGAGACGAGCAATCCTCCCGCTTATTCACAAAGCGTGCGCGGCGCATGGACGGATTACATCCATGCGCCGCGCCACCGGGAAATACCTGAACGGGGCGTGGGGAGAACACCTCTCAAGGAGTCTTCCCCACTAAACCCAATAAAAGAACGGCTTACAGGACCTGCAGGCCGCTCTTGCTCTTCACGGGAATGTCTTCGAAGTCGTCTTTGCCTTTGGCCGGGGCAGGCGCGGCAGGCTTGGCGCCGGGCGCGGCCGGAGCGGCGGCCGGGGCGGCCGGGGCGGCAGCCGTGGCTTCTTCAACCTTCTCGACCAGAAGCGAAGCTTCGGCCTTGAACAGCTTGCCGGTCACTTTGATCTTCTTGCCCTGCATGGCATCGCCCAGGAGGAGAGAGTCGGCCGCCTTGGTCGGCACGTAATGGAGCACTTTGCCTGCCAGATCGGCAATGGGCTTGCCATCGGCTGTCTTGGCTTCGGTGACTTTCAGGACGTTCAGCGCGCCCACGGCCGCGCTGGCATTCGCCGCTTCCGCGCTCGCCAGGGTCTTGATCAAGCCGACATTGTCGCCGGTAACCACGACCGGCGCGGCCGTGCTCTGAGCCAACACGGATCCGGCGCCCAGCGTCGCCGCCACAGCCACCGCAAGCACTACTGCCAACACCACTTTCTTCATGTCCAGTCTTCCTTTCCAACTTGGCTTTTCTGCGTTTCTTTCCGCCGTCCGTGCCAGAACCGCGGACGTTTGAAGGGACCATCATTATACAACCAGACGGATTCGCGTTCCAACTATTCACTTTGGACGGGCATTTGATATGGGGGCGGACCTTTGCTATACTTGCGAACTCCAACGCCCAACAAATGCAATTAACGGGAGACGCACGAGCCCATGGCTAAGATTAAGTCGCAGAAGAAGCGCATCGAAACGAACGAACTGAGCCGCCAGCGGAATATCGCGGTGCGTTCGCGCGTAAAGACGACGACGAAGCAGGCAATGTCGGCCCTCGAGTCGAAGGACGCGGAAAAGGTGAAGGCCACCCTGAACGCGGCATTGTCGGAGATTGACCGGGCCACGGCGAAGGGCGTCATTCACAAGAATGCGGCCGCCCGCAAGAAGTCTTCGCTGCAACGCCGCGCCGCCAGCCTCTAAGCGCATTTCACCGCCGCGAAGTTGTGTGTTCCACGCTTCGCGGCGTTTTTATGTCTTGGGGGCCCCGCCGCGCAACGCCGTAATCATCTCGAGCAGGCGTCCCTGTGTCTGGAATTGGCGGACGATGCCTTCCTTGTCCAGCAGCACCACCTGCGGCACGGCACTGATGAGGTAATTCGTGAAGCTGACGGAAGGCTCGGCATCGCGTCCGACGGGGAAGCGTACGCCGAACTCGTGGACATACTGCTCGACTTCGTCGGCATCGGCCGTTTCGTCATGCACGCCGAGAAAGGCCACGTCCGGGGCTGCGCCCAGCAGGTCGTACAGGGCGCGCATTTCCTCGAGTCCGCTGCGGCCCTGGGGGCTGTCATCGAATCCGGCCCAGAAGTACAGGACGACGACTTTGCCCTTGAGAGAGGCCAGGGTGAGCGCCTGCGTATTGAACCAGTCGGAGCACTTGAGCTCAGGCGCGGGCTTGCCAGCCAGCGAGGAAAGATCGTTTCCACCCGCCAAGGCGGGCGGCGTCTCGGCGAGGGTAAAGGGTTCGAGCGTCAGCGCCACGGGCTTGGGCTGCTTCGCATCGACCTCGAAATCCTTCCGCAGCAATTGCGCGGCATGTTCCACCCGGAAATGGATGGCTTCCTTCTCTGGCGCATAGGCCAGTCGAAGATCGAAACGCCCCTGCTCGTCCGAGATCGCCCAGACCGGATAGGGCAGGTCGAGCGAGGAAATCAACAGGCGGCCTGTGGGCGCGCCTCCGGGCAAGGTTGCGCTTCCCTGAACCCGGGGCAGTTCGAGCAGCCGGACCGGCTTAATGGCTGCCTTCACTTCGTCGCCCAGTTTCACCGGGATGTCGGCGAGGGTTTCGGTCATGAATCCGGGCGGCGCCATGATGTGCAGCACGCCCTCGGGCTTGCCCACAGTCAGGTGAAACGCGCCCTCGGCGTCGGTGCGGGTCGTGGCCGTGGTGATTTCCCCGGCGCGAAAGACCACTTCAATTCCGGGGGCGGGCGTACCGTCGGGAAAACGGAGGCCGCCCTCGATGACCCTGGGCGCAACCATCTTCAGGTCCGCCACGACGCTTTCGGTCTCGCCCGTAAGGGTGACGGAAGCCGGCTCGGGGGCGGCATAGCGCGGATGCAGGACGCGCACCTGATATTCGCCGCGCGGGACGCGCACGCTGTAGTACCCTTCGGGATCGCTGAGGATATCGGCATAGGCGCGCCCCCCTCCCAGTCCGGCGCGGTACACAGACACCCGCGCCTCTGCGACGGGTTCCGTGCCCGCGGTCACCCGGCCCCGAAGCTGGAGGCCGCGATAGAGCACAATGTCCTGGCGCTCGCCGCCGACCGGAAGATACGCTGCGAAGGTTTCGGCATACTTGAAATGGGCCGCGGAGAGTTGGACCGCGCCGCCTTTGGGAAGCTGGGGAAACGCAAGCAGGCCGTCTTCGCCGGAGCGTGCGGCGGGAAAGCCATGTTCGGCCAGCAGTTCGACCGGGACCGCGAACCCGTCGACCACGAAGAGACGGCGAATGCGCGCGCCGCCGACGGGAAAGAAGTCCTGGTTAATGATGCGAAGGGTGAGCGTGTCCGGTTCGAGCAGCCGGATGCGGATCTGGAAATCCGAGACGAGAAAGCCGGTGAATCCACCCAGTGCCAAGCCTTCTTTCAGCACGACGACCTGCACTTCGCCAACGCCGACCTTCTCAAACTCGAAGTCGCCGTTGTTGTTTGTGGTACTTTGCCGGACATCGCGGTCCTGCACGAGCCACACCCGGGCCGCGGGAACGACGTCATCCTTCCCATCAAAGACCTGCCCCTGCACGCTGAACGCCACCGCGGCAGGCGACAGGAGCATCGTGACGCAGACGGCGGCCAGGACCGGCAGGAAACGCCGCACACCGGTCGGGCGGCGCGAAATGGACAGGCAAAGATGACACTGCATGATGCTTCCTCAACGGGCTTCCTGGGTCAATGCGCGAAGGGGCGGCAGGCCGAAGGTTTCGAGGACAACCTTGCCCCCGTCGCCCACCACATACGTTGTGGCCAGGGCGGGGGCCTTGCCAGAGAACACGGGGATCCCGGGAGGCTCGACGTTCACGCCGTCGTCGGAGACGAGAGCCATCATAATCAGGTCGCCGAGTGCCCCCTGCACGGCGCTTAGACTTTCGAGCAACGCCGGGACCTGTTCGCGAGACGCATACACGACGATGGCCGGGCCATCCCTGGCCGGGGCGGGTCCCTGAAGCAGCCGATACTTGCGCCAGGGCAGGCGTTTCCCGAGGAAAGACGCGCCCTTCGGGGAAGCCCCGATGACGATGTCTCCGAGGTTCTCCGATGCGCCGAACTGGGGGTTGAAACCCTTCGATTGAACCGGCGCGGCCGCATGCACGAGACACTGCTGGGGCACGCCGGGCACGACGGACGGCCACGAGAACACGCCATCCGCCCCGGAGACGGTTCGCCACAACTCGATGTCCTCGAACACGGCGCTGACCGCAATCCCCTCGGCGGGTTTGCCGCCTTCCGAGACGACCCGGCCGGTGATTGATGCGAGCGGCAGGAGTTGTACCCGCGCAACGGCATGACCCGTGGCGGCAATCTGGAAGAGCGCGCCGAGCGGCCGGGTGCGGTCCTCAACAAAACCCACAATGCGCCCACCCGCGGGCGCTGCGGCGATCCCCAGTTCCACGCTGCCGTCGGGACCGGTGACGTGCCAGCCGAGTTGCGGCGGGTTCAGCAGAGTGATGACCGCGCCGGAAACCGGGCGCTGCGCATCTTCGTCCACCACCTGGAGACGATACATGGGGATCGGTTTGAGCCACAGCCCAGGCAACTCGACGTTCTGTCCGGCAGCCACCTGCACGCGGATGGCCGCCCGCTCGGGCGCGGCATAGCCGGGGACGGGCTCGAGCTTAATCAGTGCTTCGCCCTCGGCCAACGCGGTCTGAAACTCGCCCGCGCTCCCCGTGCGGAGCAATGCGGCCTGTTTTCCGCCGCACTCCACGAGGATGCGGGCGCCCTCGACGGGCTTGCCAGAAACCGCATCGCGCATTTCGCCGTGGATGGAACCCGTGGCCGCAACGCTAAGCCGGATCATCGCTTCGGGCGCTTCGTCCGTGAAGGCGATCGCCTCCCAGCCCGCGCTGCGCAGGGAGGCGCCGGAGGCCTGACAGGCATACTGGCCGGGCTTCAAGCGCAGCGAGAACTGGCCGGAAGCGTCCGTCAGGACCATGGCGGTATCGTGCGGCGGCTGGGCGCTGCGCACAAGCACGGAAACGCTGCTGAGGGGCTGTCCCCCCTGACGCGCCGTAACCTCGCCGCGCAATGTTACGCCGGGATGGAGCACGGCCCTGAGATCCGTCCGCCCCACGTCCACGTTGTCCAGCGCTTCCTGGGCATAATCGGAATGGGCGATCTTGATGGCGATTTTGGCGCCGGCGGGCAGGTTGGCGATCGTGTATTCGCCCTTTTCGTTTGTCACGGGTTCGGGAAAACCGAACGCGCCGAGCTTGGCCAGGGGAATGCCCACTTTGGGCTCGGAGAGGATGCCCACCCGCGTGATGCGCGCATTGCGAATCGGCTCGCCCTTCTCGGTCGCCACGCTTCCCGAGATGGACGCCGCGGGCTGCAACTGGATCGGCACGGCCGCCTCGGCGGACGCGGAGAGGTTGACATGCCGTCCGCCAAAGCCCAGGCCGGGCGCGATCGCGAAGACCCCCACTCCCTCCCCCGCAACGTTGTCGATGCGGAACTGTCCGTCCTCGGCGGTCTGGGTTTCGAGCAATGCGCCCGCGATACCCGGTTCGGCGAAGACGCGCGCGCCATGCACCGGCGTGCCGTCGGGTCCCGTGACCTGCCCGGTGATTCCGGAAAGCTGCAGCAACAGGCACGCGGCGACGGCGCTCAATCCTGCGAGATTCATGGATACTCTCCCCATGTTGGGTGGATTTATCGTAGCTGAAACGGGGGGCAGGCTCCAAACGGCGATGTGCGCGCTGAAATCCGTGTAATCCCCGTAATCCGTGTCTGCCTTGTTCCAGGCCGAGAAGAGAGACACACGGATTGCACGGATTACACGGATTGGCTGGATGATCGAACGAACTCCGGAGGACAGTCTCATTCCGCCTGGCCCCCACCCCCGCAAAACGAACTTCAAGCACGCCATACTTGGGACGCGGGGCGAAATTCTCTTGCCATCCCCCCAGAAACCGAACTCACGATCTTCCATCTCAGAATCCGTGCAATCCGTGTAATCCGTGTCTGCTTTGCTCAAGCCATTATGAAGCGACACACGGTTGCGTGGAGGACATAGATGCAATCCGGATCCTGCAGCAGGCGCAACGCACAACACTGCCGCCAGAACGCAACCCACACAACGTATCACGCGGGATGTGCTCCGCTGTCTATCCGAGGCCGTCCTTTCCCCTCGGCTCAGCGTGCCGGCCCGGGACAATAGCCGTCTTCCGTGCCTTCGCCGGGGCAAGAGTGGTATCCACCAGAATTGAAGAACTGAATGTCCCGGAGCAGCTCTGACAGGTCCACATGCCAATCCTGCGGATTGTAGTCTGACTGGTGAGGAGTGCAGGTGCGGTCTCCGTTGCCCGGATTGTAGCCGTCCTCCGTACCCGCCTCACAGTGATATCCGTCGGAATTGAAGAATTGGATGACCCGCAGCAGTTCTGACAGGTTGACCAGGTTGTCGCAGTCCTGATCCGACGTGTGGCATCCGCCTTCGCCTTCGCCTTCGCCTTCGCCTTCGCCTTCCCCTTCGCCTTCGCCTTCCCCTTCGCCTTCCCCTTCGCCTTCGCCTTCCCCTTCGCCTTCGCCTTCCCCTTCGCCTTCTCCTTCCCCTTCCCCTTCTCCTTCCCCTTCCGCGGGCGATACGGGGACGGGGTCGCTGAATTGGGAGGTACTGAAGTTCGCATTCGTGGCCGTAGCGGTGAGATTCAAGCCTGCATAGGCCGTCAGGTCCACGTCCAGATGAAAACTGCCGCCGAGATCGGAATACGCAGCACCCAGGAAGAACCTGCCTTGTGCGTCTTCGTCGGCGAAAATCTCCACCCGCGCATTCGGCACTGCAGTACCATCCACCGAGCCAAGCCCCGTGATGATTGGCGCGGGGATATCGTCATTCGAGCCGGTACTCACCAGAATGCCGCTGTAGCCATTGGCATAGATCGCGTTTCTGAAAATGCTGTTCGAGGTCACTCCATTGCTGACCTGGACGCCCCACCACTGATTGAATGCAATGATATTGCCCTCGCCGTCTTCGGTGCCGCCGATTTGGTTCACACTGGATTGGAGGACCACACCGCTCTCGCTGTTCGGCACGGGATTCATCCCGGAAATATCCGTTCCAATGCGGTTTCCCTGAATGAGATTCTGCGCGCCGGAGAAGACCACAATGCCGTTCCGGCAGTTCCCGATGGTGTTCCCTGCGCCGGGCGCGCTGCCGCCTATGACGTTCAGGTTGCCGTCCAATATGTATATGCCGTGCATGTCTCCAGTAACAGGATACGCCGCAGCGCCCGTGGCATCGAGTCCGATGAGATTACCCTGAAGCGCATTGCCGTTAGCCCCCATTTCCAGGATCACTTGGCTGCTCAGGTTCCCGGAGATCAGGTTGCCCGCACCGTCACCCGCGCCCCCGACTTCACAGCCGACAGCGCGAGTCAGGTAGATGCCGAAGTTGTTGCCCAAGATCTGGTTGCCCAGCACTTGGTGCTGCATTCCGCTGCTGAGCATGACACCGACCTCAGCGTTGTCCACAATCAGATTGCCCTCTCCCGGACCGCTGCCGCCTATCACACCGGAGAGCGCATCCTGCAGCCAGATTCCGTGCTGCCCGTTCCCGAGACTTGCTTCACCGGCCTCATTGGCGCCGACGTAGTTGCCCTGAACAAGACACGGTTCGGTGCTGTGGATGCGAATCCCTGAGTGCAGGTTGCCCGAAATGACGTTGCGGTCGCTCACGGCCGTGCCGCCAATGACTGTTTCAACGGCGCCCGTCGCCACACGAATTCCGTAGCCGTTTGGCAATGCGGACACGCCGTCATTGCCAATGTGACACCCCGCAATGCGATTTCCCGGTCCATCGCTCTGGATACCCGCGTCGGAGAAATTGACGATCCGCATGTTGAGAATGTTGGCATGCCCCGCATTGCCGATCGCGATGCCTATCGCACCGGCACCCGCACTGGCGCCGTCGAGGGTCACCAGATTGAATCCGTCGATGGTTGTGCCGGCCCCATCATTCACCACGGGGAGCGGGCTGGTCGGCGCGATGGTGCGGGGCGCAGGGAGGTCAAAGAGGATCTGGTTGGGCTGAGGATCGGCATTGGCCTGGCCTATGGCTTCGCGCAGCGTTTCGGGACCGCTGTCCGCGGGGTTAGTGACTACAATGACCACCGGCGGGACTTCTCCCTCGCCTTCGCCTTCGCCTTCGCCTTCACCCTCGCCCTCGCCTTCACCCTCGCCTTCAGCCGCTGCGATACAGACTTCCCAATGCTGCAGTACCGCAGGGTCCGGGGCCAGGTTGTCCACCATCAAGGTCCATGTTCCGGCCGCGCTTTCACCATCGAAGGCAGAGAGCGATTCCATCGGCTGAAACGACCCTGAGAAGGGCGGTTCGCCATCGTTGATGCTCATCCATGCCTCATCATCGAATTGGGTGAAATAGAAGTTGCTGCCCGACGCGCTGACGGCATCCGTAAGGGTGACTGTCGTGCCCTGGGGCGATTCCAACGTCACGGTCATTCCGTCGACGTACGTACAATCCAGCCAGATCTCGATATTGAGATCGGCAATCATCAGGGGTTCGGCAATTTCGAGCAAACTGGAGTCCCCATCGCCTCCCGCAATCGTGACCGGCACCATGGTGGAGACGAAACCCGTACACCCGGCTTCCCAAGGCACCTGAACCGGTGTGCAGAACATCGAGGTATTTCCACTGGCCGTGGCCGTGGCCGTAATGAACTTTCCGGCAAGCCCCTGGAGGTCAACGCCCTCGGCGAAGACCCCGGTGGGGCCTGCCGTCAAGGTGAACAAGTAGGTCTTGCCTTCACCGTCGGCATTCAGGTAGAAATCGACCAGGGCATTGGCAGGCGCCGTTCCGTTGAGCCAGTTGAACCCGGCGACGCTCGGCGCGGCAATGCCGGCGTTGGCGCCGTGGGCCAAGGCAATGCCAAAAACGTTGTCGTGGATCGAATTCAAGCGAATGGTGTTGCCCTGGCTCGAGGCCCCGTCCACGAAGACTCCCTGATTGCTGTTGAAGGCGATATGGTTCCCTTTCGCCAGGGTGTCGCCGCCGATGGTGTTAGACGATGCGTCCGTTGAAATCTCGATGCCATGAAGGGAGTTTTGTATGGGCGTCGCGTCATCCGCGCCGACGCCAATCTTGTTTCCCTGCACGGTACAGTTCGTGGTGAGAACGCCCGTCAACAGAACGCCGCTCTGGTTGTTGCCCGAAATGATATTGCCGGCGCCCACGGCGTTTCCGCCAATCGTCGCGCCGGGGGTGCTGGCAAGCCTGATGCCGTCGGAACCATTGGCTACGCGCAGCAACCCCGAGGCATCGCAGCCGATGCGATTGCCTTGGATAACCAGTGCTGAGGTCCCGTGATTGGCGAAAATACCGATACTCCCATTGCCGCTGATGACATTGCCCGCCCCTGCGGCGGAACCGCCGATTTGAATGTCCTCGGCATTGGTCATCTGAATCCCCATGCTGCCGTTGGGCAATGCCGTGGACCCGGTCGCATTGACGCCGATAAGATTCCCTTCGACCACGGAACCCGCGGTACTGGACGCCGAAAGCGAAATGCCGCTCCCTGCATTGCCCGCAATGACATTTCCCTGACCCGGCGCGCCGATGCTGGTGCTCCCGCCGGTGACGCTCACGCCGCTCCCCTGATTGGGAATGGCGTTCATGCCCAGGTCATCCGTACCGATGTGGTTGTTCAAGACGGCGTTGTCCTGCCCGCCTTCGACGTGCACCCCGCTCCCCGTGTTCCCCGAAATCACGTTGCGGTCCGTCGGCTGATTGCCTCCAATGATGTTCTTGTCGCCGTTTTCGATGAGTATCCCCGTGCCGGCGTTTGCCCATGCGGACACCCCATCATTGCCAATATGGCACTTGCGAACCACGCACTCGTTGCCGGTGATGATGATCCCATGCCAGGGAAAGCGGATTAGCGTGAGGTTCTCGATGATCTTGCCGTCGGTGGGAATGACGAGACCGGCGAGCGTCCCCGCAAGGTTCTGGCCGTCAATGGTGCTGCCATTGCCCTGAATCGTCACACTGCCCGCATAGTTGATCGCGGGCAAGACGCTGTTCAGGATGATGTGATGCGGCCCCCCCACAAATGCGATGGTGTGTGATCCACTCGCCTGGGAATTGACCGACTGGATCGCGGCCCGAAATGAACCCGCGCCGCTATCGGCGTTGGTGCTCACCTCAAAGGTGGTGCCTGACGCGGAGAAGGCGGCCAGCACCCCGGTCATCCATATACTCGAGACAACAACCGCACGGTGAATCATGGTTACGCGTGTCATGGATTTGCCCCTTCCTTGCATTCTCTTATGCCGCTGGCCGGCATGGCGCGCGCCCGTCCCGCCCTTGGCACAACCCCACTGATTTCGACGCATTCCAACGGCCAACACAACCGCCTGGGCAGTTGCTGTTCCGCTCTAAACCCGCATCCGGATCAAGGGTATTCTTATCGCTTGCTGCACGACCTCACACGCTGCAGTGGCGGCAGGCGAGATTCCGGCACAACAGATGGCGTCCGCACGCTCATCGACACCGTGCGTGCCCCGTTCAAACAGGCACGGAAGGTCCGACTTTCCCGCACACGGGCAACGCAACCGATGGCGACGCGCCCCTTATTGCGCCGATCCCCTCCACCATTGATCCTTTCAATCCAGCAGTGGCACGCAGCCGCTCACTGCTTAGTCTCAACCGTTCCCCGGCCATTTCCGGCCGAATCGAGCCTAGCACCCCGGGGGTTTCCTGTCAAGGGTGGTCCGTTCCACGACTTTTGCAGGATTTGTGCGGAATCGCGTAGAATCAGGGACACGAAGAAGGAGCCCTGTGTGGAACTGGTGAACGTTTCTCAATTGAGGCCCGGGCAGGTTTTGGCCTCGGCGGTCCGGAATCCCAACGGGGTCGTGCTGTGCCCGGCGGGCTTCGAGTTGACGGAGGCCGCGATCAGCCGTATACGCAATGCGAAGGTGGAGAGCGCGGTCATCGTGGGGACGCTCGGCCCGGGCCCGAAGGTGGAGGAGCGCCTGCAGGCGCTGGAGGACCGCTTTCAGGGAGTGGACGATCCCCTGTTGCTGCAGGTGAAAGCGACGCTGGTGAAACGGTTTCACGCGATGCGAATGGAGTAAGCGGCGGGCGAACGTGCCCGCGGCGGGAGGACGTTTCCTTGCCGATAAGCGAAGAACGGCTGCGGAAAGAGATTGAGGACTTGTCGAACCTGCCGACACTGCCGGGGGTGGTGCACCTCATCGCCACGATGGTCGAAGAAGAAGACACAAACGTGCAGCAGGTGGGCGACATGATCTCGCGGGATCATGTGTTGAGCGCGCGGCTGCTGCGCCTGGTGAATTCGCCGTTCTACGGGTTTCCGGGGCGCATCTCGTCGATCCGTCACGCGCTCGTGCTCCTGGGATTCAATGTGGTGAAGGGGCTGGTGCTGAGCACGACGGTCTTTGATCAACTCGCCAAGGAGGCCCGCGGCCTCTGGGAACACAGCCTCGGGACGGCCTTGCTGAGCCGGCGCATGGCGCGCGAACTGAATCTGCGCGAGCCGGACGAGATTCTGGTGGCGGGTTTGCTGCACGACCTCGGCAAAGTGGTGCTGGCGCACATCGTGCCCCGGGAATATGATCGCGTGTTCCGAATAGCCCGGGAGCGGCGGGTGCACATTGCGGTGGCGGAACTCGAGGTATTCGGTTTCGATCACTGTGCCGTGGCCGGATGGGTGGCGGCCCATTGGCACCTGCCCGAGCGCCTGAACAACGCGCTGAGTTTCCATCATGCGCCCGCGCAGGTGAAGAACAGCCCGGAGACTGCGGTGGTGCACCTGGCGGACATTCTGGCGCGTGGCATGAGCTACGGGGACGGGGGCGACCCCACGATGCCGCCGATCGACCACAAGGCCTTCCGGGATCTGGGCTTGACGTTCGAGCAGATTGACGGCGTGCTGAAGGCGACGGAGTCGGAGTACAACAGCGGCCTGAACGTGTTTACGGAAGGGAAATAGCCGAGCATGAGCCAGGGCGCGATACTGGTCATCGATCCGGACCAGGCGCGGGCGCATCAACTGACGGCAGCGCTCCAGGCGGGCGGGGTACGCGCGATCGAGGCGCACACGAACCGGGACATCCTGGCCGCGATTTACGCGGACCCGCCGCAATGTATCGTGTTGCCCCATGGCCTCCCGGGCACGGAGAAGGCGGGCGGCACGCTCCTCGAACAACTGAAGGCGGACAATGTCTACGGCCACTTGCCCGTGATCCTCATGGTCTCCGCCGAAGAAACCTCCCGAATCGACTGGCAGCGCACCCCGGCCGATGACTATGTCTTCCTGCCCGTGGACTCGGAGTCGCTGCTCTCCCGGGTGCGCCTTTGCCTTGCGCGGGCGCAACGCGATGTCAATGCCAACCCGCTGACGGGCCTGCCGGGCAACATCACGATCATCCGGGAGGCGGAACGCCGCCTTGCGGAGGGCACGCCGTTCGCGACGGGCTACGTTGACCTGGACAACTTCAAGTCCTTCAACGACAAGTACGGCTTCAGCCGGGGTGACGAAGTGCTCCGGATGACCGCCCGCATCCTGGTCAATGCCGTCCGCGGCCTGAACTGCCCCGAAACCTATCTGGGGCACGTGGGCGGCGATGATTTCATCTTCCTTGCCCCGCCCGCCCTCGCGGAACAGGCCTGTCAGGATATGATCCGAAGCTTCGACCTCATCGTCCCGAATTTCTACGACGACGAGGACCGCAATGGCGGCGGCATCAATTCGGTGGACCGGCGCGGCAATCCACAGTTCTTCCCGTTGATGACCTGTTCGATTGCGGTGATCGATACCACGATCACCGAAGTCGACCACATCGGCGATATCAGTGCCCGTGCCGCCGAAATGAAGAAATTCACCAAGAACCTCCCCGGCTCCAATTTCCTGGTGGACCGGCGGAAGTAGGTCCGCGCTCACGCCTTTCGGCCCCCCAGGCCTTCCGGGACCGCCCGGAACCGTCTCAACGCCCGATCAGGGCTTCGCAGAAGGCTCTTCTTCACCACGGTCCTGACCGAGTGGAACAAGAAGGCCCCCCGCAGACTCCTGGAAGCACCCCCTCCCCCATGCTTTCGCTTCTCGCATCCCAGACTATGAAAAATGCGCCAATCAATAACATCCCGGGTAGATCTGTCATTTTGTATCATTCCTCTAAGTTGGTAAATAGTTGACAGAATATTTTCGGGATAAAACCCTGATTCCGAACGCGCAGTAGCTGCAGTTTTCGTCCTTTTGACTCTTGCACCAAGTAATCCCCAATAGCGCTAAATCATTCTATTACCTAAACTTAATTGATAGAATGGGAGGCCCAAGGACCCCGTATAAACTAGGAAACACTTGACGGGAGAACCTGGCACCTTTCGCAGTTATAGCGACTTTGTGTTATTCTGGAATTTGACAGATTGGGGGGGCCAAGCTAGAATTCGTGCGTCTCCTGCCTCCCGGCGAGCAGGCGATGCGTTCGACCCCGTACGGGCGGACGCTATAGCGGTTGTGTGTGTGTCAAGGTTACAGAGCAAGCCCGGAGCGGGCGAATCGGATCAAAACCGACGAGGAGCATCTTTTATGAGAATTCTGCGCATTTTGACCCTGTGCGCTGTGATGAGCGTGCTGATTGCGGGGGCTGCCTCCGCGTCATCAGGCTACCTCACGGATGCACGAACGCAGTACCCGGCCATTGTTGGCACGAAACTCAATGCGTGCACGCTGTGCCACACAACCGCGCCAACACGGAATGCGTATGGCGCGGCCTGGCGCACCGCCAACTATAGCTTCACTGCTATAGAAAGCCAGGACTCGGACGGCGACGGTTTCAGCAACATTGCCGAGATCCAGGCGTTGACGTTTCCCGGCAATGCGGCAGACAAGCCCGCGGGCGCGGCCCCGACGCTGAGCAGCATCACGCCCAACTCGGGCAGCACCGCGGGCGGCACCGCTGTGACGATTGCAGGCACGAACCTGGCCGGCGCCAGCGTGTCCTTTGGCGGCTCGGCGGCCACGGGTGTCTCCGTGAATGCGGGCGGCACCCAGATCACAGCGACCTCTCCGGCGCATGCCGCGGGCGCGGTCAGTGTTACGGCCACGACCTC
>CAILVY010000346.1 GCA_903837785.1 Candidatus Hydrogenedentota bacterium
CCGCCTACCGGCGCAAGCGCGACCTCGTCTATGAGGGCCTCAAGGATAGCTGTAATCCCGTGAAGCCGGGCGGCGCCTTCTACATCTTCCCGAACGCACCCGGCGGCGACGGCGACGCCTTTGTGACGAAAGCCATCGAAAACAACCTGCTCATCATTCCGGGCAGCGTCTTCTCCGATTTCAAATCCAATTTCCGCATCTCGTTCGCTGCGGCCGAGGATGTGATTTTGCGCGGGGTCGACACGATCAACCGCCTGGCGAAGGACTATCTCTAGTCAGTTGCGGCCGTCTCATGGACTGTGCTAGCGTAACCCGCGAGCAATTGCCGAGAGGAGTGGGGACTGCATGGATATTGAGTTGATTCGGGCGAGGCTGAACCTCTATGCCCTGCTGCAGAACTTCGAACAACTGGTCCAGCTCGATCGCGAGGTGGCCCAATCCGTGAAGCAGTGGAATGTCTCCATCCAGTTCAGCGTGCTGAACGGCCCGAGCGCGTCCCTCGACTTCCAGAACGGGGTCTGCAAGCATGCCATCGGGAGCCATCCCAATCCGGCCATCCGGCTCTTCTTCCTGTCTCCCCGCCACCTGAACAAGATGTTCGACGGATCGGGCACCCCCATTCCCCTAAAAGGCTTCTCGCGCCTCGGATTCCTGCAGAAGGATTTCACCCAGCTCACGGAACGCCTCGAGTACTACCTCAAGCCCGACAACGCCCGAAACGAAGACGGCGACTACCGCAGGATCAACACGACCCTCACCCTCTATACCGCCGCGCACGCGATCAAGGAGTTGGCCCTGCTTGAACCCACGTGCAACGCCGTCTTCTCGCACACGCCCGCGGGCATCCTCCAGATCGGCGTGCTTCCGGAAGGGCCCTACGTGCACCTGGTCCTCACGAAGGACGGCATCTCTGTCGGAAAAGGTTCCCACGCCAGCCCGACGGCCACGATGACTTTCCGCGACATCGAGTCTGCAAACGCCCTGCTCGGCGGCCGGCTCGACGCCTTCCAGGCGGTGGCGGAGCAACGCCTCATGCTCAATGGCATGATTCCCATTATTGACAATATCGGCCTGATCCTCGACCGCGTGGAACACTATCTGAAGTGAACGCCGCGATGGGGTGCTGCTACGTGCCAGGAGCCTCGGAAGAGGCCGTTCCGATGAACATGGAGAGATCATGAACACGTTTGATTACAGCCAGTCGCAAGCGTGGTTCGCCCGCGCCTGCAAGGTCATTCCTGGCGGCATCTACGGACACTTCAGCCCGGCTCCCTGTGTCCCGGTCAGCGCCTATCCCTTTTTTGGCGCGCGTGCCAAAGGCGCGCACTTCTGGGATGTGGACGGGAACGAATTCATCGACTACATGTGCGCCTACGGCCCCATGATCCTCGGCTACGCGCATCCCGCGGTCGATGAGGCCTATCAGGAGCAGATGAAGCTCGCCGACTCCAATACGATTGCCTCGACGAAAATGGTGGAACTCGCCGAGTTCATGGTTGATCTCATCCCCATCGCCGATTGGGCCTTCTTCGCCAAGAACGGTGCGGATGTGACGAACTACGCCACCATGATCGCCCGCGCGGCCACCGGGCGCAAGAAGATCATCGCGATCAAGGGCGGCTACCACGGCACCTCGCCCTGGATGCAGGCGACCGGCCATCACGGGCTCATCGAGGATGATCACGCCAATGTCATCCGCATCCCCTGGAACGATTTCGCCGCGCTGGAGAACGTGGTCAATCAATATGACGGTCAGATTGCGGGGTTCATTTCGAGCCCGTATCACCACCCGGTCTTTGCGGACAACGAATTCCCCGCCGAGGGCTACTGGCAGAAGGTCGAGCAACTTCTCCGCAAGAAGGGCATCCTGCTCATCGTGGACGATGTCCGCTGCGGGTTTCGGCTCGATCTGGGGGGATCGAACGAGCACTTCGGGTTCAAGCCCGACCTCATCGCTTTCTGTAAAGCGATTGGCAACGGATACCCCATTTCCGCCCTAGTCGGCGCCGGACCGCTCAAGAGTTTCGCTGCCAAGGTCTTCCATACCGGCAGCTACTGGTACTCCGCGGGACCGATGGCCGCGGCCCTCGCCTGCCTCAAGGAACTCAAGCGCATTAACGCCCCGAACGTCCTCCGCGAGAATGGAACCAAGCTGAACGACGGCCTCGTCCGCATCGCGAAGAGCCACGGCTATACGCTCAAAGTCACCGGCGATCCCGGCATGGCCTATTACCGCCTGATCGAAGACGAAACCCTGATGCTTCAGCAGGAGTGGTGCGGCGAATGCACCCGCCGCGGCGCCTACTTCACCTCCCATCACAACTGGTTCGTCTCCACCGCCCACAGTGATGAGGACTTCCAGCGCACCTGGGACATCGCCGACGACGCCTTCAAGGCCATCAAGGGAAGGTAGCAGGGCACCCCATGGACCGTATGCCATGATGACGCAACGCGACGATATGCCGGCCAGCGCCGCACGGCCGTCAGCCTCCCGTCATTTCCGCGTTCCGCTGACGGAACGCTTGCCTGACAGTGTGAAGTCTGTGCTCCAAGGAGACACACCCGGAGTTCCGGGCGCGCCAACGCAAGGATTCGAGGAACCGTAATCATGCCAATCACTGATCAAGAACGTATCGAACTACAGCGGCGCGCCAATGCCGTCCGCAAGGATATTGTGGATGTCACCGGGTGGTCCGGCGGCGCGCACATTGGCGGATCGCTGAGCATGGTTGACATGCTCACCACGCTCTACTGGAAGTACATGAAGGTCGATCCCGCCAATCCCCTCTGGGAAGACCGGGACCGCTTCGTGCTGAGCAAGGGCCACGGCGGCGTGGGGCACGCCGTCGTCCTCGCCCACAAGGGCTACTTCCCCAAAGAAGAGCTCAAGGATTTCAATCACACCGGCTCGAACCTCGGCATGCACCTCGATTCGCACAAGGCCAAGGGCGTCGACGCGTCCACCGGGTCCATGGGCCATGGCCTGTGCCAGGCCGTCGGCATGGCCATCGGCGCGCGCGTCCTCGACAAACCCTTCCACGTCTACTGCGTCGTGGGCGACGGCGAAAGCAACGAAGGCTCCATCTGGGAGGCCGCCATGTCCGCCGCGCACTACAAGCTCTCCAACCTCACGGCCTTCCTCGATCGAAACCGCATGATGATTGACGGACCCACCGAAACGGTCATGCGCCTGGAACCGCTGGCCGACAAGTGGACCGCCTTCGGCTGGAAAGTCCGCGTCGTGGACGGACACGACTACGGCCAACTCGTGGACGCCATCGATTTCGCGCTCACTTACAAGGAGGGCCCCGTCATGGTCCTCTGCAATACAATCAAAGGCAAGGGCGTGGACTTCATGGAAAACGATCCCGCATGGCACTATGGCGGCCTCAACACCGACATGGTTGCCAAGGCGCAGAAATCATTGGAGAAATTCGACGTATGACTCCTGAAGGCGGTTTGTCCTGGACTGTGTATGACGCGAACAAGCTCGCGCCGCGCGAAATCTACGGCATCGTCCTCGCCGACCTGGGAAGCATTCATCCCAACATCGTCGGCCTCTCCGCGGACCTTGCCAAGTCCACAAAGATAGAAACCTTCGGGAACAAGTTTCCCGACCGGTTCTTCAATTTCGGCATAGCGGAATCTAACATGTTTGGCGCGGCCGCCGGCATGGCCAAAGTGGGGCTTATCCCCTTTGTCTCCACTTTTTCGGCCTTCGCCTCCATGCGCGCCTGCGAATTCCTCCGCACCGACATCTGTTATCAGAACCTCAACTGCAAAGTCATCGCCACGCACGGCGGAACCTCCTTCGGCTCCGCAGGCACCACACACCACGCCATCGAAGACCTCTCTATCGTCCGCGCCTTCGCCAACCTAACCGTGATTGTCCCCGCGGACGGCATCGAAACGGCCAACGCCGTTCGCGCCTGCATGGACATTGACGGCCCCGTCTACATCCGCATCGGCCGCGGCTTCGAACCGCCCATCTTCACGACGGAAGACTACGGCTTCCAGATCGGCAAGGCCGTCGAAATGTGCCCGGGCACGGATATCACGGTCATCGCCTGCGGATGCACGGTTTTCCACGCCGTGAACGCGGCGAAGATCCTCAAGGACGAGGACGGGCTCAGCGTCCGCGTGCTCAACATGCACACAATCAAGCCCATTGACGAGGAGGCCATCCTCAAGGCCGTCCACGACACCCGCCGCATTATCACAGTGGAGGACCACAACGTCATCGGCGGACTCGGCACCGCGGTCGCCGACGTTATTGCCGCCAGCGGCAAGGGCTGCGCCTTCAACAAGCTCGGCGTCCAGGACGCTTTCTCGCCCCATGGATATCCCGAGGATCTCTTGAACCTCAACAAGATTGACATGGACGGCATCGTCGAGAAGGTCCGCGAACTGATGGGCCGGGAATTCGAGGCGGACGAGGACTGGGAAGACGAGGTGTAATTCATGGCAACCCAACAGGATCTCATCACCGCGCGCATCGTCTGCCGGGCCGTGCTCCCCGTTATCAAGATTATGCTGCGGGACGACCCGAAGATGGCCGCCAAGTTCAAGGGCGTGAATGGAACCGTCCAGTTCCTCGCCAAGGATCCCGCGGGACCCGTCGGCGCCCATCTCAAGTTCACGGACGGCGCCCTCGAAATCGTTCAGGAGCTTATCGACAATCCCGATCTCCAATTCTCCTTCCCGAGCGTCGCGAAAATGAATGCCATGTTCGCCGGCAAGGTCGTGCTCCCTTCCATCAAGGGATTCATGAATCTCGGCCTCTTGCTCAAGATCCTGAGCGTGCTCCTGGGGCTCAAGCTGCTCATGCCCAACGCCAAGCCCAGGAACGCGCAGCAGGCCTATCTCAAAGTCAAGATGACGCTCTACATGGTTTCCACCGCCCTCAGCCAGCTCAACAAGGGCGGCGATCCCGACATGCTCCGCTGGACCGCCAAACAGCCCGAGCGCATCTATCAGTGGTCCGTAGACGGCACGGACATCGCCTGCTGGCTCAAGATCAAGGCCGGCATGACAAAGGCCGGACGCGGCATGTATGAACGGCGCCAGCCCTTCGTCCATATGCGCTTCACGAGCATCGACAACTCCCTCCCCGTCCTCTCCAACTCCATCGACACTGTCCAGGCCATCGGCACGGGCCTTGTCATCAGCGACGGCAGTCCCGAATACGGCGGGAAACTCGGGGATTTCATGCTGAAGGTTGCCGCACTGCTCAGTTGACAACGGTTGCCACGGGCCGCTGCCGGCAAGCTAGTTCCCGAAGCGAAGCCGGATGTATTCCCGCGCCAGCTTGAGATCTTCCAGCGCTTCTGCGGCCTCGCAGGGCGCCTTGCCCTCGCCGCGAATGGCCGCCAGGAAATTCTTCGCCTGACGCCGCATCGCATGCTCCCACGGCAACGACGGGGTCACGAGTTCCGGCGTTGTCCCCTCTCCGGGGTCCCGCAAGATCTCGACCCGGCCCGCACGATTCAGCGCCAATGGCGCGGGCAATTGCAACCGGACATAGCCATGCTCGAACGCAACCAGCGCCTCTTCCTGCCAATCCAAAGTCGTCACATACGGCGACATCTCGATGCTTCCCGCGACGCCCCCGGCGCTCTCCACGACCAGCAGCACCCCGGTCTTGTCGGCATATCGCACCTCGTACGCTTCGCCGAGCAGATGGCGCATCAGATTGACCTGATGAATGTAGTAATTGACGAAGCTCGTGTATTCCGAAAAGGTCTTCGCATCCATGTCGCTGGCCGGCGCTTCCCGCTCCACTGGCGGAACCGATTCACCCGTGTCAATGAGATCCGTGAATCCGTTCGCCGCCCAATCGCCCGCGGGCATCAGGATGCGCACATACTGAAGCTTCCCCAGTTCGCCGGTCGCTTTCAGCCGATCAATCTCCCGTTTGGCATATTCCGTCGCCGGATCGCTGCGCTTGTGGTACCCCACCATGTGCCACGTGCCGCTGGCCGCAAGGGCCTCGAGGATGGTCTCCCCCGCCGCCACGGAACCCGCCAACGGCTTCTCCGTGAACAGGGGGACACCCGCCTTCAGCAATTCCGGAACCAGCACGCCATGCAGGCCGAAGTCCTGGGAGGCGACGATCCCGTCCAACTGCTCCGCCGCCAGCATCGTCGTGTGATCCGGATAGACCCGCGGAATGCTGTACTTCGCCGCCACGCGCCTGGCCAATTCCGGCCGCAATTCCGCGATCGCCACCACCTCGCACTCCGGCAATGTCGCGTAATTCTTCAGATGCGCGCATTGGCCCATCCCGCCCGTTCCCACAAAACCAATCCGGATCTTCTCCGTCATCCAAAGCCTCCCATCCAACACGAAAGCGCCGCTAACGCCCTTCGTTATAGAAAATGTACAACCCGTCCTTCCCTGGCGCCACGATATCCAACAGTCCGTTCCCCGTGAGGTCCGCCAACGCAAAATGGATCCCCAGGCCCTTGCCCACGCGCGCCGGGCCATAGTCGATCACCTGCTTTGTGAAACCCTCTCCGTTCCACGAAAAGTAGTAACTGCCCACCGCATCGAAAGCCCCCGGATCGTGATCGCAATGGGCCCGGTACCGCTTGCCCGTAAGCAGCTCACAACGGCCGTCGCCGTCAATATCCACCCACTGCATGTCGTGATATTGGCTGTTCTCCGGATCGATCGGATGCTTGACCCACGAACGCTTCCCCCCCTCCATGCGCTGCTCCCACCAGTCCAGCCCATAGTCGTGCGCCTGCCCCACGATCAGATCGTTCAGGCCATCGCCGTTCACGTCCGCCACGAGCACCGGAACGCTCGCGCTCCCCAGATCGAAGTCCGGATGATACGTCCATGGCCCGCCGAACGGGTCCTCCGGCGCTTCCAGCCAGCCATGCGCCAGCACGAAATCGCCCCGGCCAGACCCCGAAATGTCGCCAAAGCCCAGCCCGTGCCCTTGCGCCTTCTCGAAGATCGTGTGCGCCGCAAATTTCCCCGGGCCAACCAGCTTGTAGACCACGAGCGGATGCCCGGGCGTATTCGGCACGATCTCCATCTGGCCGTCCCGGTCCACATCCCACGCCCGCGTCGTCTCAACGTTCCCGCAGTGCGCGATGATGTGCTCCGGCCACTCCTTCCCGGCCTCGCCCGGATTCTCCCGCCAACGAAGGGTTTCGCCCCACCACCCGCCCGTCACGAAATCCAGGCGTCCGTCCCCGTTCACATCCAAGGCAATCGTCGAGAAATCGTCGAAGTACTCCCCTTCGGCCAGAACGGGACCCACAGGATGCTTCTTCTTGAAGTCCGGGCCCTGATACCAGAACGCGCCCGACACAATGTCCGGCACCCCATCCCCGTCCACATCGAACACTCCCGCCGATTCGTAGCGTTCATCCGCAATGAACACTTTTCGGAATCTCAATGGCATGCGCTCCCTCCTTCTCCCGCTGCGCACGAACACGCAAGAGGCCGGTCTGAATCACTTCGGATAGGCAAAACTGAGGTCGATCCGGACGTCCGGGTGCAGACTCTGTTTCACCGGGCAAACCTTCGCCGCATGCTCCAGCCGCGTCCGGTCCGCTTCCGTCAAGTCCAGGCCCGTCGGCAACGTGATCGTGGCGGTCAGAGCCCCGATGCGGCGGACCGGATCCGAAACCATCTCCTTGATGATCTTGATGCGCGTGCCCGACAGGTCAATGCCCAGGCGCTGGGCCGCAAGGCCCATGATCGTCAAGATGCAGGTGCCCGTGGCCACGGCCACGAGATCCGTCGGCGAGAAGGCCGAGGCCGTGCCCCCATTATCCAGGGGCGCATCCGTCACCAGCGCGGCCCGGGACGGCCCATGCACCGCCCGACAAAGCAAATTTCCCTCGTACTCGATATCCACTTCGACCGCCATCGGCTATGCTCCTTTGCGAATTGCGGCCGCCCGCTGCGGGCCGCGCTCCGATACTAACAAAACAACTGCTCCTTTGCACGAAACACGGAAACCAGCTATACTCAATCCCTTAGCAACGTTGTGTCTGAACGAGGAGGTTAATCGTGCCAGCCGGAAAACGCTTCAAAATCGCATCGATCGGCGCGGGAAATGTGGGCGCCACTGTCGCCCAGTACTGCGTTGAACTGGAATTGGGCGATGTCGTCCTCACGGACATTATCGAGGGATTGCCCCAGGGCAAAGCCCTCGATCTCACGGAAGCCGGCCCCATTCGCGGTTACTCCTGCAAAGTCCACGGAACGAACTACTACAAGGACATCGAGGGCGCCGACATCGTCATCGTCACGGCCGGCCTCCCGCGCAAACCCGGCATGACCCGCCTCGACCTCCTCGAGAAGAACGGCGCCATTGTCTCGGGGATCTGCGAGAACATCAAGCGCTACGCCCCGGATTCAACCGTCATCGTGGTAACCAACCCCCTCGATGTCATGGTTTATCTTGCCTATCAGAAGCTCGGCTTCCCGCCCAACCGCGTCATGGGCATGGCGGGCTGCCTCGACAGCGCGCGCATGCGTTCCTTCGTCGCCATGGAACTCGGCGTCAGCATGAAGAACGTCGATACGATGGTGCTCGGGTCCCACGGCGACGACATGGTGCCCCTCCCTCACTACACAACCGTGTCCGGCATTCCGATCACGAAGTTGTTGCCCCAGGAACGCATCGACGCCATTGTCGAGCGCACCCGGAAAGGCGGCGGCGAAATCGTCGCGCTCCTGAAGACCGGCAGTGCCTTCTATGCCCCCGCGGCGAGCGCCGTCCGCATGGCGCAGGCGATTCTGCGCGACGAGAAGCAGGTCCTGCCCTGCGCCGCTTACCTGACCGGCCAGTACGGCCTGAACGATGTGTACATGGGCGTGCCGTGTGTCCTCGGCCAGGACGGCGTCGAACGCATCCTTGAACTCGAAATCAGTGATGAGGACCGTGCCTCCCTGCACAAGTCCGCCGAAGAAGTCCGCACTGGCATTGCCGGACTGAGGGAACGCGGCATCCTCTGAGCCCTCGCGGCCTTACGAGCGATTTGAAACGCCCTGTCCCCCGGATTCAGGGGGCCGGGGCGTCCTTCTTTTCCTCCCCGTCATCCAACCCGCCCTTGCCCGTGTCCACTCATGGGCACTTCAGCAAATAGAAGTGCTTTGCCCCGCGCAACACGAGGCTGGTGCGACCCTGTCCCGAGAGGTCTGCCCGTACGTCGACCGCCGTCAGCACCTCCGGAAACGCGCGCTCGAACTGAGGCGTCTCCGTGAATCCCTTCGGCCCATAACTCCACGCGGAGAACGTGTTCGGGCGGCTGAGGCATCCGAAATCCGTGGTCCCGTCCCCGTTGAAGTCCCGTAGCACGCCGAGACGCGCCGGCCCCTCCATCCCCGCGCCCAGGAGCCAGCCCACCGGCACATTCAATACGATGCGCGAGGACGCCTCCGCACTGTATCGTCCCTTGTCCGGCGAGAACAGATGCGTCGAAATCCACACGGGCCACGTTTCGCCCATCACCGCTCTGCTCAACGACTCAATCGTCGGCGTGGGTTCCTTCGATTTCCACAGGATCGCGTCCACATAGCCGTCGCCGTTGAAATCCGGCAGATCGGCCCCCGTTATCATCAGGACACCCGGATAGCGCCGCGGCGGGCCCGTCTGAACCTGCTTCTCCGTCCCGGACGATTTCCCCGCCCCGGGCTGCTGTACCCGCAGCAGTGTGTCCCCCATGCCCTCCCCGCTCAGCGCATACAGCACCCGCGAGTACTCGTCGCCACTCTTGCGCAAGGGAAACCACGGCCAGGCCTCCGGCGCCAGCGACTCGGCATCGCGCGCCTGACGCGGCGTCGCACGGCGATACGTCGGTCCCTGCATTTCCACCGGCAGCAGATCAGCGGGAAGGCTGGGCTTAAACGCCAAGATGCGCGTCACGCGGAACTCGAGCGCCTCCGGCGGCCCAAGCTGCGGCGGGTCCACGCTCACACAACTGAAGGGCCGGCCGTACGCCACATGATGCGGCGCGTCCATGCCGATGGGATAGGACTCCAACAAGCGCCCGTCCGCCCCGTGCAACTCAAACGTCTCCTCTCGCGGCAAACCCAGCAGCGCCGTCCCCGCACGCTTCAGCACCAGCACGTGAAGGAACGGGCGATGTATTCCATGGGAAAAGATAGTCTCCAGCCGGAAGAGTTCCACAGGCTCGGTCCACGCGCCCTTCTCCATCCCGTACTTCAGGACCTGTTCGCCCCGGATCGCAATAACGTCACTCAAGCCGTCACCGGAAATGTCCGCGATGTCCACGGCCGACGTCCCCGCGCCGAACTCGATGCTGCGCCCCTCTTCCGCCAGCCCGTTCATGTACACGGTGAGCCGCTGCCCATCCAGCACGAAGAGTTCCGCTTCACGATCCCCGCCCATCTCCGCGACAAAGCACACGGCGCCGGCATCGGAATACGGATACGTCTGCACGTCGAACAGGGCCGCTCCCGACGCAATCCAGGCAAAGGCAATCAACGCTGTCATGGCCCCGCCTCTCCCGCGAAATACGCCATGCAATGCTCGGTTCTCTTGCCCTCCTCCATGCTGTTCCACCGCAACAGGAGGTCGCTTCGCCCGTCTCCATTCAGATCGAAGACCATGAGGATCCCCCGCGCGGCCAGTTTCACGTCCACGGCGGGTGTTGACGAGATCACCCCGCCCTGCGTCAAATGCACCGCCACGTGGCCCGGCGCGCACTGCACCGCGGCATCCCGGACATGATCCCCGTTGAAATCTCCCGTCATGTTGAACAGATCACCCATCTGATAGCGCGTGAAGTCGCCGTCATCATAGATGGGCGGCCGGCTGAGGCCGATTGTGAAGCGCGCGTGCACGGACGGCGATTCTGAGAACCCGGCTTCGTCCTGCCGATAGACGTTTACCTCATGCCCGATGCTGCTCTCCGTCAGAAACCGGGCTACCGCCTCGCGCACTCCGCCGTCAAAGATTCCCGTAGATTCCGTGATCATGTCCAGGCGCCCGTCTCCATCGAAATCGACGAAGGACGTCTGCGGCCGGAAATTCTGAAAGGAACGGGATCGCCGCACATGGAATCGCTTCCCGCCGTCCAGGCTCGCCCACGTCTCGTAAACCAGGGCCTGCTGAAGCGATAGCTCCGACGATTGCCAACGCCCTCCGGCAAAGTCTATCTGCGCATCCCCATTCAGCCTGCACGGATAAAGATAGGGAGGAATGGCGCCGGACACGCTTTCATTCGTGTGACTGTCATCCGGTCCCAGCGGATAGCCTATGGACCGATACACGGACTGGCCGTCCGGCCCGTCCTCGCGGACGAATACTGTCAGCGCCGCCGGCTCGAGCAAGAGCCGGCACGTCATTTCCCGGACGGGCACCCCGATACGCCGGGCCGCCTGCGGCCAGAGTGTTTGCTCCGTCTGCTCCGCCAACCGCAACTGAGGAAGTACGTTGTACCGCTTGTAGAGGGCATAGCTGTCGCCTGTGCGCTGATAGAAGACCACGCCCTCCGGGCTCACCGCCGCCAATTCCGGCGTCTTGTCCCCATTCAGATCCACGACAAAGCGCTGCAGCGCCCCGCCGGAGAGTGCCCCGCCCCCGTCCGTCGCGCCGCCGCCGGAGTCTGCCCCTTCCTCCGGCCACGCAAGCTCCTGCTCGAATTGCGCCCGCCACGTCTTCCCATCCCACTGAAACACTTCAAGGCGATTTGGGAGCCACACGTAGAGCGCGCCGTTCCATACATCCATCCGGGGCGTGCCCCCGAAATCCGGCAGGGGCGCCTCCGCCTCTTCGGGGAAGACATTGTCGCGCTGAAACGCGACTTTGCGGGCGAACACGAGGTCGGTCTTTCCATCCCCGTTCAAGTCCGCCTGGCGAAAATTCGTCGAGACCTCCCCCGTGGACGCTTTGCCAGGCGCCACCCATGCCCCCGGCAACTCCTGGCCCACAAACGCAATCGCCCCCAGCAACAGATATGGCAGCGCCCACGTCATAGACTCAGGTTCCGCCGCTGCATCGTCGCCATCGCCACCGCGGCGCACAACACAAAGGCCGCGCCCGAACTGCCCAGGCAATAGCCCGCCATGGGAAACCAGCCCGATTCCATGCCTTCGCAGCACTGCACAAAGACCTGCCACGGGCTTTCCATGTAGCTCGAAAACAACACCCGATCCACGTGAAGCGGGTATTTCGCCAAATCCAGCACAAACCAGCTACCCACGGCCATGCTCACCGCCCCCACCGGGCTCCGCGTCAGCGTCGAGATCATGACGGCATACGCCGCGGCCGCCCACTGGGGGGCAAGCGCCAAGAGAAGGCCCAGCGCATATGCATTGCGCATCTCCCCCGCCGTGAACACCAGATCCCCGCCATACGTTACGCCGCGCAGTTCCCCCAGCAACAACGCCATCGCCCAGCTTGCCGCCGAAACCAGCCCCGTCAGCAGCGTCGCATAGGACATCCCCACGAGCAGCTTGCTCAACACATACTCATGACGGCGCAGCGGACGCACCAGCACTTGCCGGATGCTGCCATTCCCCAGTTCCGGCGCCACCAGCCCCGCGCAGAAGATCAATTCAAACAAAAGCCCCAACAGGCCCATCGCCGTCGGCGTAACAAACCCCACAAAGCGATACGCCCCATTCCCCGTCCACGCGGTCTCATGGACCAGCGGCGTGCACAGCACCAACGCCAGCAGGAGCAAGGGGCCGATATAGGTCTGCTTCAGACGCATCACCCGCTCCAACTCCACTGAATACGCTATCCAAATCCGCCGCAACATCGACTACCGCGCCTTTCCACCCTATGAATTCATCACCTTCAAGAAGTAATCCTGCAGCGTTCGGCGCCGGGGGATAATTCCCGAAACCTGGAACCCCCCGTTCACGAGGAAACTCGCCAACTGATTCACATTATCTTCCCGCAACGTCACCACCAGCCGCCCCGGCTTCACCTTGACATCAACCACCCACGTCTGCTCGCCCAGTCGCTTGGCAGCCTTCTCTTCCCCGTCGATCAGCACCTCCACCCGGCTCTGATCATAGGAGATAAGTGCGTCCGTCCGTTCGCACGCCACTAGCTTCCCCTGGTTGATGATCGCCACGCGATCACAAAGCTGTTCCACCTCATGCAGCATGTGGCTCGAGAAGAGAATCGTCACTTTTGCCTCTTCCGCCAGGCGCCGCAAGAGGTTCAGGATTTCCTGAGTCGCTTCCACGTCGAGGCCGAGGGTCGGCTCGTCCAGAATGAGCAATTCCGGCTCGGTCAGCATCGCCTGCGCCAAACCCAGCCGTTGCCGCAATCCCAGGGACAGCGTTCCGGCCCGCGCCCCCGCCCACGGCAGAAGACCAGCCAGGTCCATCGTCCGATCCAGATTCACGTCCCGGCCCGCCAATCGCGCGTGGAGCTTCAGGTTCTTGCGCACGGACAAGTGTTCGAAAAAGGCCGGACGCTCCACCAGCACGCCGATGCGGCCCGCAATATCCACAAAGAACCGATGAAGGTCCTTCCCAAAGAGCGAAATCGCCCCCGAATCCGGCCGAACCAGGCCCGTCAACATGTACAGCGTAGTGCTCTTCCCCGCCCCGTTCGGACCGAGCAACCCCATCACCTCTCCGGATTGCACCTCGAAGGAAACGCCGTTCACCGCTACGGTCTTTCCGTAACGTTTCGACACCTGATTCAATGCTATGCAGACACCCATGGCCACGATTCTAGCATGTTGACGTTCCCCGATTCAGGTATTGCCCTCCCGGATCCTCCGGGCAAACGCGCCGGACGCGCCGCTATAATGAAAAGCGCCGGAAGCACGCGGCCCGAAGGCCCCGCACGTCCGGCGCCACTGCCCTGAACTTCTATTCTCCCAGCAATTCGCGCTTCAGCGTGTTCACGAGCATCTTCGGCTCGATGGGCTTCTGGAAGATCCCCGACAAGCCCAGTTCGCGCCCGTCAAGGTTGTACTGCACCGCGTCGCCCGCGCTGCTCAGCATGTAGACCGGCCCGCCGAAGTTCAGCGCCTTCAGTTCGCGGGCCACGGTGCTGCCTGAATCTACGTTTTCCATCATCAGGTCCACAATGATCGCGTCCGGCTTGATGCTCCGGGCCACCTCGAGCCCTTCCTCCCCGTTCGCCGCCTCGCCGACCGTGAACCCGGCGGCCTCCAGCACCACCCGGAGCGCGGCGCGGATATCGGGATCGTCATCGATTGCGAGAATCGTCTTCTTGCTAAACTCCATGGTTTCTTCCCTCCAAACCCGTATCAGTGATTGGACAAAGGCTGTCGCTTCGCCACAGTTCTTCCTGGCCTCTTCGCTTAATCCTTCGCAAAACTCGAACGCGTAGCCACGCACGGCGAGCACCCACGCCTTCGGACGCGCCCCGAAATGCTCCTCGCATACCGCCAGCACGCTTTCCGGAGACATGGCGTGCGTCGTGAACGTGATTTCGCGGGCGGGCTGCAGCTTCGCCAGGCTGAACGGCTCCGCGCCGCTCACGCTCGCATCCACAAACAGCGCCGCCGCGTGCTCCGCCAGCATGGCCCCATGTTCGATATTCAACTGATAATCCGTTTCGACTGTCACGTCCGGCAGGCCGAGCGCTTCGATGCCCTCGGCCACGGCCGGACCCAAGCCGTCGTCCTGGCGCCCGGGATTTCCGTAGCCGAGCAGCAGGAATCGACGCTTATCCACGATAGCGCTCTTCGAGCACGGCGCCGTCCGGACCCACCACCTGCACGTGAAGCCGCATCTGCCCGAGGGCGTGCGTTGCGCAGCTCAGGCACGGATCGTAGGCGCGAATCCCGACCTCGATGTGATTCAACAGGCCGTCCGTTATCTCCGCTTTCCCGTCCAGATGCTGCATCGCAATCACCTGCACCACCCGGTTCATCGCCTCGTTGTTGTTCGTCGTCGATACAATCAGGTTCGCCAGCGTGATCTGATCCTGATCATTCACCTCGTAATGATGGAAGAGCGTGCCGCGCGGCGCCTCGATCCACGCCACGCCGCGGTTGCGGCGCGGGCCCGAGGTCACGAGGTCCGTGCCCTGCAAGTCCGGGTCGTCCAGCAGCTCCTTGATCTTCTCCACGGAGTGAACCAGTTCTATCATCCGCGCCCAATGATACGCCATGCTCGAGTTAATCGGCTTTCCGCCGGTCAGCTCCATGAGCGCCTGCCGTTCCTGCTCGGCCACCGGCGTGTCGATGTAGTCGCAAATGTTGATGCGCGCCAGGGGACCCACCCGGTACCACCCCTTCTCCTTCCCCAGCGACTTGATGAACGGGAACTTCATGTAGCTCCACGGACGCACCTCTTCCGCGATGTAGTTGAGGTAATCCGCCGGCGCGACCTTATCAAAGATCGGCTGGCCGTCCGCGGTCTTCGCCCGCAGTTTTCCGTCGTACAAGTCCAGGCACCCGTCTTCGCGAACGATACCCACGTGGTTCGAGTCGAAGGCCCCGAAACCGAGCAGGAAGTCCATGTTCCCTTTTGTGACTTTCTTGCACAGTTCCAGCGCTTCCAGCGCCCAGTCGGACATCTGGCCCACGTCCTTCTTCAGCGCGTCCCGCTCCTCGAGGCTAAGGTTCTTGTTCATCCCGCCGGGAATCGAGCCGGTCCCGTGCACCTTCTTGCCGCACGTCGCCTTGATGATCTCCTGGCCCCACTTCCGCATTAGCACCGCGTGCGTCGCGGTCTGCGGGTCCGCGTCGATCACCGCGATCACATTGCGCTTCTCCACCGGCGCGTCGAACCCGAAAAGGAGGTCCGGCGAGCACAGGTGATAGAAGTGCATCGCGTGCGACTGATACATCTGCCCGTAGTGCATCAGCCGGCGCATCTTCTCCGCCGTGGGCGTGATCTTGTCCGCGCCCACGATCACGTCCATCGCCTTGGACGCCGCCAGGTGATGGCTCACCGGGCAGATGCCGCAGAGGCGCTGCACAATCGTCGGCGCCTCCCAATAAAAGCGCCCCTGCACGAACCGCTCAAATCCGCGGAACTCGATGATATGCAGGCGCGCCTGTTGCACCTTGTTCTTCTCGTCCATCAGAATGGTCACCTTCCCGTGTCCCTCGACGCGCGTCACGGGGTTGATGACGATCCGTTTCATGGCTGCAGTTGCTGACTTCGTCATTGCTCGCGCACCTCCATGCTCAGTCGAACTTGACCAGTTCATAGGGCAATGCCAGTTTATCACCTTTCAACAGGGCCACCAACGCCGCCCAGAGCGTATCCGCCGATGGCGGGCACCCCGGAAGGAAGTAATCCACTTTCACCACTTCATGCACCGGATAGACCCGATCCAACAGCACCGGGATCTCCGGATCGTTCGGAATGCCGCCGCCGTCGGCGATCGTCGGCCCGTTCAAATAGGCCTCTTCCATGCACTCCTTCAACGGAACCGTGTTCCGCATCGCGGGCACGCCCCCCGTGAGCGCGCAAGCCCCCACCGCCACCAGGATTTTGCAGTGCTTCCGGAACTCCCGAAGCACCTCCGCGTTCTCGTCGTTGCTCACGCCCCCCTCGATGATCCCGACATCCACGGGGCGAGTGAACGTCTTGATATCGTTGATGGGCGACTTGTCGAATTCGACCAACTGAACCAAATCCAGGATCCGTTCGTCGATATCCAGCAGGGACATGTGGCATCCGAAACACCCGGTGAAATGACCGGTCGCTACTAATGGCTTAGACATCGTTCCAATCCTTTCTCCGAGTCAAACCGTTGCCTTTTTCCGCTCGACGTCGCCGCCGATCGGGGCTTTGTCGTATGATCGCTGGCCCACGGGCACCTGATACGCCTGGCGCTTGACCACGAGGCAACCCGTCGGACAAATCGAGGCCGCCCGGTCCTTGGCCGTGAGATCCGTCCCCGCCAAACCCTGCGCGCTGTTGACCGAGAGGCGCTTGCGGAGGCCGCGCTCCTCGAAACCGAACACGTTCTTCCCGTCCAGCTCTTTCGATGCGCGCACGCAGCGCCCGCAGAGCACGCAGCGGTTCCGGTCCAGATACACGTCCTTGTGCGTCGCGTCCAATTCCCGCCGCTCGTACAAGTACGGCGACTGCGGCGCCATCATCCCCAGCCGGTAGGCCAGCGCCTGAAGCTCGCAGTCTCCGCTCGCCTCGCAGCTCGGACAGTAGTGGTTTCCCTCCACGAAGAGGAACTCGATGATGCTCCGCCGCAACGCCGTCATCTCTTCCGTGTTGTTCTCGACCACAATGCCGTTGTTCACGGGGAACGTGCATGCGCTTTGCGGACGCCCGTTCACTTTCACCGTGCACACCCGGCAATGCCCGCCCGGGAGGAGTTCCTTCTGATGGCACAACCGGGGGATGTACACGCCGGCGGCCTCGGCCGCTTCGAGGATCGACTGATCCGGCTTCGCGTGAATCTCCACGCCGTCGATGGTGAATGTCACCGAGTCCTTGCTCATGCATGCACTCCTTCCCGCTTGCGGTTCGCCGCGGCAAGCCCCGCGGTCATCGCCTGCTCCAAGTCAAAGACGGGAATGAATTCCTCCCGTTTCACCAGCGCCTGATACAGGTCCGGGAATCCGGACAGGGTCGTCAACACCGGATTGGCCGCCGTCTGGCCCAGGCCGCAGCGGCTCATCGTCTTCACTGTCTTGCCCAGCCGCTCCAACTCCTCCAGATCAGACCGCGTCCCCTTCCCGGACAGCACCTTCTCGAATCGCTTCAGGAGCAGCGTCGTCCCCACCCGGCACGGCGCGCACCAGCCGCAGGATTCCTCCACGAAGAACTCCGTGAACTGGCGCATGCACTCCAGCAAGTCGCGGTCCGGACCGAAGATGATGATGGAACCGCCCGTCGGAACGTCCTCGAACGAGATCCCCCGTCCAAAGTCCTTCGGCGCCAGGCAGCGCCCGGACGGGCCGCCCACCTGCACTGCCTGCGCATCCTCCGCGCCCACGAGCGACAGCATCGTCTTCACTGTGATCCCGTACTCGACCTCGTAAATGCCGGGATGCGCGCAGTCCCCGGAGATGCTCAGCAGCTTCGTCCCCGTCGAGTCCTTCGTCCCCATCTTGGAGAACCACTCGCCGCCCTTCTCCAACACCCGCGCAGCACAGCACAGCGTCTCGACATTGTTCACCGAAGTCGGCTGGCCCAGATAGCCCTTCTGCACCGGGAACGGCGGACGATCCCGCGGCGCGCCGCGCTTGCCCTCCGCCGACTCGAGCAGGGCCGACTCCTCGCCGCAGATGTACGCGCCCGCACCCATCTGAATCCGGATATCGAAATTCAGGCCCTCGCTCCCGCAGATGTTCTCGCCCAGCAGCCCCAGATGGCGCCGCTTCGCCAGCACCCGCTCCAGCTTGGCCAGCAGATATTCATACTCGGCCCGAAGATACAGGATGCCCTCTTTCGCGCCGATCGCATACCCCGCGATCGTCATTCCTTCGAAGAGCAGGTCCGGACAGTCGCTCAGAATCGCCCGGTCCTTGAAGGTGCCCGGTTCGCCTTCGTCCGCGTTGCACACG
>CAILVY010000347.1 GCA_903837785.1 Candidatus Hydrogenedentota bacterium
AAGAGCCCGCCGTGCACTTAGATCTTGAATCCACCCTCTCTTGTGAACGCAGCCGCGATCGAGGAATACTGTGCGGAACGGACAAGCACGCGGAGATGACTGCCATGCCATTCAGCCGAAGACTTTTTCTGGGGACGGCCGCGTTGGCTGCCGCGCAGATGGCCCAACAAAATGCTTCGGCCGGGGACGCGCAGGAGAGACTCCCGGACGGGAACTGGAGTTTTTCCGAACGCGATGCAGCGATTGCCGCCCCCATTCAAGCCCTCCTGCCGCCGCGGCTCTTTGACATTCATGCGCACTTGTACCGCACCCCTGATCTGGGTACGCCTTGTCCCGAATTGACGGTGCAGGGCCCGGAGCTTGTCACCCGGCAGATCTGGCGCGCGCGGCTGGAACAGCTCACGGGGCCGGGGCGGCTGGCGGGCGGATTGTTTCTCCCCTATCCCGTGAAGCACGGAGACGTGGAGGCGGGCAACGCCTTTCTTGCGTCCGAGTTGAAGGACGAAGCTCCCGTGCGCGGCCTGATCGTGGTCACCCCCCAGTATCCGCGTGAGCAGGCAGAGGGGTACTTGAGGAATCCGCGCATCGTGGGATTCAAACCCTATCACGTCTTTGCGTCCGTGCCGCAGACGTTTGACGCGGCGCTGGAGGAGTATCTTCCCGAGTGGGTGTGGGAGATGGCGCATGCGCACCGGGCGGTGATTCTGCTGCATCTCGTCCGCGCGGCCGCACTCTCCGATCCGGACAATCAGCGCGCGATCCGGACGCGGTGCGCCAAGTATCCCCGCGCCAAATTGCTGCTGGCGCACGCGGGCCGGGGCTTTCACGCCCCCAATACGATCCGGGCGCTGCCCGCGCTGAAGGACCTCGACAACGTGTATTTCGACAGCGCCGCCGTTTGCGAGCCTGATGCGCTGATGGCCATTCTGAAAACCTTCGGCGCGCGCCGCCTGCTCTGGGGGAGCGATTTCCCCGTGTCGCAGCAGCGCGGGAAGTGTGTCACTGTGGGCGACGCCTTCTCCTGGATATGTCCGCGGCGCATTGATGTCGATCCCGCGGCGCCCGCCTGCCATCCGACGCTCGTGGGCATCGAATCGTTACGCGCGCTCGGGCTGGCGACGCAACTTCTCGATCTTACGCCACGGGACCTCGAAGACATCTACTGGAACAATGCCCAGCGCCTGCTCGGCATCGAATCGGCCTGATTCGGTTTCAGACAATTCTCTTGACCTGATCATCGCTGCATAGTGCAACATCTTCGGCGTGCGCATGCGGACCGGGTGCACACGGGCACGCATGCGCAATCCCCGACAGTCCATAAACAGGAGAAGGAAGGAAGAAATGACGATAGGGACGCTGGCGCGAATCTTCGGGCTGAGCCGAGGCACGCTGCTCCATTATGACGCCATCGGCTTGTTGAAGCCGTCCGCGCGGAGCGACACGCGGTACCGCGTGTACACGGAAGAGGATGCCGAACGGCTGCGGCGGATCTGCGTGTACCGCTCGGCGGGCATGCCACTGGCCGAAATTCGGCGGATACTGGACAACCCGGAGCCGAAAGGCTACGTCGCGGCCCTGCGCCGCCGGCTCACGCAACTCGGCGAAGAGGCCGCCGTCCTGAATCGTCAACAACACCTTATCGTGCGGCTTCTGGCGCAGCACGATACACACGAGGAGCAACCCATGTTGAACAAGGAACAGTGGATAGCGCTGATGCGCGCGACCGGCTTGAGCGACGACGACATGCGCCGCTGGCATCAGGAATTCGAGAAGATGTCCGGCACGGCCCACGAGGAATTCCTCGTGTCGCTGGGAATTGATGCCGAGGAGATCGCGAAGATCCGCGCGTGGTCTCGGACATAACGAATCGCCGGAGGCAACCTTTTGTTCCGGGGCCGGCGCAGGCCGGTCCCGGAATCCTGCTCTCAGGGCGCGGCCCGTACAATGAGTTCTTCGGGATCGCGGTTGGCGCTGAGGTAGGCGTCATAGCCGTTGATGCTCTTGAGGAACTTGCCGAAGAAGGCGGTGGTATAGCCGTTCGTAAGCGTAAACGCCTTCTCCATGGGGATGTACGTGACGGGCTCTCCGTTCGTTACGCGCTTGCCCTGGCCGATGCCATCGCCGAAGTCCGGCTTGAGCTGATACATTTCCGTGAACGAGAAATGGCCGGCATTTTTGAATTCGACGGAATAGTGCGGGCCTTTGGACTCGTCGTAGTATCCGCGCAGCAGGGTGACCCGTTCCGCGCCGAGCGTTTTATCTTCCGTGGCGATCAGCGTCATGACTGGCGTGGTGAAGTTCGTGCGTTCCTTTGCGGCGCCGGCCATGAGGACGGCCGCGCGGACCCGCGGTTCCTGGTTGAGGACCCAAGTGCACGCGAAACCGCCGAAGGAATGGCCCGCGGCGCCAATGTGCTCGAGATCGACCCGGCCGAAGAAGCGGCTGTCGCCCCCCTTGTTCATGCGCGTCATCGCATCGATGAGAAAGGACAAGTCCTTCGGGCGATCAAGGGACGCCTGCTTGCGCGCCTCTTCCGAATCCTGATACGGGATCAAGACGCCATCGAGAAACGTGAGCGCCGCATTGCCGGTGTGATCGGGGGACATCACGATGTAGCCGTGGCTGGCCATGTGTTCGCACCAGAACGCGTTCTGCATGCGGAGCCCGGTATTGCCATGCGAGAAAAGCAGGAGCGGGAACAGGCCGTCGCGGATGCGCGCGTCGCGCACGGAGAAGTTCTGAAACTTCTTGTCCATTTCCACCACGTCGGCGCCAAAGGCCACCTGAAGCAACAGCGAAAGCTCCGGCGACTTGTTCTTCTGGAAGAAATCGAGCAGGTGATTCTTCGGCAGACCGCGTGTTTCGTCCTCGGCCGGGTACCAGACCTCCGTCATCAGCGAACGAGGGCCGCGCGTGAGCAGGTCGGTCCGGCTGTGGTCCACGAGCAGCATCGTGGTGACGCCGACGGGGAACGGACCAGGCTTCTCCGGGTCGGGCACGGTTGCGTCCTGGGCGCACGCCGGCCAAGCGCCCGCCAGGAACAGGCAAATCGCCAAGAAGACCGGAAGGCTGCGTTGCGACGGCGGCATGAGATATCTCCTTGTCCAGTGGTTCTCGGGCTCACAACGTATCATTGGACGCCCGCGCGGCCTTTCCGGTGTCAGCGCGCGTTACGGCTCAGGGTGCGAGGTGGCCGTCCCGCACGGACTGCTCAATGAGTTCCTGAACGAGTTCCCACAAGGCAAGCGACCCCTCGGCGATGGGGCGCATAACCGCCTCCACCTGATGCCGGCGCACGCCATGTTTACGCCAGGCATGACCTTGTGTCGAGGCGTTGTGCAGGAAGGGGTGAATGCGGTCAAGCACCAGGGCGAATCTTGCGTCCGCCGTCTCGCGTGCTTCGAACTCCTCCCAGAGCGCTTGCATGGGGCGGCCTTGATCCGGGGGCAGCATCCCGAAAATGCGCTCGGCGGCGGCACGCTCTTTCTCCGCCTGGGCCGCCCGAGTCTCCTCATCATAGATAAAGGCATCGCCGACCCCTATTTCCACGAGATCGTGGAGAAGAACCATCATGATGACGCGGTCCAGGCGGACCTGCGGGTCGTCCGCATATTCGAGCAGCACGATCGCCATGACGGCCAGGTGCCAGGAATGCTCGGCATCGTTTTCGTAGCGCGAAGCATCCAGCAGTTGATTCCGGCGGAAAATCGACTTGGCCTTGTCAATTTCCTTGATGAAGGCCAGTTGCTGTTCGAGGCGTTCACGGTTCATCCGAGGGTGTCCTTTGCGCGCGCAGTAGCAGGGGAAACGATAGCACACTGGCCGGGCGGCTTCGATCCGGAAGGAAAAAACGCGGCCCGCCGGGAAGCGGAAGCGCCGTGCCCCGGGGATGCG
>CAILVY010000348.1 GCA_903837785.1 Candidatus Hydrogenedentota bacterium
CTGATGGGGAAGTAAGGGGCGTCATGCAGGGCCGGCCGAGGCCGGCCTCGAGCGCACTCGCGAAGTCCGGTATCACGTACACCCCCCGCGCGCGGATCGCCTCTAGTTCACGGCAGGCCGCGGCGTAGTCATTCTCTTCGAACATCGACTTCACGAAGGGTTGCCAGATTCCCATTCGCGCGGGGTCCGCGCTGCAACTGCGCCGTATCGCCTCCAGGCAGCCTGTCGTGTCCTTCTGATGGAGCCGGCTGATCGCCAGGAGCAGCCAGGGCAATGCCGAAGCCGGATCCGTGCGCGCCGCATCCTCCAATATCCGCGCCGCCTCCGCCGCGTTTCCGCCGCTCACGAGTGGAATGGCGCGCAAGACTCCGTTCCAGCACGCCAGCGCGGCCGCCGTGTCTCCGCCCCGCTCGATCACGTCGGCCAGATGCCCGTAGCGAAACGCGTATTCCGCATTCAACTCACCCGCCCGCCGCAACGGCGCCAGCGCCGCGGCAGGCTCGCCCGCACGCAGCAGCGCCAGCCCCAATTCCGCGTGCGCCGCGGCATAGTCCGGATCATAGGCCAGCGCCTTGCGGAACTGTTCCATCGCCGCGTCTTCCCGGTACTGATATCCCCGGCGCAACGCGCAGACGGCAAGGCGTTTCCGCTCCACGTCGTTGCCCGTCTCCAGGGCCGCCCTGAAATTGGCATAGACGGGATCCGGCGATCGATCCCGCTGTTCAAGCCGTTGCAGCACGGCCTGGGCGGGGCCGTACTTGCCCTGCGCCGCCAACGCGAGCGCAATCTCGGCCATGCCTTCGGAATACGCAAAGGTGCCGGCAAGTGCGGGCGCCGCGGGCGCCGCTTCCGCCTGGTCCGCGAGCCGCACGCGATACACGAGCACATGCTCGATGCCGCCCATTTCCACAAGGCCGGATTGCAGCCCCCGGGCGGCCAGCGCCTGCTCGAATGCCCTGTTCGGACCCGCATCGAAGTACGGCGTCGCTATCAACGTCCAAACGCTGGCACGCGCGGCATCGGGGTTGCCGCTCAATCGAAGGAAGACAGCCGCCTGTTCCGCGAGCACCTCTTCGGTTTCCGCGGAAGCCATCGGATTGGGGACCTGGCCCAAATTGTAGGCAAAGACGTCGCGGTAAATGGACACTTTCACGAGGATCAGGTCGTCCGGGGCCGCGTTTGCCCGAACATAGTCCGCGGCCGAGCGCCAGTCTGTGCGTTGCGGACCAGGCAAAGTCAGCGCGGTCTGATACCCGATGAGTCCGGCCAGCAACACAACATAGGCGCACTTCAGGCTCCGGCCGGGCAGTGCCGCCAATACGGCGCCGGATGCCAGATACAACGCGAGAGAGCTATGCAGGGTGTAACGCGGGAAGATGCACGGCCGCAACAGCAAAGAAACCGAATAAAGCGCCACGGGCGGCAGCACAAGCCATAGGATGAGGAAAGCCGCAGGCGTCTTGCGGCCGGCCGGCTTTCCGCGCATCGACAGGCACAGCCCCCCCAGGATCCCCAGGACGGCAAGTGCCAATGCCGCGTCAAACACCGGATGCAGGCGTGATAATGCCGGCCACACACGATCCGAGATGCGGAGTTGATACGTGAGCCCAACGGCATCATCTGTGAAGATGTCCGCCAGGAACTCCAGCACGCCCGGCATCCTCAGCCACACGCCGGTCTGGTCCTGCGGCCAGAATCGGACCGACGCCAGGTACATGGCGGTGGGCGCCGCGAGCACGGCGTGGAGCACGGTCCAGGCGGCAAGGCGGCGCCAGCGGAAGCACGCCGGCGCAAGCAGAAAGAGGGCCTCGACCACGAGCAGCAACAGAGCGAAGGGATGCGTCCACAACAAGAGAAGATTGGCCCCGCCGTGCAGGGCCCACCACCCGCCGCCCGCCCGCATCACCTTCATGTACGTGTACACGGAACACACCGCGAGCAGCGTCATCAGCACGTACATCCGAATGCCTTGGGCGTGGAAGATGTGTATCGGCGATACCGCCAGGCAAAGCGCCGCAAGGAGTCCCGCGCCGCGCCCGAACAAGTCACGGCCCAGCAGATAGAGCATCCCGATCGTGAGCAGGCCAAGACAGATGGACAGGATCCGCAGCCCCGGCACCGAGGCGCTCACGCCGTGCCACCACAGGTATTCGAGCGTGTAGTAGAGAGGGAGTGTCGCGGGGTCGAGCGTGCGGTTCAGTTTCAGGAACGACAGCAGATCCGGCGCGCCAAGGTGCATCAGGCTCGTGTACTCGTCCCACCACACGGACTCGAGGCCGATTCGATAGAAGCGAAGCAACGCGCCCACGATCAGGATCGCGGTCAAGGCAAATGCCGTGGGCCGCGGCGCGAGGCTACCCCCTTTCGCTCGTTCCTGTTGAAGCGGCGCTGTCATGCCCGAGCGTCCCCCGGCCTATTTCACCATCGCGTGGGAAGACCCTTGTTTCTGAAACAGGCCAAGATAGACCGAGAACCCTACGCGCGCGTAGTTCGGCACGGCCTTGACCGTATTCCAGAAGCCGCCCTCCGCCATCTTGATCACGCGGAAGTAGCTCAACGGCCGCAGCAGCAGCAGGCTGTAGGCCTTTGCGGCCAGCAGCGCCACGCGCATCATCTTCCCGTTGGGATTTCGGCGGTGCAGAGCGACCAGCCGCCGCATCAAAGGCGGATGCAGCACCGTGGCCGCCTCAATCAGATCGTTGAGCGGATTCTTGTGGTAAATGTAGAAATCCTTGCGCGTCGGATCCTCTATCTTCTCCGGGCACTCCTCCAACGCCCGTTTGCGCAGGTCCGTGAGCGGGTAGAACACGAGGGAGAAGAGCTGCGGATAGAACGGCTTGGGCGTCTCGATCAGCGTCTCAACCGTGCGATAATGGTCTTCCATCGTCTCGAAGGGATTGTCCACGATGACGTCGTACCACGCGGCCACCCGGTGCTCATGCAGGAGCCGCGCCGCGCGGAGGAAATCCTCGCTGCACGAGCGCCGGTTGTAAATCTCCCGGCAAACGCGATCGCTGCCGCTCTGCAATCCCATATTGAACCAGGCCAGTCCCGCGCCCTTGAGAAGTTCGATACGTTCCGGCGTGACGTTCAGGGGCGTGCTCTTGGCGATGATGCGCATCGGCACCCGCTTCGCATACTCCCCGCAGAACTCGCGCAAATACTCCATGCTGCACGCGAGGAAGCAGTCGTCGAGAAAATTGACATAACGCAGCTCCGGGAACTGTTTCCGTGCGTGCTCCAATTCCGCGATGATATGCTCCGTGCTGCGCCGGCGCACGCGCCAATCGGGATACAGCCGGTGCAGCGACGTGTTGCAGCAGTAGGCGCAATGATAGGGGCAGCCCCGCGACGAGATGACATTGAACACAGTGGTCCCGTAGCGGTTGTAGCGCCGCAATGCGGCCGGCGTCATGGGAGCGACTTTACCGAGGCTGTAGATGAAGCTCTCCGGCGGAATCTGATGGATCATCGGGAACTCGTCCAGGTTCTGCACGAGCGGATTCAGCGGATTCCGCCTCAGTTCGCCCGCCTCCCGGAAACAGAGGTTGTTGATGCCGTTCAGCGGCCGCCCCGCTTCAATGGCGTTCGCCATATCCAGCATGGTCTGTTCGCCTTCGCCCAGGCAGACGAAGTCGGCATGATCGACGCACTCTTCGGGCGCGGCCGTCGGGTGAATTCCGCCCCACACGATGGGAACGCCGGAAAACCGCGTCTTCAACTCCGCGGTCAACGTGCAGGCGCGCTCATACTCAATCGACATCAGGCTTATGCCGATGAGTCCGGGCTTCCTGGCGCGGACAAATTCCGCCACAGCTTCCATCGACTCCGCATGGCCCGGCTGGAAACGAGGCAGGTAGAGCAGGACCGACTGGTGCCCCTGTGCGAGCAGATGATGATGGATGTACTTCAGGCCCATCCCATCCATCGAGGTCTGTATGGATATCAGCAGGACATTCATCCGTGTGATTGCCTCATTCGTGCGCGGTTCCTGCAGCCTTCAATCGTCCTGCGCCTCGGGCCCGCTTGCCCTCAGCGTGCCTGGGCGGAGTATAGCACCGCCCCGGATCCCGCGCAATGAAACACTAGACCGCCTCGAAGAATTTCTCATACGCGTGCGCAGGAAAGACATGCATCCGGCAAAGCAGCTTGATCGGCAGGCGCAACAGCCTGATGAGCGGATAATACGAGGGGTAATCGTAGAAGTACTTGTTCGGCGCCTGCAGGATGGCATCGAACTCCTCCCGCGAAAAGCCCTGCTTCTTCAGGCAGTAATCCACGAGTTCCCGATTCTCGAAATAGGGCGCCGTAGCCAGTGCCTCCAGTGCGGCCTCACGCGTGATCACGCCGGTCCGGACTTTCGCGGAGAGTTCGACCACCCGCCAATCGAAGCCGAACTTGTGACGGGCATAGTAATAGACGAGGGCGAACATTTCATTGTCCATGTGGTGCTGCCCGGTGTCCGTCCAGTTGAAGCGTTCGGCCAGGAGGTTCTCCACATGTTCGCCCACGTCGTCGTAGTAGTTCGTCACGTTTACGATGCGGATGCCCTTGATGAGGTGCCAGTAGAACATGTGGTGGAGGTCGACATTCTTGAAGTGCTTCAGCTCCATCCGGCAGAAGCGCTTGATCAACGCACGGGTGTAGCGCGCATCCACATAGTTCCAGGCGAGCGGCGTAACGCCCTCTTCGCGGAACGAGTGGCTCAGAATGATGTACCGCGCCCCTTCCTTCGCAGCGGTCCGGTACAACGCGCTTGCGATGCCGATGTCGTCCGTCAAGTCGATGTACGGCACGCACGCGCGGATCGTGCAGTTCGTCAGTTCGCGCGACTCCGGCCAGTCCATGATGATCGTGTGGAGGTCCACGTCAAGCTCGTCGCAGATCCGCGCCAGGTTCTCCTTGGCCACGTCCGAATCCCAGCCATTGTCGAAGTGGACTGCGAGCGGGCGCAACCCCATCTTCTCCTTCGCGTAGTAGAGACAATAGGTTGTGTCACGGCCGCCGCTTACGCCCACGATGCAATCGTACTTGCGGCCCCGGCCCGCCTTTCGGATCTTCGCGGCGAGCCCCTGCAGAATGCGTTCCCCTTCCGGGCCCGTCGGAAACATGGCCTCCAACTGGTCGTGCATGTGGCAGTAGGAACACACGCCCTGCGCGTCGAAGCGGACGCCCGGAACCTTGGCGTCCATCACGCACCGCGCGCACAAACGAACTGGCTCTTCACTCATTGCTGTTCTTTCTCTTGATGCCGCGTCATGGAGTCACAGGATACCCGCGGCGCGCCCGGATGTCCATTCGGCGGCCTACAAGCGGGCCAGATTCCGGTCCACCGCGATTTCGGAATCCTTCGGGCGAATATGCCCGGGCCGAAAATGCCGGAGTAGTTCCTCATCCTTCGGATAAGTGATGAGCACCGTGCGGCGCCGCCCGTAGAACAGGAAGAAGGCGCCCGCCGCCACGGCGGAGGCATGCCCCTCATAGACAGCGTCCGCCAGGTGCGCCACGCTGCCCGCGCCGCCGCACGCAATGACCGGGATGCTGACGGCGTCCGCGACCGCCCGGATCAGCCCGGTGTCGTAGCCGTCCATCGTGCCGTCGCGATCGATCGACGTCAGGAAGATCTCGCCCGCGCCCATTTCCTGCATGTGCCGCGCCACCGCGACCGGGTCCAGTCCCGTGGGATGCATTCCCGCGTGCGTGCAGACCTCAAAAGCGCCATCGGCCGTGCGGCGCGCGTCAATCGACGCCACCATGCATTGACTGCCAAAGCGGTCCGCGCCTTGCCGAATCAGTTCGGGCCGCTCAATCGCCGCGGTGTTGATCACGACGCGGTCGGCGCCCGCCTGAAGCAGTTCCCACATCATGTCCACGGAGCGGATGCCCCCGCCCACCGTGAACGGCATGAACGACTCGGAGGCGATCTCCCGAACGACCTCGATCTGCGGGCCGCGGCGCTCGTTCGTTGCCACAATGTCCAGCAGGATCAGTTCGTCCACGTTTTTGCCGTTGAAAACCCGTGCCGCGTTAATCGGGCAGCCCACATATTTCGGCTCGGAGAACCGAATGCTCTTTTCAAGGCCCCATCCGCGCAGCAACAATACGGGAATCACGCGCACTTTATGCATGACGAACGAGCCTCACGAAGTTGCTCAGCAGCCGAAGGCCGCCAGCGTGGCTCTTCTCGGGATGAAACTGCACGCCGAAGAGGTTGTTCTTTGCCACGGCCGACACAAATTCGCCCCCGTATTCGGACGTGGCCAGAATCGCCTCCGCCTCGTGGCACACTACGCAGTAGGAATGGGCAAAGTAGAAGCAGGCCGACGGGGAGACATCATCGAGCAGCGGCGAAGCCTTGCGGACGGACAAGTCATTCCAGCCCATGTGCGGGATCTTCTCCGGCACGCGAAAGCGCCGCGTCGCGCCGTCAATCCAGCCCAGTCCTTCCGCATCGCCTTCTTCGCTGTGGCGGGTGAACATCTGAAATCCCAGGCAAATACCCAGCGTGGGCCTATGCGCTTCCATCACCCTGCGGTGCAGCACGGGCAACAGTCCGCCCTCGCGCAGGTTCTGCATCGCCTCTCCGAAGGAGCCCACTCCCGGCAGAATAATGCCCTGCGCGCTCTCGATGTCCTCGGCGCGCGAGGTTACAACCGCTTCCGCGCCACATTTCGACAGCGCCCGGCTCACGGAATCCAGGTTGCCTATGCCGTAATTCACAATCGCGATCATGATTCGCTGGTTCTCTCAGAAATTGAAACACATGCCGCCCGGGAACGCAAACCCACCCCGCTATCTCGGATTCGAGGCGAGAAACGGCCCGATTGCCAGATAGTCGAGCCGGGCATTCACAAACGCCGCAATGCCTTCCTTCGGCGTCCGCACGATCGGCTCCTCGTGGATGTTGAAACTCGTGTTCAACACGACGCCCGTGCCGCTGCGTTCCTTGAAGAGGCGCAGTATCCTGTGAAACGATGGGTTGCTCTCCGCGCGAACCAGTTGCGCGCGCGCCGTGCCATCCAGATGCACCACGGCGGGGTGCTCACGCTTCATGCGTTCCGTACAGTCAAAACACACGGTCATAAACTCAGCGGCGTGCCGCGCGGCGTCAGGGCGCAGCACGTATTCGCTTGCATCCTCCGCCAGTACTGCCGGGGCAAACGGCATGAAGTCACTCCGCCGGAGCAGGGTGTTCAAGCGGTCGACCACGGCGCGGTCCGTCGTGCGCACCAGAATCGAGCGGTTGCCCAACGCGCGCGGCCCCCACTCCATCCTGCCCTGGAATCGTGCGACGATGTGGCCGTCCGCCAGCAGCCGGGCAGTTTCCGCATCGATATCGTCGTGCCGCGCATAGGGAACATGCGCCTGCCGCAGCGCTTCCTCGATAGCGGCCTCGTCATACGACTCGCCCCAGAAGACGTCCCGAACCGGTTCCGGCGAAAAGCCCTGCTCGGCGCAAATCGCGCCCAAACCGAGGCCGCCATCGCCCATGTTCGGAAAAACGAACACCTGTTCCACGCCGTCAATTTCGTGAAGGCGCTGATTGAGCTTCACATTGGCGAAGACGCCGCCCGCCACCGTCACCCGGCGCAGACCCGTTTCACGCAGCCACCACCGCGTCACTTCCACCAGGTGGTCCTCGAGAAGGCGCTGCGCCCAGGCGGACAGATCCTCGCGCGAATAGCGCGCCAGCAATTGCCCTTTGATCCAGGCGACCGCCTCGCGCCCCTGCGGGCCACGATAGCGAAGTTGACCCGCTTCGAGCACAAACGGCGAGGGTTCCGCAACGGCGCTGGGGTCGCCTCCACCGGCCAGGCCGGTAATCTTTCCCTCGTCGCGGCACGGCATGAACCCGAACGCCGCCGCGAGCGCCTCGAAGAAAAGCCCGAAGGAATCGCGCGACGCCGCGCTCCACAGGCGCTCGATGCCCCGCCCCGTGCAGCAACGCGATACAGTGAGCGACAGGCCGTCGCCCATGCCGTCGGCGGTCACCGCCAGGGTCTCTTCGAAGCCCGAGGCGAACCACGCCCCGGCCGCGTGCGCATGGTGATGCTCGACAAAGCGGATGGGCTGCCGTTTCAATGGCGCGGGCAGGTGCCATCGGGCCACCGGCGCCAGCAGCGGTTTCACCACGCCGCGCGCGAACGAATTCTCGCTCGTGTGCGAGACAGGCGTGAGAAACACCGCGAGATCGATGAGACGCTTCGACAAGGTCTCCTGTTTCTCACGCTTCGCGTCAAAGAGCCATCCGTGCAGCGCGGGAAAGAGCCGCACCGGAAACGGGGGGGTCATGTGCCCGGCAATGTAGATGGCATCAATGTCCGATGGATTGATCTTCGTGTAGGCGAAGAGCGCCTCGAGCGACTGCCGCGGGAAGCCGCCTTCGTTCTTGCGCCGGGTGTAACGTTCCTCGTTCGACGCAAACACCACCTTCGGGCCGTCGCACAAGGTGACGCCCGAGTCGTACAGGTCTTCATTCAGTCCGAGGCAAATCATGCAATCACAACAGCACGCGCAGGGCGTTCCAGATCGGTTCCGGTTTCAAAGAGAACAGCATGGCCAGCTCCACTAACGGCGCGCACCAGCATTGCGCACAGCCCCGCGGAAGGACCAGGGACGAGAACTGATCACCCACGTCGCCCGGCGCCGCTTTGCCCCGCAGGAAGAGGCCCACCTGGGCCTGATGGCAGGCCAGCATCGCGCCGTCCGGCTCGAGAGTGCAAGTAAGCAGCCCCGCGCTGCACCAGATACACGCGGGGGCCGGCCATTTCGCCAGATGCCGCAGCCCGGCAACAGAATTGCGCACCGCCGCCCCTTCCCGCTTGCGCCGGATAAGGTGTTCGATGGATTCGCGGTACGGCGCGGGCGCCGGCGCCACCGGATTCGGCGACGTCGATGAATCGAGCCATTGCGTGGCCGGCTGGAACATCGCGTACAGTCCGTGACTCCTCGCCACCGCCAGCACCTCGTCCGTCTTGTCCAGGTTGCAGGTCGAAAGAACGCATTGCAGCGAGGTGTCCACGCCGGCCTTCCGGCATACCTCGATGGCCGCGATGGTCTTGTCGAACGACCCCGCGCCCCGGACCGCGTCATGGGTCTCCCGGCCGCCGTCCAGGCTCAGATTCACGTGATCCACCCACTGCAAGATGCCTGCGTTTTGCGGAAGCAGCGTTCCGTTCGTGCTCAGGAATACCTGGAATCCGAGGCCCTTGGCGTGGCGCAGAATCTCGGGGAGGTCCTTCCGGAGCAATGGCTCGCCTCCGCCAAACGTGACCCAGCCCGCGCCCAGGGCGCGCAGCTTCCCGAGAGACGACTGGATCGCCTCGGTGCCCAACTCGTCGCCCCGGGCATCGCACGCCCCGCAGTACTGGCAACGCAGATTGCAGCGGAACGTGAGGTTCCACTCGAGAAAGAGCGGCAAACGCCGCTTCAACACGCGCGTCTGCACCAGCACGTTGACCATTCGCGCGCCGTACCGCAGGGCGTGAGGGAGATTCCGCAATTTCATATCATTCCCGACCCGGGTTGCCCGCAGCCAATCGGTTCACCCACAACAGAGCCAGCCAGCCGGCCGGTATCCAGATCCAGAACGTTAGCAGCCGGAACACGGCCACGGCAAGTGGCAGGTCACTTGAGGACACCTGCAGGAACGACAACGAAGCGCCGAGCAGGCCCTCGACCGCGCCTATGCCACCCGGCAGCCCGGTGCTCGATCCCAGCACGAGATTCGAAGGCGCGACAATGAGCGCCTGCCACAATGTGATGCCTCCCGGCAAATCCTTCGCGATCAAAAAGAGCTGCACACCTGCTAATGTCCAGCCCAACATGCACAGCAGCACCATGAGAAACGTCTTCCCGTGCCACCAGTAGCCGGCGGGCAGCCGTATGGGCGTCTTCGAGAGCAGCCGGAACAGGCCTTCCGCGAAGAACAGGAAGGCGGCGGCCACTGCCGCCAGGGCCACCGGCGCCAGCACGGGCGATACCGCGTAAGCCACGGCGGCCGCCAGCAGCGCCACCGCCGACACCCCGCTCAGGAATACGAGGACGGCTTCTGCCTTGGCCGCTTCCAGGAACGGACCCGCCCCCAGCCGCACGATGGCATCCGACCGCACGAAACGGCCCAACTGCGCCGGAAGCAGCAATCCCGCGTACCCAGCGAGGTACACCAGCGGCACGGAAAGGCCGCGCAGCCGGATGCCCAAGCTCCGGAGCAGCCACCACCAGATGAGTCCGTCCAGGGCCAAGTCCATTATCCGGAGCCCGAGCACCGCCGCCACAATCGGCAAGCGCCCCCGCCACTGGCCCAAGGCCGCGCGCCAATCGCCGCTCAGCAGAAGCCACGCACCGCAAACCGTCAACACGGCCAGCAGAATGAAGGCGACCAAACGGGGATAGCGGCTGCGTAAACTCATGTGCATCTCGCTGTGAAGGCCAAACGGACCGTTCCGTCGCGTCCAGTGTACCCGAGAGCGGGCTCGAAGCGCATATCGGCCTATCGCGTCCGCGCCGGGTCGAGCGGACCCAATCCCCCATTTCGAAAGTATCGCGCGGAATTGTCGTTGCTGTGCCAACTGCGATATCATTTCCAGCAGCAGATGGGATCGTTGCATGGATAGTTCGCAAGACAGTCTCCTGGCCGATGTCGCAGCCCCCAAGCGCGCCCGTGCGGATTCCCTGGTTGATCCCCTGCTGGGGACGCAGCTCGGCAACTACGAAATCATCTTCGTTCTGGGCAAAGGGGCGTATGGCACCGTCTACAAGGCCCGCGACGTGAAGCTCGGGCGTTTTGTGGCCATCAAGTTCCTGCACGAGTTCCTTGATGCACGCCACGAAGCGATGTTTCTGCGCGAGGCGAAGGCCATTGCCGCGCTGGGCAAACATCCCTCCATCGTCCAGATTTTCGAATGGAGCGAGTATCAGGGCAGAAACTACTTCGTGCTCGAGTTCGTCGGCTCCAACGCCGCCATGCTCCTGCGCGTGAATCCGGCCGGACTGCCGACTGCGCGCGCGGCGGGAATCGCCCTCGACTGCGCGGAAGCCCTGGCGTATGCGCACAAGCAGGGCATCATCCATCGCGACATCAAGCCGGCCAATCTCCTGCTCGAGATTGAGGGCGCCCGCGCCAAGCTCGCGGACTTTGGCGTGGCGCGCCTCTTCGACCCGGGCTCCGGCGTGCAGAGCGACGCCCCCGGCGGGACGCCGGGGTACATGGCGCCCGAGATCATTCGGGGCGAGGATGGCGATGCCCGCTCCGATCTGTTCTCGCTGGGCGTCACGCTCTATGAACTGCTCTGCGGCAAACGCCCCTTTGAAGGACAAGGCACGGGAGAGGTCCTGGCGCGCACCCGGGACGGAGACCGGGTGCCCCTTCGCCAGCGCGTGCCGCAACTCTCCGGCGCGCTGCTCCGGATTGTCGAGCGCGCCATGGCCCAGGAACCGGCGGAACGATATCCCAATGCGGAATCGCTGGCGCAGGATTTGCGCGCCTTCCTGAATGCCGGCACACCGCAACCCGCGCTCTCCGTGGACGCCGCCGAGGCCGACCACGCCCGCAACGCCAAGACACGCGCCTTCAAAGCCATCGAAGACGCCAAGCACGCGGGGGCGGACAAGCTCGCCCACGATCTGATCACCGCGGGCATTGAAGCCTTTCGCGACGGCGAGGCGCATGAACGCCTCCGGCAGTTCGGGCCGGCCGCACAGCAGTATGAAGCCTCCTTTGGCCGCTTTGTCGCCGCCGAAGAACTCGCAAACCGCGTCATGTCGGAAATTCGGGAACTGAAGTCGGCGCAGCGCCTGATGGAGAGCGCGCGAAACACCGCAGAGTCTGCCGATGCCGGCGAGTTGGCCGCGGCCGTCTTTGGCGCCGCCCGCGCGGAGGAGGAAGCCGCCCGGCGAAGCGCCGCGCTCCCCGAGGCCACCTCGCGATACCTGAACGCGCAGCGCCTTTACGAAGTGGCTTTGGCGGAAGCCCGGCGCCAGGGCGAACTGACGATGCACGAGCCCCGCAAGCAGCTTGAGGTCGCCCGGCGCCGCGCCAGCATGATGCAGGCGGAAACCTTCGCCCCCGAAGAAATGGCCGCCGCGGAGGAACTGGCCCGGCACGTGGCGCAGGCCGCGCCCGACTATCACGCCGCGGCGCGGCATTGCGTGGCCGCAATCCATCGCTACAACGAGGCGGTTCGAGTGGCCATCGAGCGCCGCCGCCTCGAATCGGAGAAAGAAGCCCGCGAGCCTATTGTCGTTGCGGGGATCGAATTTATCTGGATTCCCCCGGGCGAGTTTCGGATGGGCGATCCGGACGGCCCCCCGGAGGAACGGCCTGCACACACTGCTGCGCTCGCGCGCGGCTTTTGGCTGGGAAAGTACCTGGTCACCCAAGGCCAGTGGCAGGCCATCGCGGGCAGTAATCCCTCCGGGTTCACGGGAGACGATTGGCTGCCCGTCGAGAATGTGTCCTGGGAGGAAGCCAAGGCCTTCATCGAGAAGCTCAACGCGCTCGGCCAGGGCGTGTTCCGGCTGCCCAGCGAGGCCGAATGGGAATATGCCTGCCGGGCCGGCAGTGCCGCGCGCTGGTCGTTCGGCGATGACGCGGACGAACTCGACGCCTGCGCCTGGACGTGCGAGAACGCCTCCGGGCGCACCCATCCCGTCGCACAGAAACGGCCAAACGCCTGGGGCCTCCACGACATGCACGGCAACGTGTGCGAGTGGTGCGAGGACCACTGGCATCCCACGTACGAAGGCGCGCCCGCCGACGGCAGCCCCTGGCTCGACGAAGGCCCCGGGCAGCGGGTCACCCGGGGCGGAAGCTGGTGCGTGCTCACCCCCGATTGCACTTCGGCGACACGGGCGTGGTACGCCGCACAGGACAGCCGCACGGACTTTGTCGGACTCCGCATCGCGCGAAACAAGTAGCGTCTGAAGCAATCAAGGCAGGCCGGAGGGGGAATCGGGGCGAAGAGGCGTCCCGCACGTCGGACAGCGTTTCGGATGCAGTTCGAGGAAGACCTGCTCCCTGCAACCCGGGCAAAGAACGTACAGCAGGTCCTCATCCGAATTCGCGGAGCCATCGGCCGGCTCCGGCGCGTCATGCACCGACACCCGCTTCGGCTTTCCCATCCTGGTTCCGCCCACAAACAGGGCGAGCACCAGCGCGAACAACACCGCGGCCTGCCCGAGCGCGCGTTTGTCTCCGGTGGAGAAGGCAAGAACCATTGCACACACGATAATTATCAAGCCGCTCATGCGCAGCAGGTGAAACCAGTCTCTTCGTCCGGCCCGGATCTCCTTCATTTCGGCCGCCTTGTCGGATTCACAACTCAGCCCACATGAAGCGCACACAGCCGCGTGGAGTTCATTGACCGAGCCGCAATTCACACAGAACTTCTCCGTGATGCCGATGACCCGGTCCGCGCGTTGCTGCAAAATCTCATCGATGACTTGAATACACAGATCCGAGTATTCCCCGGCTTCGCGATAACGCATCCGCTCGAGTTCGAACGTGGGCCGTTCCGCATAGGCCGCCCTCAGCGTCTCCCGATCCGGTGCCCCGGTGATAAACATCTCCTGCCCTCCTCTTGCGCGCCTCCTGGGGAATGGCCGCCGTGGCACAGTATCACGGTCCCTGTATGGCGTCCAAGCGGGGCGATGGACCGCCAAGATGACAGTGGCTGAGCACCCCGGAGATAGATGTGCCCCCCCAGGCCGTCCTGAAGGGGCACCACAACGTCGCAAGTACATTGCCGGCGCAAAGCACCGCCGCGCAACCGCAGACTACACGCCCGCTAGTGGCAGGCCACGCACTTGATGCTCGTGTTCATGAGGTGCGGCGCGCGATAAGGCATGCCGCCCGGATGGCACGTGCCACAGGCGCCGTAGAGTCCGATATTGTGGGGCGAAGGCAACGCCTTCGGATGCTCGATGCTCTCGTGGCAAACCGTGCACTCGGTGCCCGACGGCGGATAATGGCAATTGACGCAGTGCCGGTTCAGCGGCTCGCCCCAGCCTCCGTGATGGCTCGACGGTTCGGTCCGCTTGTGGCACTGGATGCACGAATCTTCCTCGTGGCACGCCGCGCATTTCGTCCGGTCCCAGGACGCGCGCAGGCCGTGGCTCCGGCCGCGCCAGGCCACCGTGTGGCTCTTGGGCGGATTCTTCCGGTGGCAGTCCTCGCACGAGGTCTCGCGGTCATGGCAGATCGAACAGAATTCCGGATCCCGCTTGGATTCCTGGCCGTGGAGTGTCTCCCACATCTGCGGATTGTCATGCGGCACGCGCACGCCGTTGTGGAACTTGGGCACGGTCGTCAGGCTCAATTCGCTGTGGCACACCGCGCATTCGTTCAGTTCCTTGCGGGTCTTGGCGTGGCAGTCCATGCAGAACTTCATCTTGTCGCCGGCGGGCAGCGCGCTCGCGTCGGGATTCGTGTGGCATTGGGCGCATTCGACCTGTTTGTCCACGTGCGCGGGGTGCGCAAACTTCACCTCGGCGTTGAGGTGCTTCGGCAGCGGGTCCACTTTCTGATCCGCACGGGTGTGGCAGTACTTGCAGCGGTCGTCCGGTTTGTCCACGTCGAAATCGTGGCAGGTGCTGCACAGCTCGTGGTTCGGCAAGCCCGGCTCGTTCTTGTCGTTGTTCGCGTGACAATCCGCGCAGGCCATGCCTTCCTCGGCATGCTTCTTGTGCGGAAACTTGATGCCGCGGTCTTTGTGGCCCGGGTGCATCGCCTGAAACGTTGCGCAGGCGCCCAGCGACACTGCCATGAGGATGGCCGCCAGCCAGTGCTTTCTCATTCTCCGGTTCTCCTCCCTCGAACGCTCAGAAACGGATCGTATAGTCGGCCTGCACCCGCCAGTACGGCGAATGGGGGCCGTCGTCTTCTTCGAACGTCAACTTCGCATTCAGATCCTGGTTTTTCGTGATGGACCATTTGCTCTTGGCGTAAACCGTGTAAATGTTCTGATGCATTTGGACCGTGTAGTGGTCATAGAACAACATCAGCGGGTTGTAGCCCTGCAGGGCGCCCGGCGCAAACCACACCCGCAGCACGTCAAGCCCCTTGAGCGGCTGATTGTAGCTGGTGATGCGGTCTTCATAGCGCTGGAAATCCGAACCCACCGCGACCTGCACCGTCTTCCAGCGCCGGCCTACTTCGCCGACCACCGCCCAGGTGCCCTCGCCGCCGCTGACGTTCCAGCGTTCGAGTCCAATCTTGGCATCCAGCAACACCGGCTTGAACAGCTTGTCGCCCGACAGGATCATCGCGAAACGCTGATAGTCGCGGTTGGACCATCCTTTCTCGTGCGAATCGTGCAACTCGCCTTCAAGCGACAGCGTGATCTGTTTGGTCAAGGGCCGGTGCAATGCGAGGAAGTAATCATCGTAGGCCTCGTACTTGCCCAGGAGCCGGTAATACCCGGTGAGGTCATTCATCCGGTCGCCGACGGAATTGAACTGCCGCCGGTAGGTGGCCTCATACGTGATGTCCCACGGCAGCGGCACATAGCCCGTCGCATTCAGCGTCAGTTCGTTGCCGCCGTCCGCCAGCCAGTTGAAGCGCCCGAAGAGCGTGAGATTCGGGCAGACGGTCTGCCAAACGCTCAGGGCAACGGAAACATCATTGACCTCTTCTTTCGTGTCTTCATCCGTCAGGCTGTAGAGCAGCGCCGCGATCGGCCCGTGAATCGAGCGGACATGCTCGACGGGACGGTCTTCGTGGCCATAGTACGTGTCCAGGGCGATCTTCGTCGTCTTGAACGGGCTCACAGACACGCCGCCACCCACCACGGGATTCTTGAAGTTGTCGCCGTAGAAGGTGGCGCGGGTGCCGGCGAACGTGTACCAGTCCCACAGTTTCAGCCGTTGCTTGAAGTAAACGCCGTCTATCCGATTGTAGGCGGCCCCTTCCATGATCCGCTGGCGCCCGATGCGCAGCACGGAATCCATCCACAGGTCGTCGACATCGAGGTACAGATACTGCACCTGCGCGCGCACGTCCGACTGGAAGGAATCGTTGATTGAACGCAGCTCGTTGGAGTCGCTGCTGTTCGAATCGAGGTTCTCCTGCATCCAGAATGAACCGCGCAGATGGAGCTTGTCATATTGCGGCGGATCGATCTGGAACTGGAGCGATTCGTTGAGATCGAGGTTCATGTCGCCGCCCCGGGCAAAGATTCCGTCCACACCCGCCCGGAAGCTGCCCCGATACCAAGGCTTGGTTTCGCCGGCTGCAGCAGCGTCCTTCTTCTCCGGCGCGGGCGCAGCCGCCGGATTCTCCGCGGCCTTGGCGGCGTCCTCGGCCCACACCCCGCCGCCGAACACCGCCAGAACCAGCAGCGCCAAGGCGGCAATGGACAGGCGCCTATACATTGGTTTCACGCGCGTTCCTCCCTCCTGTCCCAAAACCAGTCTCCTTCCCTTACGACCCATACCGGACGTCATAAAGGATCTGCAACTGTATGTTCACGTTTGGATCGTTCACGTCAAAGACCGGCGCGGTCGGAACCGTGCCGTCGTGGCAACCCATCACCCCGGCGCAGGAATTTGGCGGCACGGGCGTGACGTTCGCCTGGTTGGACGCGATGGGCGGCACGCTCTTCATCGAATGATTGTGCACGCCTCCAGGCTGTCCCGCTTGCCGCGCCGGAACCATGTGACAGCTCACGCAGCGGCTCTGGCCGGTGCCCACGGGATCGTAGTCATGGAACGTGTGTGCGGTAATCGCGGCTTCCGTCGGGAATTCGCGGCTCGAATGGCATTGCAGGCAGATCTGATTGTCCGCCACCGAACGCCGGTTGGCATCCTTCGAGTGGACGTCATGGCAGACCTGGCACGTCACGCCGGCTTCCGCGTGCTCGCTCTTCATGAAGTCCGCAACTTCCTGGGGATGGCACTTCAGGCAACTGGCGAAGACGTTCTCCTGGCTGCTGATCAGCAGACCGTAGCGGCCGCCGTTCCGGACGTGAAAATAGCCCGGGCCATGACAGCTCTCGCAACCGGCCTGCGCATGGGAACTCTCCAGCACCTCCCGCCGGTCCTCGGCCACTTGCCCGTTGTGGCAGGACAGGCAGGTGTCCATGCCCACAAAGCCCAGGCCCAACGGTTCGCAGCCTGAGCCACCCAGCAATGCGCCTGCCGCAATGCATGTCAGGCCAATCGTAAGCAGCAGCCTGCACTGGCCCGCTTTTCCCCAGACATTGATCGACACAGTGCTCTCCTCCCAGCGTCCTTCCAATACGGCGATGCCACCGTGCGGTCAGTATAACACATGGCTTGGCGAATGACCATACAAAAATCGATCGAAGTGCGTATCGGGGAAAAATACGGATGGTTTTCACAGGTGGTTTTTGGGGAATAATTCTGTTAGAGTGAATTGTTGAAAACTTGGGTTAACGGAAACTATGGACGGAAGGCGCATGCGTTCAATGAATCCTCTGCGACGCTCCTCGCCCGGATTCCGTCTGCTGGCCGTTTTTCTTCTCGCCTACACGGTTATCGCCGTCCTGCACGGCATGGCCCCTCAATTGTGGGCGCGGCACTACACCCAAAATGATGACCGCGGCCCATTTCGTGTCTTGATCTTCACGCTCTTCACCGCCCTGTGCCTGGCCCTGTGCCTCCTGCTCGACAGTATCACGAGCGGCCGGGAGCGCCCGCCTCGGGAGCACCTGCCGAGCAGAGCGGTCTGGTCGTGCTGGCTCCTGCGCGGTCCGCCACATCACGCCTGACATTCCTCTCCGAGTCGAGCTTGTAAATGTGGCTTCTGGGAACCTCAAGAAGTGCCTGCGCCAAAGCCGCGCCAAGGGTGCTTCCCAGGCTGTGAAGAAAGGAAATTCCCGATGAAACGTGCGGGTTTCACCCTAATCGAACTACTGGTTGTGATTGCGATTATCGGCATTCTGGCCGCAATTCTCCTGCCGGCCCTGGCGCGCGCCCGCGAAGCCGCCCGGCGTTCGAGCTGCCAGAACAACCTCAAACAATTTGGACTGATCTTCAAGATGTATGCGGGCGAATCAAAAGGGGAACGGCTGCCGACGATTCAGGCTTCCGTTGAGCCCCTTTACGACAACGAAGAGTCGCTCACCCCCACCGGCGCCAACTTCAATGTTTATGCCTTTAATCCGAATATTCATCAGATCTTCCCGGAGTACCTGAACGATCCGGCCATCCTGGTTTGTCCTTCAAATTCGCACATCACGGTGGCCAATCTGAAGAACTCACGGGGTGAATGGGTGATGCAGTATGCGTTTGACGAGGGTGGCCAGGCGGCCCGGGACCGGGGCATCCACCTCGTGATGAACAGCTACATGTACGTCGGATATGCGTTTGACCGCTGCAACGCCACGGACAATCAGATGCCCCTCCTGCCCTTTGTTCCCGGCGAGCAGGGACCGAGCCAATACTGGAAAGCATCGTCCAGCCTCATCATGGCCCTGCGCATGGTCCCCGGCGACATGTCGCCCGCGGACATGGACATCACCGGTGATCTGGTCTTTGCGGCCTTCCGCCCGATGGTGCCCGATGGCAACGGGGGCGGCGATATCGTCTACCGGCTGCGTGAAGGCATTGAGCGTTTCCTGATCACCGACATCAACAATCCCGCGGCGAGCGCCCAGGCCCAGAGCTCGCTTTGGACCATGTTCGACCTGATTGCCACTGACGCGCAGTACTTCAACCATGTGCCGGGCGGCAGCAATGTGCTTTATATGGACGGCCATGTTGAGTTCCAGCGCTTCGGCGAGGATGGCAAGCAGCCCGTCAATTCAGGGATGGCCCGGGCCATTCACGCGATGCCCCACGCGCTCGAGTTCTAGGCCGGGCTGCCGGCGCGACAGCCTTTCTGATGGATGCGGCCCCTCTACGTCAATGGCGAGAGGGGCCGCCAATCATAGAAGCGGTTTCACCGCCTGGTTGAGTTCTTCCAGCGTGATGGCGGTGCTCCATGCCTTCTTCAGCGTTCCATCACGGCCATAGAGCAGCGTCACCGGAAGCGCACCGCTGAATTCCGTCTGGAGAACCTTGCCCAGGGCATCCGGATCGCGCTCTTCCAGCACATAGACCGGAAAGGGGATGTCTTTGGCCTTCTGAAACTCGCGAACCTGCGTCTGCGCAGCGGCAGGGTCGTCGGTTGAAATGGAAATGAACACCGCACCGCCGGGCTGCTGCTCTCGATAGAAGCGGACGAACTCCGGCATCTCGGCAGCGCACGGAACGCACCACGTCGCCCACAGGTTCAGCACAACCACCTTGCCCCGAGCGTCGCGCAGCAGCGATTGGATCGTCGCAACGCGCGCCATCGTGATGGCGGGGGGATTCAGCGCATCGGCATCTCGGGGCGGCGGCGGCGCCTGCCAGCACCCCGGACACGCGGCGGTGAAGGCCATGACGGCCAGTATTCGTGCGAACCGTCTCTTCAAAAGGATGTGCATAGTGCGAGTGTCCAAAATCACGGCCTGGACCCGACGGCAAGCCTCCGGCTACTTAACCCACGGGCCGCCCAGCAACATTTCCAGGTCCGCATGGGCCATGTGCAGATCCTGCAATGCCCGCGCCTCCTGCAATTGGAATTCCAGAAGCATCTGAAGACTGTTCAGCAGGTCAAGAAAATCCGCACCGGCGCCGGTGTCGTATTGCGTCCGTAGACTCTGATAGGCCTGCTTCTCCTTCGGCGTCAACACATCCCGATACAGACCCTGCCGCCGGTTGGCGTCCTGGATGCGGTAGAGCGCGGCCTTCGCCTGGGCTTCAAGCGTGATCGCGGCGCGCTGCTTGTCGGCGGCGGCCGCTTCCTGCATCATCCTTGCCTCTTCCACCCCGGCCTTGATGCGCGGATACCAGATCGGAATATTGACGCGGAAAGTCAGCGAGTAGTCATCCCGCACGCTCTCGCTCTCGAGCAGGAATCGCTCCCGGCCGACATCGTAGGCCGTGTTGACGGCCGAATTCAGAATGCCCTGGGTCGACGTGTCGGCAAGCAGCATCTTTACGGCATCCGCGGCGAGTGCCTGCCGCATGCGGCCGCGTTTCTGGTTGAGATTCCGCATGTCGCCATAGGCGAACTGAAGCCAGAAATCGGGGTACCACGCCGACTTCGCCACCTTCTCCTGCTTGCGCCAACTCTCGATTACCTGCTGCAGCGCATTCAACTCCGGATTACCCGCGCGAATCCCCGATAGCACGGCATCCTCCGCCGGCGGGGCGGGCGGCATTTCCGCGGGCTGCGGCCAGGACAGCTCCTCGGCGCTTTCACGGCCCAGCGTTTCCGCGAGCCGCGCCGACAGCGCGGGACGGGACTGAATGAGTCCGTTGACTTGATCCTGCACCTTGTCCCGCTCAATCTCGACCCGGTACACGTCGGATTCCGCGCTCATGCCCAACCCGTAGCGCGACCGCACGAGTTCTTCCACGTCTTTCAGGATGCCGATTTGCGCCTGGGCGACCTCGATGCTCCGCGCCAGGAAGGCATACTCGAAATACGCGCGCTTCACCTCGTTGAATGCGAGATTCCGCGCGGCATAGTAGCGGGCCAACGCCGCCTCGGCATCGGCCAAAGCCTTGTTCCCCCGCGCGCGCAACGTGCCCCACCACGTGAACTTCTGCTCAATCATCAGTTCGTAGATCTTGTCTTCGGACCGCAGGAATTGCCGGTAGGCAAACATCGGATCTTCCAGCGACGTGACTTGCGGCACTTTCTTGAGCGCGGCCTTCCACTCCTCGTAGCGCGCATAAAGGTCCGGGCGTTTCTCCGCCGCCTCCAGCAGATAGCCGCGCAATTCCTCGTTGGCCGCCGAAAACGCGGGGGGTTGAAGCTCTGCCGCGGCGCACCACATCATGATCACCAGACCCAACATCCAGGCTCCCTCCTGCGGTCGCTAACTCCCGTGTTGATGTCCCGCGTGCGCTCCCGCGGTGTCCGCCGGTGCGGCGGCGGGCGCCGTGTGCACGATGGCCGGATTCAGACGCGCCTCCGCATCGATCAGGAACGACCCGCGCGTCACCACCTTCTGCCCCAGCGTCAGCCCATCCAAAACCGGATAGTAGGCGCCGGAACGTGATCCCAGCGTAACCGTATGGGCATCATACACCCCCGGTGCGTCTTCCACATACACGACCTTTCGATCGCCCGTGTCAACGACGCTCACCTCCGGGATGGACAAGACCCGCTCGACGCGCCATTCCTTCATCTTCATGCCGCAATTGCAGGTCAGACAAACGCCGGGCTTGTCGCTCAGTTCGTTTGGATGCATCTCACAGGCATACCCGGTCACCCATTGTTCCGTCGAACCCACCTCGGCGATGGGTTGTCCCGCTTCCACCGTGGTCTTCGTGCTCTTGTCCAGGAACATGTGGCACAGCGGGCATTCGCCGGGCTTATCCGAGCGGACATTCGCGTGCATCGCGCATTCGTAATATTCCGCACCCTGCGGCAACCCGGCCAGGAACTTGTCCGCATCCGCCTGTTCCGTCGTGGGCAGCGCCAGGCCGGAGCCCCCCTCCTTCTTCTTCTTGTCCAGCGTCATGTGACACAGCGGGCATTCGCCGGGCTTGTCCGAGCGCACATTCGCGTGCATCGCGCATTCGTAATACTC
>CAILVY010000349.1 GCA_903837785.1 Candidatus Hydrogenedentota bacterium
AGTCCTTCATCGGCACCCTGAAACGAGAGTGTCTGGACCATTTCCTTTGCTTCACGCAACGCCAACTCGACTACATTGTCCGCACTTGGGTTTCTTACTACAACACTCGGCGACCGCATCGCGGTGTTGGGATGAACAACGGAGTCCTGGACGGAACCTTCCTGCCACAGACGAACGGCCGAGTCCGGTGCAGACGCCACCTCGGCGGAATCATCAAAGACTACTACCGAGACGCCGCCTGAATGATTCGCCGCCCTATTGCGTGCCGCTTTCAATGACCGCACTCTGCCTGCCGCACGAAAACCGCATCTTCCGTCAACGCTCGCACCGCCCAGAAAGCGTCTGGAAGTGGAAGATTCGGCAAGTAATCTGCTACATTGCATCATCATAGTATAATGAACCGGCGCGCGTATGTTTTGGCACCGCTCACATATAACACATTGATAAGCAATGGCTTAATGCAATGCTCAAAGCCATTGCCTGAAGACAAAACGGTCGCATAATTGCGACTCGATCGGATGATTGAGTTGCAGAATGGCGACCCTATTAGGGCGCGGACCGTGGTGTCCGACCATCCTCTTGTGGAAGGGAAAGGCCTAAGGCTCGGACTTTGCGGAATAGGGTGCTTTTGTGCATTCCCAAGGCTTTGGCCGCTTGATTGCGGTTCCCTCCACAGCGATGCAGAGCGTCCAAGATGGCTTGGGCTTCTGCCGCCTTCACGGCGGAGTCAAACCCGGATGTCGCAAGGGTAACCGCGGGAGAATGCTTTCCGGTCAGAGACTCCGGCAGGCAACGCACGCCGATAGCCGCGTCAGGACAGATCACGAATGCATGCTCTATGATGTTCTCGAGTTCGCGGATGTTGCCGGGATAATCATGGGCCATGAGAAGCGCCATAGCCTCCGGCGCGACACCCGCAACCGCACGTCCTTGCGTCCGGTTGAACCGGCGAATGAACCGATCCACCAAGAGGGGAATATCCTCTTTGCGCTTCCTCAAAGGAGGGAGTTCGAGACGCACGACGTTGATGCGGTAGTAGAGGTCTTGGCGGAACTGGCCATCCTTGACGAGATCCGCCAAGCTCTTGTTGGTGGCCGCGATGACGCGAACGTCTGTCTTGACAGACTGCGTTCCTCCTAGCGGTTCATACGTTTTCTCTTGAAGCACGCGCAAAAGCCGCACCTGTAACGCGGCACTCACGTCTCCGATTTCGTCGAGAAAAAGGGTGCCGCCCTCCGCCCGTGCAAACCGCCCGGGTTTGTCTTTGTCCGCTCCGGTAAAAGCGCCCGCTTTGTATCCAAACAACTCCGATTCGAGCAGCGTGTCCGGAAGTGCGCCGCAGTTGATCGCCACGAAAGAGCGATTCTTTCGCGGACTTAGATTGTGGAGCGCGCGCGCAAGCAATTCCTTGCCGGTCCCCGTTTCCCCCTCGATAACGACCGTGGCATCACTTGCGGCCACTTGCGGTAGGATGTCAAACAGCTTCTGCATCGAGGCACTTCGGCTCACCATGTCGCCGACCTCATAGCGCTGTTCGATTTCCTTGCGTAGCTCTTCCACAAGACTCAGATCGCGAAAGGTCTCGACACCGCCGGCGATGTCCCCTTGCGTGTCCCGCAGCAAGGCGGTCGACACGCTTATGGGTATACGGCGTCCGTTGGCGTCAACGATAAAGGCGGACTTGTTGATAATCGGCTTGCCCGAATCCATGGTCTGGCGCAGGGCGCATTCGGTCTCGCACATGCTCGCGCGAAAGACCTCGCAGCACCGCCGCCCAATCGCTTCCGCGCGCGGAATGCCTGTGATCTCCTCCGCAGCCCGGTTGAACGAGGTCACCCGCCAGTCGTGGTCCACCGTAAACACGCCATCAGAGATGCTCTCCAAGATGGTCTGCGTGCTTTCCGGCGGCAACCCGCTGTCTGTCTTGCTTTTCTTCATATCGTACAAGAGTAGATGCTTTTCCGCGATCACTTCAAATAGCCCGCTGATTCTCGACGTATTTGCTTCTTGCCATACGGAATCAATTCTTAGGAAGGACAACGGTCTCTTTTGGCGCGTTTCGCTACCCGGCGACTCGGCGCATGAGGGCTTCGAGCGGACCCAGTTTGAAGCGCGTCGAGTACAGCACCGAGAACGTGATTGCGGCAGCGAAGAAGCCACAGGATATAAGGAACGAGGTCAGCCGGTCCTGCTGTAGCACCCCCAAAAGAAACATGGGACCCAAGACAAGAAACGTGTGCGCAAGATAGTGGGTGAGGGACATACGCCCGGTGCTGGCCAGCGCCTCGATGGCGCGTGACTTCCGGAACCTGTCCGCCAATTCGAGGCACACGAGAATCGCGGAAATGGCCACTAACTGGCGCGCCAACATGGTTAACGGGTAAGGCTTTATCGTCACAAGTCGTAGCATGCCGTCCACAAAAGCGACACCGGTGTCTGGGTGGTGGAAGAAATGGCGGAAGCCCGGAGGACTTATTGCGAATTCGAACAGCAGGGTGATGGGAAGGAAAAAGAGGAGGTAGCGGCGCCGCCCGTTCTTATCGAAGATCGGCCGCTGGGCGAGCCACATGCCGACCAGGGCATAGGCGGTCCAGGGGAACACGGGATGGTAGCCATTCAGAAAGGTGTTGCGGACGAAGCCACTCGGCGTCAAGTAGCCGTTGTACCATATGTATCCGTTTTCCCACCCGATCTCGTCGTCGAAAGTCTGGTTGATAATGTAGGCCACGATCATCACCACTGCGGCGGCCGCGAGGGGCGTCCACGAGGGCCTGAAGAGCAGCAGGGCACAGAGGGCCATGTAGAAACCATAAAAATGAAGAATGTCTCCTGGCCAGAGCTGGTAGTGGAAGACGCCCAAGACGACAAGAAATATCCCTCTCTTGATTACGCGCGATATGCTGTCCCATTTGGGAGCTGACTCGTCCGATGCCAGAGCCTTGTGGGCGAGAAGTGCAAGGCCTACGCCCATGAGCGTTACAAAGGCAGGCGCCGCCCGGCCCTCGGTATGCGAGAAGAACCAGATCAGCCAGCGGGGCCCATCACCATGCGCTTGCATGGCGTTCTTGTAGTTTTCAATGACCATCAAGAAGATCGCGAGAGAACGAGCCATGTCGATGCCGAGAATCCGATGGCCTCTCTTGGGAGTGCTCTCAAGATCGGGGTTCATCGTTGGGTCACACAAATCAGTCCCCGACAGATGTCCCGGTGCGGTACATTCCGTTTGAATCCTCATGAAGATCCCTTCGTTTGGGACGGTTTCGTAATCTCTACTGCGTACACTTGAGATAGACCACTCATATCCGATGTGAATACAACCCAGTTGTTGTCCGGCGTGATATGGGTATTGGGTGCGATTGAATAACTGTGTTTGGACATATCGCCCAGGCGCTCGATCTTCATTTTCCCGTCTTGGATACTGTACAGATAAATCCATCTTCCGGAAGGACCAATGCTGAAAAACCTGCCCTCGCCGTCACCGCACAACAACGAACCATCACGCGAGATGTTGTAGTGCCAAGACCGGCAGTGCAGGGGAAGGCGATACTTCACCGTTTCTCCCGACGAGACATCCGTCTTGGCCAAATACGCACGAGGCCCGATTACATAGGTGACAAAGCCCAAGTGACCACGTGCCCGAGGAATCTGCAGATCGAACCAAACATCCGTTCCTCTCGGATCCCAGAACTCGTGGGTTACAAAAGTACGCCGGCATGGCGAAGAAAAGACTTTCTGATAGCCCGAACCGTCCGTCTTGATGAGCCACATCCGGTCCAGCAATCGTTCCGGCCCTTCGTGACAAAACTCAATCTGACAGGGATTCGTCGGTGAGAACTGTGGGTGGCCAAACCACAGGTTCTCCTTGTGGATTTCTCGGACCTCGCCCGTGGCGATGTCAATCGTGTACAGCGCGTTGGGGAGCTTTGCGTCGAGCATCGCTTTCTCCCCGTACTTGTACAGGTCTTTCAGGCTCTTCACTGGGTGCTGGCGCCAGAACTCCAATTCCCCTTGGGCATAGCATCCCAGGAGAAGCGTTTCATCTGCGTTGACGGAAAGCCCCCGGCCCGAACCATACTCGGCGGGAACCTCGGCTATGTCGCGCGTCTGCATTGTGTCAAGATGCGTGGAGCGGGCTTTGTTTCCGGTGAAATAGAACAACTCGCGCCTTTTCGGAGCAAGGACTTCGAAGCTTACGCCCGGGGCGATACGCCGTATCTCGCGTGTGCGGATGTTCATTGTGAATGCGCTTCGACCTTCCGCCGTTGAGCCGACGAAAACCAACGCATCCCCACTTTCCGTGAAGCAGTTCTGATGGAAATAGAGCGTTTGGCTCGAAATGGACGGATCGGAGAGACGGATAATCTGATGGCCTGTTTTTGCGTCACGCCACTCGTTCGGCAGGACGTCGCCGTTCCCCGATAGAATGGCGAGCATCATTACGAGAATGGCGGACGCTGTCATTACAGGTTATCCTTTCCGTTTAGATCCAGACAGGGATGATGTTGCTTGCATGCATGGATCCGCATCTGGATGTCATCATTGATCTCGCTCATCGTTGACGTCCTGTTGACGTTTTTGAACGTGTTGACGTGCAAGAAGATACCCTGGTTTCGCTTCGTTATGAGAATACCCAAGTCCGAGTCTTCGAGCGAGTTGTTCTCAACGACCACGTTGCGGTAATTGGCCACGCGGCAAGGAAGTAGCGGGGGGCGGATTCGAACCGCCGACCTTTGGGTTATGAGCGCTATGCCAAGGTGCTGACGTATGCCAGAGGATGTGAGTCTTCGAACATCCGTGACAGGGGTGCAGGGGACGGAGTCCTCCTGCCGAAGCAAGCGAGGGCGGCTGCGTATTCTTGGGGCTCTATGGAACGCAGATGCCGCCCGCTGCGTAGGCAGTCACTTGGGTGCGTTCTCACATACCCCATTCAAGAGCCTGAGCGGCGTAGCGGTGCGTACGTGGGCCGGGGGCAGTCTGGTGTCGATTCGACGGCACTTCGTGGCTTGTGGGGGATTCTAGCGTGCCTCAGGACGGCCTCCGTTCGTGCGTGATGCGTCACGCGCGGAGCAGCCCGAGGGACTCGGGCTCGCGCGCGTGGGCGCGGCCACGGCCGCGCAACCCCCTTGACAAAGGGCATCAGTAGGGATATTATGGGTGTACCTTTTGGAACGAGACGGTGTCTTTGACTTGGAGATTGGACTATGAAGAAGGGTGCCACGAAGCTTGTTGCGTATGTGGATGATGACGTGTACGCGGAAATGGAACGTGTTGCGGCTGAACTTGGTTTGACAAGGTCGAGAATGGTGCAGGCCTGCATAGAATCAGGCTTGGATGAACTTCGGTGCTTCAAGTACCTGGGCTTAACGCCACGGCGCATAGCTCAGCTTCGGAAGGTGATTGAAAAACTTCAGAAACGTTTCGAGGGATTCAGCGGGCTGGAGAAAGGCTTGACTGATGGCACGTGAAAGGTGTATTTGTCCGGGCCGTAGCGCCTGGTTGTTTGAGTAAAAAGGGCGCCCCGCGTTCATGCTTGTCTAGGGCGAAACGCGGGGCTAACTAGGGTCACCTAGAAAGGCGACTTTTGCTATGCGTATTCTATCAGAAAAGGCTTGTGGGGACAAGACTTATCGGGGGTCCAAGAGGGCAGGGGCTTCATCTAGTAACACGCCCCTGCCAAGTAGCCAAAGAGAGACAGGCGGTGAGGACTGGCTTGACCTGAGCCTCGGTGTCCAGTGGGGCGATAACTGGGGTGAAATTACTGCGCGTCTTAAGGCCGCGAAAGAGAGTGCACAGGCGAAAGGTGATGATGTACCCCTGGCATTCGGCAACCTGAAGGTTCTCGTCAGTCCGTGCGGCGTGAAGCACGGCGAACAGCGTGGGCCTTTTTACGCGTTTCAGTGCCAGCATGAAGGCCTTCGCTTCTTCCTGATGCAACGCGCGGCCCCAAGAGGCGACATGGGGAACGTGTGGGTCCATATCGGGAGTCTGCCACTTATGATGCTAGGCCGCGACGGATGTCTTGATGTGGTGCGGCGCATGGTCTGTGCCCTGGACGGGAACCTGCTCTGGGACAAGGTCAGCCGTGCTGATGTCTGCGTTGACCTTCCGGGCGTTGACACTGCCGTGTTCGTCCAAGCCTTCTTGGACGGCCACTGCATCACGCGCGCTCGCAAACGAACGGTTCACTACGACGGCAATCGTCCGACCGGCCTTGACCTGGGCGCGGGCAACGAGATTTCATGCTGCATCTATGACAAACTCCTCGAGTGCACGGACGAACGCAAACTGGCGGTCCTGAAGGCAAAACGTTGGGGTGGCAATGTCCAGGCGGCCACGCGCGTTGAATTCAGGCTTCGCCGTGAAGCACTCAAGAGTTTCGGCGTGAACAGTCTTGCGGACTATCGTGAAAAGCGCTCGGGGATTCTCTCGTACCTGTGCACTCAGTGGTTGCGCATGGCCTCCGAGGACGTAGACCGGACACACACTACCCGCACGGAATTGGATTCCCTTTGGCAGGAAGTTCTGCGATGCTTCCTTGCGTGGTCGGCCTCTCCCGTCGTGCCAGTGACGAGAGCGAAACGCGTGGCTGTAAACGGGCTCGGCCTCATTCGACAAGCGGTCGGGTGTCTCACCTCCGCAATCGTTCGGCGCAGCAACGGGGAAATCTTGGAGCAAGATGACCTGCTTGAACGCATGATGGAAATCATCTGGCGTGAGATTCCCGTCCTCGATGTTGAACGCATCCAGACGGACAAGGCGCTCAGGTGGCTTGCTGCCGGTCCCGTGACTTATACCGGTCCGTGTGTCGCTCTTGCTTGAGGTTTGTTTCGAATGCAGTCAAACTCAGTAAGACGAGGTTCTCATCGGACGGGCATATCTTCAGTTGAACCAACATCTACGGCTCTGCCTGACGTTGTGGCGGCATATCTACGTCACATTCAGACCGTCAAGACTCCCGCGAGTTTTCGGGTTGATTCCTGGTACGTGCGCCGAATTTTTCGGGGCGACGGCATCGGCGGTGCGAGTCTCTCCGCCGAGTTCATCGAAGACATCACGCCTGGGCAAGTCTATGAGTTTCTCCTGACTACGGTGCGTGCCCGTGGACTCTCTCCGAAGAGCGCCAATCGCTACCGGGAAATCATCTGCCGCGTCTTCAATTGGGCCGTGCGCTATTGTGGGGTTCGTCTCGCAGTGAATCCCGGCGCAATGATTGAACACTTCCGTGAACGGGCGCGCGTCATTCGCTTCTTGACGATTGAGGACATCGCCACTCAACTGTCGGCAGTCTCCGGAGAATCGCAATTGCATGGCATGGTTGCAGCGCTCATCTACGCGGGCCTTCGGCGTTCGGAACTGCTTTGGCTTACGCCCCGTGACGTTGACCTGGCATCGGGCCGCTTCGGTGTACTTCGCATCTGTGCAAAGACGGTCGGCGGGGTGTACTGGCAACCCAAGACGGGAGTCAACCGCGTCGTGCCGGTCAGTTCTGCGTTGCTTCCGCACCTTCGTGCATACGAGGAATCCGCGGATTCGGGCCGGTCGTGGTACTTCCCCTCACCGGCGGGTGTGCGGTGGGATCCGGACAACTTCTGCCGGCGCTTGCGGGCCGTGAACAAGGCGGCGGGCATCTCGTGGACCTGCTTAGACTTCCGGCATACTTTCGGGAGCCAGCTTGCCATGAAGGGAGAAAGCCTCTACAAGATTTCCGCGTTGCTGGGGAATTCCCCGGAGATTTGCCGTCGTCACTACGCCGTCCTGATGCCGGAAAGCCTCTACGATGCGGTGGAATTCCCCTCTGTTGGGGCGTAACGAAGGTCAAAAAGAAAGGGACTTACGTTTTGCGTAAGTCCCTGTCGCGTCTAATGGTAGAGCATTCGTTCCTGGACTCGGAAAATCTCTCCATTGAGGTGCCATCGGTTTGTATCACGTGCTGCTTTCAATGAGCGCGCTCTGCCTGCCGCACGAAAACCGCCTCTTCCGTCAAAGCTCGCACCGCCCAGAAAGCGTCTGCAAGTGGAAGATTCGGCAAGTCCTCTGCCCAATTGTAGCAGTGTAGTATAACGTACCATTGCGCGTGTATTTTGGCACCGCTCAACCGCTCAGCTTTTGGGTGCAAGGCATTGAGAGACGGCAAAGATTAGATGTTCTTTCGAAAGCGGCGCTCGCTCTCGCCCCATCTTCACAAGAACAAATTCCCCTTGACGAGGATCAAATGTTGCTAACCCAATCCCCCAACGCTTCATAGTCGCACTGAATCTTTCATACGGCTTCGCCTGATTTGGGGGAACAATAATGAATACCCTATGTGAATACATTCTCATCTGTTTTGCCTGGAAGATAGCTCTTTTCGGCTTTGCGAGTTTCAGCTCAAAGGCCCAGCACTCGCTACTGAGAGCGGAGCCCTTTTTCGAAAGGAGGAAGGACTTATTCTTGGTCGTCTTTGTTAAGCCGTTCTGTTCCAGTACTGCGAGGCATTCCTTGATTGTCCTAGCAGGATACCGCGACCTGCCAAGCAAGAAATCGAGGGTGTGCGGAAGACCAAGATTGAGCTTGCTTAGAATACAGGCCGCGACATGTCCCAATTCCTCTGTGAGAACAGGGAGACGCGTTCCCGCACCCAGCCTAACTGCTACAATATCCGGACGCCCTTGCTTACAGTCAATTTCGGAAAAGACTCTAGTAAAACGTCCGAGGATTTTAGCACTCTTTTTCGATGACAAGAACGCAAGGAAGGCTTCCGCCATTTCACGCTCAGTAAAATCAAAGCGTGACGTACTACGAGATCGTGCCACGGTTCCTTAAACTCCAGCAAGCGAACGAAATTCACGCAGACCATTTTGCCACTCGACAAGGTGACTGGGACCGGTAGACGCCTCAAAACTCACGCCATACTGCTCAAGATTCCTATATAGGCCCGCAGCATTTCTAATCAAATTTTCGGCCTGATTGAGCTTATTGACCGAAGTAGCTTGACCGTCAATGATAGCTGCAAGCTTGCTCAAGCTAGTCCAATGATGCAAGCAAGAATCCTCGTCATTCCATGCGGATTCACCTGCCGCGGGTCCTCCTGCGAGAATTCTGTCATACTGTGAACCGGTAAGAACCTGCGGCAAGCTGCCCACCTGAAAAATATCCTCAAGCTCCGGGTATATAAGAGGGCAGGAAAGCATTGGTAATGATGAGTAACGCTTGCGCGGCCTCCTGCCACCAGTCGATGGTAAAAACCGTCCTAATGACAGTTGGCGCAGACTTTGATACCAACCAGAAGCTGTATGTCCCGCTCCTGCGCTGTGTAGAAGAAAGGAATACCAGTCTGTGTAACCAAAAATGAGCTCGTACTCGTTTATATTGCTCAAAACATGGGTCATATACATCAAATGCGCCATCGCTTGGCTTTCCAAAGAATGACTCAGGCTTTGGGAATTACGACGAACGATGACGTAGAACCCAGCAACTTCAAGCTCCGTAAGTGCGTCCAAGTATTCTTCGAGGGCATCGAAAGAGTTCAAAGCCCCTTCAGAAAAAACGAGTGAGATCAAGAGTGCCTTAGGGTCGTCGAGGTTGGCATGGTAATCAGCAGACGCGATGGCCAAGTCTAGGCTGATTTGGCTCCAGTTATCACGAAAATCATCAAACAGAACTGTCGGTGACAAAATGTATGATATCTGGGCACCCAGGTCATCATGTTGATAGTTCAGGCAATCTTCAACGTATTTCCGGAGGCGGTTCGATGGAAAATTTAGACGATTCAGATTGCTAGAGTAATAGTCGTACTCCTGAAGCCGAGCATCATTAGCGCCAATAATCGTCGACGCATAAAACTGTGGATCAAAGAGCACGACCGCGTCTGGATAATCGGATGCCAATTCGGCAGCAAAACCTTCAAGCTTGTCTTTCTTCTCGTCGCGAGGACTAAGAATGACACCTTCTATGGTACCTTGAGCCAGCCCGTCCTGGATTTTTGTCGAGCGTCCGTACCCGCACTGTGCAATTATACTCATTCTTGATCCCTTTACACTTGCGCCAGAGCTTCATGAAACTTGGCCATTGTCCTGTAACGAAGAGATGGACGCTTCGCCAAGAGACGCATGATTATTTCATCAAGTTTAGCCGGTAGGTCCGACCGCAGCGTTGTTGGAGCAGGCGGGAGATAGTTCCCTTCGATTAGGACCATAACATCAAAAGTCGATTGCGTCATAGTCGTTACAAAAGGGTGTTTTCCAGTTGCCATCTCGTAGAGAACGATGCCTAACAGGAACAAATCAGAGCGAAAATTCATAACGCTCCGACGATTACGAAAATCACGCTGCTCGGGACAGGAGTAGATGGGCGTCCCTACGGGACCTTGTGACAGCGACGCCCCCTCCAAGTCGAGCACCAGTCCCATGTCCAGAAGCACAAAGTCATCGCGATCTCCATGCCGCATTATGTTGCCCGGCTTGATGTCGCGGTGTACCTTTGAATGGCTCCAGAGTTCCGCGATGGCTTCTGAAATATGATATGCCAAGCTCTGGATCTGGTTGACAGAAAGAGGCCCCGTTTCCTGTAGAAACGCTTTAAGGTTCTTGCCCTCAATAAACTCCTCTGTGAAAAAAATCAGGTCTTGATTGTCAACGCTTACCGCTTTAAGTCCTATGGGGCCTATTTTGACCAGATGCGGCGTTTGACATTGGCGCATCGTCTCGACTTCTCGCACGGCACGGGCCGTCACATCGTCCATTGTATCGGGGTCAGTAATCCCCAGCAGACTTGCATTCCGTGCCATGAATTTTACTGCGTAGCGTGCTCCAGCGAAGGCAGCCGTGAAGACAATCTTCTGTCCACCTTTGTCCAAATATTCAATGTTTGTAGCATCAGGCAGAATCGCTTGCACTTGGTCTACGGTCAGTACTGGTGCTGAAGACATAGCCTTTTCCCACAGTTTAACCCCAGAATGATATTCAGAATATGAAATGAGACCGTCGCTTTTCAAATCCAGCCAGATCGTTCAAGCATTGCCAGCGTGCTGTCCGGAACAAACTTCAAGCTTCCCATCGGTCAGGCCGTAATCCCGCCCTCTTCGGGTTCTTACTCCACCCCCGGCGCCTTAAAGGAGGCGTCGGCGTAAAAGCTGTGGGGAGCTCTGTTCACCCATGATGTGGACGAGCTGCTGGAGGTTGTCCGGCCGACGACGTACCGGTCCTGGCTGTCCAAGACCCGCCGGCACATCAAGTTCAAGCCGTCCGGCCGGCCGCGCATCGTGGACGAACTCCGGCGACTGGTTGCGTCTATCGCTGTGGAAAACCTCTTGTGGGGATACCGCCGCATCGCCGGCGAACTCAAGAAGCTGGGCATCGCCGTCGGCGCCACCTCCGTCAAACGCATCCTGGCGGAGCAGGACATTTACCCAACTCCGGAGAAGGCCCGCAAG
>CAILVY010000350.1 GCA_903837785.1 Candidatus Hydrogenedentota bacterium
GAACGCATCGCCCGCGCCGGCCAGGACCTCGTGCGCTCTGCGCATACCTATACACACCGCGTGCAAACCATCCTAAACGAGCTCCAACAGGCCCTCCCGGAGATTCAGGCGAAACATGCCTCCGCGCAAGCCAAGCAGCAGGACTACTATGAGCATCCGCGCTACGAGGTCATGCAGTACATCCCGATGCGGACCAGACGCCTGCTCGACGTGGGCTGCGGAGCCGGGGTCCTCGGCCGGACGCTGAAACGGGAGCGGGGCGAGGTCGAGGTGGTCGGCATCGAGTTGATCGAGTCCGCCTGGCAAAAAGCGCAACAGGTCCTGGATCGGGTGCTCCCGGGGAACATCGAGGAACTGGAGCTCCCGTTTCCCGAGGGGTACTTCGAATGCATCGTGTGCGCGGATGTCCTCGAGCATCTCGTGGACCCCGCCGCCGCCCTGCGGAAATTGGCGCGGGTGCTGGCGCCCGGCGGCCTGATTATCGTGAGCATTCCAAATGTCCGTTTTCATGAAGTGGTTTCGCTCCTCGTTTCCGGGGGGTGGCCCTACGCCGATGCGGGCATCCTGGATTCGACCCATCTGCGTTTCTTCACCCGGAGCGAACTCGGCGGCTTGATGCGTTCGGCCGGGCTCGAAGCGCTGAAGATCGCCCCGCTCAGCAAGTTGTCCGAAGATCGCTTCCCCCGCAACCCGGACGGCAGCGTCACGCTGCACAAACTCACCCTGCACGAGGTGAGCGATGCCGAGTATGAGGAGTTTCTCGTCTATCAATACCTCGTGCTCGCGGGGCATCCCGGCGTGGATCCCCTCGCGGATGCGCGCCGCGCCCTCGAACAACAGCGCAACGAGGATGCGCTGCTCCTGGCCGTGGATGCGCACGGCGCGGAGGAAGCGGATCAGCGGCGACTCATGGCCAAGGCCTTTGCGCGGCTGGGCAAATTGGACCGCGCGGAGAAGATGTACGTCGAGTCGCTCGAACGCCGGCCCAATCCGCAGGTTGAAGGCGAATACGGAATTCTCCTGCTCGGCATGAACCGCATGTCCGAGGCCAAACCCCTGATCGAACGCGCGCGGGCGGCCTGCCCGGGGGACACCCGCGTGCAGGGCGCGATGGGCTTGATTCTGATGACGGAGAATCGCCTGGAGGAGGCCTTCGAAGCCTTTCATCAGGCGCTCAGCGCCGATTTCGAGAGCCCGGGCCTGCTCCCCCACTACATTGCCGTGGGCAGAAGCCTGGAACGACTCGGAGACGTCGAACCGCTCGTCAAAGCCTATGCTGAGTTCTTTCCCGGCAACCTTTCCTTCGCCTGCGCCCACGCCGAAGTGCTTACCGAACTGGGACGCGAAGCGGAGGCGCGCTCTGTGCTCGAGACGATCCTCCTCTTCTCCCCGGAGAACCCTGAAGCCGGCGCGTTGCTGGCACGGCTGACGTGAACTCTACGACAAGCCGTCAAAAGGATGGCGGCGGCGGAAGAGCAGGGGCTTCAGGCTGATCAGCACACAGACGGCAGAGAAGGCGCTGATCCATTTGCCCAATTCAAAGGAGAAGGGCTGATAGGAGAACACGGCGAGGTGTTCGCCCTCCCCCACCTCGACCCCGCGCAAGGCGCCGTCCACGGGAATGACCTCGGCCACGTTGCCGTCCACAGTGGCCGTCCATCCGGGGTACCACGCATCGCTGAGCACGAGCACGCCCGGGCGCGTCTTCTCGATCTGCACGGAAATCAAGTCATGCGTTTCCGAGTCTTCCGTCCAGGCGTTGGCGGCGGGTCCGACATCCTTCTCGGGCAGGGTGGATCCTTCGAGCAACGGCGGCAGGGCCGAATTGAGTTGCGCCGGGTCGAAGTGATCGACGCGCCGGCCCTGATAAAGCATTGACGCCCGGGGGCGGGTCTTCAGATCGCGGAACAGCACGGCGCCGGCCGGATACACGTCCTGAATATTGAGATCGGCACGTACCGGGGCATAGGCGCCCTTGATGTCGTCCTTCGTGAGCAGGAGCCCGTGCAGGCCGCAGCGCCTCAAGAGGAACGGGTCGCCCTTGGCGCGCTCGATGAATCCGGCGTAGCGATTGAGTTCGATGCCGCTCGGGCAGAAGACCTGCGGAACATCGTTGGCCGAAACGGGCCATCCGCGCAGCGCCTCGCTTCCGCCAATTCGGGACTGGAAGGAACGCAACGACGCCAGCATTCTCGTCTCGGGAAACATGTGTTGCGACGGGGTCCGCGGCATCATGGGCCAGAACGTCCACACGAGGGCCCCGGCGCACAGCGCCGTCAAGCCATAGCCCATGACGCGCACGCTGGGACGCGCCAGCGTGATGAGAAGCAACACGATGATTCCCGCGCACACGAGCAACGGCAGCCCCATCGAAGCGAAAGCAGAAAACACCGGCGCCCCCGCCAGCAAGAGCAGCGCCACTCCTCCGCACAGTGGGGCGCCCCAGAAAGCGGGGATCAGCCGCATCAGCCGACGCACCGCCTCCCGGCAGCGTTCCGGGTTCAGTTCGTTCCATTCCTCGGCCCCGGCCGCCACGAGAAACGCAAACGCGAATGCATGGGCGATGAGGAAGTGCTGGGGACCGAAGGCGTCGAGATAAGGAATGGGCACCCAGTGGCGGCCCACTGCAAAGGGCACGATAAACAGGGCCAGCGCCCCCATGCACAACGCTTCGACGCGCCGGCGCAAGGCCTTGTTCACGAAACGCCGCACCGCAAACCACAGCGGCAGGAGCAACAGCGGAACCAGCCCGCCGTGGATCAAGGCAATGTGCCGCGCGGCGCCCGCGTCTTGCGGGGCCGACCACCCGGGCGCAACAAGCGCCGCGAGATGGCTCAGCCGCAGCGATGCCTGCTCGATAAGTGGCCGCACGGAACCTTCCTGCTGAAACTCCGCGTAGGGCGCCAGTTGAATCGCGCAAATGCCCAGGGCGAAGAGAACCGCGATCGCCAGGCCCGTGATCGCCATGCGCAAATGGGCCCACCGCCGGTCGCGCAATCGTCGCGCAAGCATGTAGAACCCGACAAACACCGCCGAGGTGCACAGCGTTTCCGGGTCGCCGCCCAAGCCCATCAGCGCGAGCGTCAACGCCATTTGCGGCCAGGCGCGCAAGTCGCCGAGCATCAGCCGCTCCGCGGCCAGGAGCAGCAGCGGAAACCAGGGCAGGACATCGCCCATGCCCAGCGAAGACCACAACAGCATCGGCGCGCTCAGCTCGAACGCCGCGCCCACAAACAGCGCCAAGGCCGGTTTCAGGCCGAAGCGTCGGCCCGCATAGTACGCGCACCACCCCGACACGAGCACTTTGAGCAGGACGGAAAGGCGCAGGGCCACGCCCAATGGGAACACGTAGAACGGAATCGAGAACGGTGAAAGGACCCGGGTGCGCCAGATCGCGAAGAAGGGCGCGCCAAAGCCTTCGTTGGGATTCCAGAGAACCGATTCCCGGGCCTCCGCCACGTGATGGAGGAAGTAATGCCACGGGTAGGTTTGCAGCGTGTGGATCCGCGCGAAGGGATCAGGCGGCGCCTGAAATCCCGCGGGGGCGGCCTCTTCCCACGGCGGCAGCGTCAGCGCGTGATCCAGCGCAAGCGGCACACTCGACGACAGCCCAATCACGACGGGCACAATCGCCAGCAACGCGAAGCACAGGATGTTCTCTATCAGCGCCTGTCTCGACCGCACGCGGCTCTCCCCGTGTCGGTTGTCCTGCCGTCAAAAAAGGAAGCGCCCCCGCGGGGCGCTTCCATCAAACACATTAGCCCTTCTTCGGGCGGCTATGGATGCTGACGCCGTAGTAATCCTCGGCGGCTTCATGCATGACCTCGCACAGCGTGGGATGCGTGTGGATCGTCTCCACAATCTCCTCGACAGTGGCTTCCATCTGCATGGCCAGCGCGGCCGTGGCGATCAGTTCGCCCGCCTCCGGTCCCATGATGTGCACGCCCAGGATCTC
>CAILVY010000351.1 GCA_903837785.1 Candidatus Hydrogenedentota bacterium
AGGTGAAGGTGAAGGTGAAGCTCCGGGATGTCATTGGTTCAAGTCAGATGAAACGTTCCGTGTGCAGCGACATGCGGGCGACCTGCTGCTGCTTGGCCTGAGCCTCTTGTTGCCGCTGCTTTGGAGCCGCAACCGTCGCCCGTAACGGAGCGCGTGAAGGCCGGCGAGCGTTCGTGAAGGCGTTCCGCAGGGTCTCGCCGCCGGGAACAGGACCGATCGGACGAGGGTGTCCCGAAATTGAGAGGGAACCCAAGGCAACGCGGCCGTTCAATACGGGCAGTTTCGCCTTGCTGCACTGTCGTGCTCATGGTAGGATGAGTATGCTTTGGCCGTGAGGAGCGCCTTATGGTGAGTCGCCCTGAAGATGTTTCGAGGGAGTGGCTGCGCGGGTTCTGCGCGCGCTGGAAGATTCGGGAATTTGCGCTGTTCGGTTCCGTCGCGCGGCGCGAAGCGGGTCCCGACAGCGATGTGGATGTGCTGGTCAGCTTCGAGGCGGGGGCTCGTTGGGGCTTGTGGGCGTTCATCGAGATGCAGGATCAGATCGAGTCCTCGTTTGGGCGCAAAGTCCATCTCGTCAGCCGACGGGGTATTGAACGAAGCCGGAATCACGTCCGGCGCGAAGAGATTCTGAATTCCGCCGAGGTGCTGCATGCAGCGTCTTAGGGAATCTCTTGCCGATGTTCTTGCGTCTGCGAAACTCGCCGTCGAGTATTGTGCGGCGGTCAACGAAGCTGAATTCCTTGAGGATCTGAAGCTCCAGGATGCGGTGATTCGCCGGATCGGGATTATTGGCGAGGCTGCCCGCAGGGTTCCGGAGGCGGACCGCGCCTCTCGGCCAGAGCTGCCCTGGAAGGCGATGATGGGCATGCGGAATGTGATGATTCATCAATACGATGATGTGGACCCGACGATTGTATGGGAAACGGTGGCCGAGGACTTGCCGCGCCTCATACGAAGCGTGGAGTCGGCGATCAGGCAAATCGAGCAATCGAGTTCATAACACGATAGAAGCAAAGGCGGGAGTCCATGAGCAACGCGGCGGAGAAGATCGAGCGGATGCGGCGGGCGCTGTCGCACGAGGAATCGGACCGGGTGCCGGCCGGGGAGTTTTTCTGGACGTTGTTCCTGGAGAAATGCAAGGCGAAATGGGGGGCGGGTTTTGACCCGTACCGGCACTTCGATCTGGACTACGTGGTCATCACGCCGAACATGGATCCCCGGATTCAGCCCTTCGAGATTATCGAGGAAACCGGGACGGACATCGTGGTGAAGACGGGCTTTGGCGCGACGATCCGGCGTTCAGGCACGAAACCGATGCCGCATTTCGAGGCATTTTCCGTGACGCGGCCGGAGGAAATGGAGCACTTTGGCTTTGACGACCCGGCGGATCCGCGGCGCTTCTTCTCGGCGGGCGATGATCAACTGAATGGCGTCGGGGACGCGCTTGGGCGGAACATTCCGGCCTGGGACGGCCGGGTGGACGCCTACGCGCAGGATTTTGCGGTGTTCGGATCCGTTTGCGAGCCGTTCGAGTATCTCTGGCGCTGCATCGGCACGGAGAACGCGCTCTATTGGATGGCGACGGACTACGAACGGCTCTCGGCATTCATTGACCGCATCGGCGGATTCATGCTGGACTTCGCGCGGGCGCAGATTGCGGCGGGCCGGGGCCGTTTGTGCGGCATGTATATCTGGGGCGATGTGGCGTATGTGAACGGGATGCTCTTTGGCGCGCCGCGGTGGCGGGAATTGTTCCTGCCGCATGTCAAGGCTTTGATCGAGCTGTTCCATGCGCACGGCCTGATGGTGATTTACCACGGGTGCGGCAACGCCACGGACATCTTCGAGGACCTTGCGGGCCTCGGGCTCGATGCCTATAACCCGTGTGAAGCAAAGGCCGGGCTCGACGTGGTGCGCCTGAAGGAACAGTACGGGGGCCGCATGGCGTTCTGCGGGAACATCGACGTGCGCGTGCTCGAGAGCGGCGATCCCGAGGCCATCCGCAAGGAGGTCCGGTACAAGCTGCAGGCCGCGCGCGGGGGCGGCTGGATCTTCCAGTCCGATCATTCCGTGAGCAGTGAAGTTGCGCCGGAGAGCTATGCGCTGGCCGTGGAGACGCTGCGCGAGTTCGGGACGTATCCTTTGGGCTGAGGCGGGGGTCAGCGGTTGATCTTGCGCCGGGCCGGGGTGACGCAGCGGAATCCGACTGTGTTTTCGCGGACTTCGGGGAAGAGTCCTCTGCGGCTCGTGCAGAGCAGTTCCTGGGCCGGGGAGTTCCAGGAGCCGCCGCGCACGGTCCGGCGGGGCGCGCTTCGGGCGGTTTCGGGATTGCTGCGCAGGACGGAATAGGCCACGAAGGGATCGCGGGTCCATTCATAGACATTGCCCGCGAGATCGTAAATGCCGTCGGGGGAATGTCCGTCTTCGTGCATGGTGACGATGGAGGGCATGCCGAGGAAGTCGGCGTAGTTTGCCCGGGTGGAATCGGGGGGGAGATTGCCCCAGGGGTAGGTCCGGTTGGCAATGCCGCGCGCGGCGAATTCCCATTCCGCTTCGGAGGGGAGCATCTTGCCCGCCCACTCGGCATAGGCTGCGGCCTCGGCCCAGGAAACGCCGACCACGGGCTGATTGGGGCCGTTGCACTGGGGGTCATGCCAGTAGCGGGGCTCCGGTGCGCCGGAGGCCTCCATGTATTCCTGATACTGTTTCACGGTGACCGGATACATGTCCATCCAGAAGGGATCGACGTGGACCTCCTCTTCCGGCGCTTCTTCGCGGACGTCGTTGCAGCCCATGAGGAAGTTGCCGCCTTCGAGGAAGACCATGCCTTCGGTCGAGGCGGCCGATTGCGCCTTGCCGCCGACGTGGAAGGTGGCGACGGTCTTGCGATAGGACTCTTCGTAGGCGTTTTCGAGGGCCTGCCGGAATTCGGTGGCCGAGGACCAGCGCTGTTCCTTTTCTTCCTTGAGGGCCTTGTCCAGCACGGCGAGGAGGGACGGCGAAACGTCGTTTCGGACCTGCTGCACGCGGACGGGCTCATCGAGGGGGGTGCGCAGGGTGAACATCTCGTGTAGGATGAGCCCGACGGCATAGAGGTCCGCGCGGAGGTCGATGTTCTGTTTCTTGCGCTGCTCGGGGGCGGCGTAGGCCCAGGTGCCGACGACGCGCCGCGGGCTCTTGGGATCTTCGGCGGAGAGTTCTTCGTGGACGGCTTTGGCGAGGCCGAAGTCGAGGACTTTGATGCGTTCGCTCGACATCAGCATGACGTTTTCCGGTTTCATGTCGCGGTGAATGACTGTTCGGTGGGCGAATTCCAGGGCGGCCAGGATCTGTTTCACGAAAGTGATGCCGAACCGCACGGGGATATGCCGCCGCTCGATGCGCTGTTTCCGCAGGTACGAGCGCAGGGACTGTCCCTCGGCCAACTCCATCGTAATATAGAGGATGCCGTCGCTGGTCCAACTCACGTCGTGCACGGCGACGATGTTTTCGTGGCGGAGCCTCCGGGCGATCTGCGCTTCATGAATGAAGAGCTGCTGGCCCTTTTCCGTGCGGAGCAATTGGGGGTGCAGGAACTTGAGGGCGACGGTCTCTTCAACGAGGGTGTCCTGTGCGCGGTAGACCACGCCCATGCCGCCCTGGCCGATGGTTTCCTCGATCACGTAGCGTTCGGAGATGCGGTCGCCGCGCTTGTAGGCGATGTTGGCGCCGTTGGTGGCCCGATTCGCGGGCACGCGCAGGGCGGCGCCGCAGTTGAAACAGACACCGGTCCTGCCTTGTACGGTGGGGGGTACAAGAATACGGAGTCCACACTGTGCGCACGATACTTGAATCATTACGGAGATCGTACACGGTTGACCCGGATCTCGACAAGTTTCCGTCCTCCGGGGGGCGTATTCTCCGCAAGCGCGGGGATATGGTATAAAGAAGAGACACATGGCCGGGCAGGATCCCGGGAAGGCGGAAGACATGAAGACGAGACTTCGGGCGACGCGCGGACGAATCTGGGGGCGGGCCGGACTTTTTGGCGCGGTGCTGGCCCTGGGCGCGTGCGCGGTGGCCTCGGCCGCCACGCCCATCACGGTGAGCCTCGGGGCCGCCGCCGCCAATATCGGGGATACGGCGGAAATGCCCGTGTCCATCCAGGCGGGGGACAGTGCGCCGGCCACGCTGCTGCTGTTCCTGCGCTACGACCCGTCGAAGATTGCGCCGAATACCGCGTTCTATCAGGCCGCCTTGCGGAGCCTGAGCGGCCCCGTGCTGGACGAGCATGGCAACCCGGTGATAAGCACGAGCGCCGTGCGCGCCGAGAGCACGGTTGGCGCCGCGCAGAAGATCGTGGACAGCGAGGTTTACCCGGAAGGCGTCCTGGCCATCGGCGTCACGGGCATGAATACGCTCAGCCTTGGCGACGGACTGACGCTGACGGTCGCATTCAAGGTGCTCCCGGACGCGCAGGAAAACGAGTATCTCCCGGTCACCGGCCTTGACGCGACCCAGCCGGCGCTTGCCCTGGCCAACGGCCCGGCGCTGTCCTCGGGATCGAGCGCGGCCGCAGCGCCGCTGGGCCTCAGTTTCCAGAATGGCGCGGTGCACGTCGGTTGCACGTCGATCGAGACGCCCGCAAACGTTTCCGCCACGCAAGGCCAGGCGTCCGGCGTAAGCGTCACGTGGACCGCGGTCGCGGACCCCCATGCGGAGTATCAGGTGCTGCGCAGCAGCGATCCCAATCCGGCCACGGCCGCGGCGCTGGGCGGCTGGCAGTCCGGCGTTTCCTTCGAGGATACGACGGCGGCGGCGCCCGTGCAGACCGATCCCGGCGGCTGTTTCCGCAACCCGAGCTATGACTTTGTGCGCTACTATTACTGGGTGAAGAGCCGCAATCTCCGCTTGTGCGAGAGCGGCTTCAGCACTCCGCCGGCGGAGGGTTATCGCGGCACGGGCAAGGCGGCGCGGGCGGGCGACGCGGTGCTCACGGCGGGGCTGCTGCTTCTGATGGGCTTCGGCCGCGGCCTGAAGCGCCGGCGCGCGCGATCGCAGGGGTAATTACTCGCGGGGGGGTGCGGGTGGGGAGGCTCCGTTTCGGCCCGGCCGCCGCATTTTTCCCGAACGGCGTTGGCTGGCATCGCCCGGCGCTTCTGTGCCACAATGCGCGCTTGCCTGAAGGAACAGCGATATGCGGCCAACCTTGATAGCCATCGGCTCCCTGCAATTTCATTCGTATACGTTTATGATGGCGGTGGCCTTCCTGACCGCGGTGCTGCTGTGCGTGCGGGAGAACTATCGGCTGGAGCAACCTTACCCGGTTACGCCGGCGGGGGGCTTGTGGGTGTATGTCGGCGCGCTCGTGGGGGCGCGGTTGTATTGGATTCTGCAATACGATACGCCCGCGCATTTCTATCAGGCGTTGTTTTTCTGGCAGGGCGGGCTGGTTTTCTACGGCGGGCTGGCGGGTGGCGCGCTGGGCGCGATGGCCTATCTTCGCTACAAGGGTGTGCCCATCGTCCCGATGGGGGATCTCGTGATGCCCTACCTTGCGCTGGGGCATGCTTTGGGCCGGGTGGGGTGCTTTCTGAACGGCTGTTGCTGGGGCGCGCCCACGTCGCTTCCCTGGGGGGTGAGCTTTCCGAAGGCCAATTGGGGCGCCTATGAGCAGCAGCTCAACGATGGACTGATCGACTCGCACGCGGCGTGCACGCTTCCTGTCCACCCTACTCAACTATATTGTGCCATCGGCCTGATCGCCATGTTTTTCATCCTGCGCAGCGTCTACAAACGACACGGCGATTACACGGGGCTGGTCTTCCTCCTTTATCCCATACTCTATGGATGCCTTCGATTCACGGTCGAGGTCTTCCGGGGCGACAGCGCGCGGCCGCTGCTGACGATGACCGTTTCCCAGATGGTCTCCCTGGGGATGGTGCTTCTGGGCGGGGCGGGGCTGGCGTTGCTGCACGCCGTGCGCCGCAGGAAAGCCGAAACCTCCGCAACGCCGGAAACTTCCGGCGAATAGGGCGTAAGCGCGGGTCCGATTGCCCCGAAAACGCGGGGGTGCCAGCGGGATTTCGGCGGGTGTTGGGCGGAGGAATATTCGCGCGGGACGGCTTGTATCTCGATTGGAACCTGCCATTTAGTGACTTCTGCCCGGTGCCGGAGGAGGGCGCCGCGGGAAGGGTGGGCGTAGCTCCCAGATAATGTGTTGACAAGCTGTGCAGAGTTATTTATAATGACCCGTGAATGGAAGGAAGTGTGTGTGTCAAAGGGACCCATTTTTTTGGGGGAAACACGTAGGGACACATTCTTCAGTTGGAAGGGAACCGTGAAGAAACTGGTATCCATTGCGGGTGTTCGCATCCGCGGGGAGCGGTTGGGCGTTTAAGAACAACGGTGCAAAAGGA
>CAILVY010000352.1 GCA_903837785.1 Candidatus Hydrogenedentota bacterium
CGATGCTGTCGCCCGCGCTGTTCCGGGCGGTCGAACTGCCCGCGCTCACGGCGATCATGCAGCGGATGGCGGCGGTGGTGGGGCACCCGATTCCCTGCATTATTGGCGGGAACACCGCGCCGATAGTCGAAATCATGCTTGAGACCGGCACCGGCTATCTCGTGTGTCCGTTCGAAACCGATCAGGCGGCGTTTCTGGAGAAGGTGCGGGCGCGCACCGATATCCGCGTCCGGGTCAACGCGGATTTGCGCATCATTTCGAACGGGCCTGAAGAGCGCATCGAGGCCGAGGCCCGGCGTCTGTTCGCGCTCGTCAACAATCGTCCGAATGTCTGCCTGGGCACCGGGGCCCTCCCCTTCGAGACGCCGCCGGAGAATGTTCGGGTCTTTCTGGACTATGTGAGCCAAGCCTGAATGATTTCCCCGGGCCGGCTGTAGAAGGCACGAGGAACACGCGGACATGCGCCGCGTTCTGGGAGAGCGTCCATGCAGAAGCGGTATGAGTACACGTTCAAGCGGTTGCCGTTGGGCGGGAACTTCTTTACGGGGAGGTTCTCGGAGGAGTATCAGCGGGAAGTGCGGCAGTATGCGCAGGATGGCTGGCGTTTCGTGCAGGCGTTCTCGCCCGCCGTGGCCGGCCATGGCGCGTCCCGCTACACGGACCTGATCTTCGAACGGGAGCTGTAACCGGCGGGCGACCCTCTTGACATAACATGGGAAACGTGTAAAATAGCGACATACGCGGTATGTGGAAAGCACATTGTATGGGAGCGGGGCAGGCCGGGTAAGTGCTGTTGCTGCGGGGGGCAAGACCGCTGGGGCCATTTCTCCCACTACATCACAGTGCCGTCGGTGGGAGACGGCACTGCGACCGCCGGGAAGAGCCCACGCTTTGGCGCGAGAGGGAGCGGAGCATGGACGACACGGCCTTTCGTTTCGGAGTGTTGAATATCGGCATCGGCGTCTTGCTTATACTCCTGAGCCTTCCGCTTTGGATGAAGCTGATCCCGATGAATCCGATCTACGGGTTGAGGTTTGGCCGTGCCACACGATCGGTGGACGACTGGTATGCCGTGAACCACTACGGGGCGAGACAGTTCATTCGCTGCTCGATGGGGATTCTGGCCTGCGGGGTGATCTATCTCTTCGTGCCATTCGACAGCCTCTATCAGCCGCAGACGGTTTACGACAACCTGTTTGTGGCGGCGGCGATCTGTCCGATGTTCCTCTGCTCGACGATCGCCTTGATACGGACCGGGATCTACGCGTCCAAAGACTGACCCGTCACGCCCGGTTTGGCTGTGGTGTCAGCGCTGGGACCGTGCCAGTGCGCGGTGGCCGATGTCGTTGCGGCAGTGGGCGTGCTCGAAGTGGATCTTCCGCACGGCGGCATAGGCGCGCTGGATGGTTTCGGCGAGGCTGGTTCCACGCGCGGTCACGTTGAGCACCCGGCCCCCGTTCGTAAGCAGGCGTTCTCCGTCCAGTTTCGTGCCGGCGTGGAAAACCATGACATCCGCATCGGTTTCGGCATCGTCAATCCCGGTGATGAGCTTGCCCTTGGCATAGTCTTTGGGGTATCCCCCACTCGCCATGACCACCGTGACGCAGGGGCATTCGTCGTATTCGATGGCGAGTTGATCGAGGGTCCCGTCGCAGCAGGCGAGGAAGACGGGGACGATATCGTTCATCATGCGCGGCACGACGACCTGCGTTTCCGGATCGCCGAAGCGGACGTTGAACTCGACGACCTTTGGTCCCGCGGAAGTGATCATGAGGCCCGCGTAGAGGATGCCCTTGTAGGGCGCGCCTTCGGCGGCCATTCCGGCCACGCAGGGATTCAGGACTTCGTTGAGAATGCGTTCCTGCAACTCGGGGGTGACGACAGGCGCAGGCGAGTAGGCGCCCATGCCTCCGGTGTTCGGCCCCTGATCTCCGTCATAAGCGGCCTTGTGATCCTGGCTGCTGGGCATGGGCACGACGGTTTTCCCGTCGCAGAAGGCGAGAATCGAGGCTTCCTCGCCCGCGAGAAATTCCTCCACCACAACTTTGGCGCCGGCCTCGCCGAAGACGCGGATGCGCATGGCCTCTTCCACGGCGTGGATGGCCGTTTCGACATCGTGCGCAACGGTGACGCCTTTTCCCGCGGCCAGGCCGTCGGCCTTGACCACAATCGGGGCGCCCTGGGTGCGGATATAGGCGATTGCCGATTCGGGTTCATCGAACTCGCCGTAGGCTGCGGTGGGAATCCCGTGGCGCGCCATGAAGGCCTTGGCGAAGGCCTTGCTCGCCTCGAGCCGCGCGGCCGCGGCACACGGCCCGAAAACCTTGTGGCCCGCCGCTTCGAGCGTATCGACGATGCCCTCGGCCAAGGGGTCCTCGGGCCCGACGACTGTCAGGCCGATGTTCTTCTCGACGATGAAGTCCTTGAGCGCGGGCACATCCTTGACGCCGAGCGGGACGCAGGCGCCTTTCGCCAGCCGCGCCACCCCCGGGTTCCCGGGCGCGGCGTACACGGTTTCCACGAGCGCGCTCTGCGCAATTTTCCAGGCCAAGGCATGCTCGCGGCCGCCGCTTCCGATAATCAGCACGTTCATGAAGAGACCTCGCTCGTGCGCCGGCGGCGAAGGCCGGGCAATTCATAGTTTGGGGGACCGAAATCAGGCGACGGGCGGCTGCGTGGTTTCGAGATAGTCCGCGATCGCGCGGTCGTAGTCCGCACAGCAGTGGAACGCTTCCATCGCCAGGCGGTAGCGCGTCGTGTATGCGGCCTCTCCCTCGTGCGCGCGCAATTCGTGCATCAGCGCGGGATAGCGCTGGGGATTGACAACGACGGTTACGTAGCGGAAGTTCTTCGCGGCCGAGCGAACCATCGCGGCGCCGCCGATGTCCGTCTGCTCGACCACTTCTTCCGTCGTGGAGCCGGGCCGCGAAACCAGCTTGTCGACCGGCTGGAAGTTGACGACGACGAGATCGATCCACTGCATGTCATAGGCCTGCATCTGCTCGCAATGGACCTTGTTGTCCCGGTTGCCCAGGAGCCCGCCGTGGACTTTCGGATGGAGCGACTTCACGCGGCCATCCATCAGCTCGGGGACGCCCGTGAAATCCGCGATGCTGATCGCGTCCACGCCGGCCTCGCGCAGTTCTTTCAGCGTCCCCGACGTCGAGATGATCTCCACATTCAATTCGCGGAGGAATCGCGCGAACTCGATCAGCCCCGTCTTGTCGTAGCAACTCAAGATGGCCCGTTGAATCTTCGGCATAGCGCTGCTCTCCCACTTCTCCCCAAACGAGTCTTCATACGAAAAGGGAAACGCATGATACGCGATTTTCGCAGCCATGTCGAGTTTTTTCCGCTACGCGCAGGGCGGAAGAAGCTTTTCGGGGGACGGGCTTGGCGGGACGCGGCGAGGACGCCGCGTCTACCTGCTGAGTGATGGGTCGGGCTTCGTGGCGATATCGCTTCCCGCCTCCGGGTTTCGCTCCGTCTGCGGGAATCCGTTATGATGTTGCACAACTGACGGGACACCCGAGCATGGCCAGAAAGAAGACGGCGCGTTTTACCGGCGATTATGAAACGCTGTACCGGCGTTACATGGAATTGACGCGGGAGGTGGATCATCTTTCGACGCTGCGCGAGATTGGCCTGGCCATCAGCGGGTCGCTCGAAATGAGTGAAACGCTTCCCATCATCGCGAACGTGGTGCAGGGCGCGCTGGACGTCCGGCGCCTCACGATTCTGACGCCGGACCGCGCGGGCGGCCTGCTGCTGCCGGTGATCGCGAAGTACGGGGGTGACCTGATCACCCGGGAGCGGCTGGAGGAGGAGTCGGAGCCGCGCAAGGGCTCCCCCGCGGGCCAGGCGATGGACACGCGAACCGTGGTGCTGACGCATGCCGGGGGCGCGAATCAGGCGTTTGTGCCGCTGGTGGCGAAGAATGAGACGCTGGGGGTGATGGTTCTGCAGGACCGCCGGGACGGGCAGGCGTTCACGCCGGACGACGCGCAGCTCTTCCAGCAGCTGGGTTCGCAGATCGCGATTGCGATGCACAACGCAGAGCTTTATGCCCTGGCCGTCACGGACGGGCTGACGGGGCTGTATGTGCGCCGCTATTTTGACCTGCGGATGCAGGAGGAATTCGCCCAGGCCCAGCGCTACCGCCGGAAATTCTCGCTGATGCTCTTCGATATTGACCACTTCAAGAAGTTCAACGACACGCACGGGCATCAGACCGGTGACATGGTCCTGCGGCAGTTTGCGAAGCTGCTGCAGCAGAACACGCGGCGCTCCGACATCTGCTGCCGCTACGGGGGCGAGGAAATGGCCATCGTGTTGCCGGAGACGGACATGCAGGAGGCGGCGCTCTCGGCGAACAAGCTCTGCGCCCTGATCCGCGGCCATGTCTTTTCAGGGGCGAAAGACGAGAGCCTCTCGGTCACCACGAGCATCGGCGTGGCCGTGTTCCATCCGGCGTTGAAGGGCCCGGACGATATGGTCCAGGCCTCGGACCAAGCCCTTTACCGGGCGAAGGAACTGGGGCGGAACCGGGTGGAGGTAGCCGGGCTTTAACCTGTCGCGCAGATTCCGGAGTGTTTCATGGAGTTGAAGACAATAGTTATTCTTGTGCTGGCCGCCGTGATCCTGCTGTCGATTCCGTTGCTGATTTCGGGGGGGAAGCACGAGGCCGCGAAACCGGCGAAGCCGACGGAAGCGGTCCCCGAAGCCGCGCCGCCCGCGCGGGATCCCAACGCGCCGCTGATCACGAAGGCGGTTTATGAAGCGTTGCGCACGGGCATCACGTACGATCAGGCGGTGGACGCGATCGGCGTCGCCGAGAGCGAGGCGCACAGCGAATATAGCCGGGGGGTGCCGGGCTTTACGTCTCCGTCGGTGACGGGGTGGTACACCTGGACGAATCCGGACGGCTCCTTCGCCAGCCTCGGGTTCGTGAACAACCTGCTCGCGGAGAAGAAGGAAGAGGGGTTGAAATAAGGGGCCGGCGGGGGTTGTTTTCAGGGAAGAGCGATGGGTGTGCGACCGCGGTTGACACCTTGAGCACTTGTGTCAAGGGAGGGTTCGCAGCGGGAGAAGGGAAGCCCCGAGCGAAAAAACTTCTTGACATCCAGAAACTTTTGTGCTATAAGCGCCAAGATTGTACGTGCACAAAACGTACGAAAACCCCAGTAAAGGAGGTGGACAAAACCATGCGGTGCACGTTGTGTAACGAGCACATCGAAGAGAACGATTTTCAATTCGGTGATGCGGTCGAAGTCGAAGGCGAGTACTGGCACGCGGAGTGCTATGCGGAGTATTTTGACGAAGCGCTGGAAGCTGCGTAATACGCCTGACTTCGCTTTAGAATTGCACCTCGGGAGGCATTTTGCTGCCGAGGTTCTTTTTTTGCCATGCTGTGGGCAGGCAAACGAAACCTTGCCTGGGAGAAAGAACGCCCATGACCACCCCAGAAAACACGCTTTGGCATGCCCGCACGGCCGCGGCCGCGGAGTCGGCGCTGCGCAGTTCGGCGCAGTCGGGGCTTTCGCCGAACGAGGCGGCCGCCCGACTGGCGCAATACGGCCCCAACGAACTGATCGAGAAGGGAATCAAGAGCCCGTGGGCGATCCTGTGGGAACAGCTCACGGCCTTCCTTGTGCTGGTCTTGATCGGGGCGGCGGTCTTGTCGCTTCTGGTGGGCGAATGGAAAGACTCCGTCGCCATTCTGGTTATCGTGGTCTTGAACGCCCTGCTTGGGTTGTCGCAGGAATATCGCGCGGAGAAGGCGATGGCCGCGCTCAAGCGCCTGGCCGTGCCGAATGTGCGCGTCCGGCGCGGCGGCGAGGTTCATGAGATCCCGGCGCGGGAGCTTGTTCCGGGCGATATCGTGCTGCTGGAGGCGGGTGTTCACGTTCCCGCGGACGGGCGCCTGACGGAATCGGTCAACCTGAAGATCCAGGAGGCGGCGCTGACCGGCGAGTCGGAGGGCGTGGAGAAGGACCTCGCGGCCGTGGCGCCGGAGTCGGGTCTGGCGGACCGCCGTTGCATGGCGTATCTGGGCACGGCGGTGACGTACGGCCGGGGCACGATGATCGTGACGGACACGGGCATGGGCACGGAACTCGGGCGCATTGCCACAATGCTGCAGGACGTGGAGCGCGAGCCCACGCCCCTGCAGCTCAATCTGGACGGACTCGGCCGGATCCTCACGTACGTTGCCGTGGCCATCATCGCGGTGGTGGGGTTCTTCCTCTTCCTGCGCGGCGTGGGTCCGAAAGACATTTTCCTCACGGCGGTCAGCCTCGCTGTCGCGGCGGTGCCGGAGGGACTGCCGGCTGTGGTTACGATTTCGCTCGCGCTGGGCGCGCAGCGGATGCTGAAACGGCGGGTATTGATCCGCAAGCTGACGGCGGTCGAAACGCTCGGGGCCGTGAACACGATTTGTTCGGACAAGACCGGGACGCTCACGGAAAACCGGATGAGCGTGGTGCGCCTGGAGACGTCCGATTGCGCGGAGGATTTCAACGACTTCACGCCCAGCGGCCTCCTCTCCCCCATTGTGCTGCTCGCGGGCCTGTCGCTGGCTTCCGACGCGGTGCTCAAGGAGGAGCGCCCGGGCGCTTTCAGTGTGATCGGGGATCCCACGGAGGGCGCGCTCGTTCTGGCGGCGATTAAGGCGGGCCTGATGAAGCCGGACCTCGACCGGGCGCTGCCCCGGGTGGCGGAAGCGCCCTTCGACTCTTCGCGCAAGCGCATGACAACGGTCCACGAGATTCATGAAGCGGCGACCGGGGGCGAGTTGGCGCGTTTTGCCGGCTGGGCGCAGGGACATGGAACGCGCATCGCCTTTACGAAGGGCAGTGTAGACGGACTGGCTGCCCTGTCCAAGTCCCGCTTTGCCGGGGGCGAGATCGTCCCTATGACGGACGCGGATCGGGAAGAGATCCTCTCGGCCAACAACCGGCTGGCCGGCGACGGCATCCGCGTGCTCGGGTTGGCGTTTCGCCCGATCTCCGAGGATCAGGATCTCCGCGCGGAGGCGCTGGAGCAGGATCTGGTTTTCGTGGGCATGGCGGGCATGATGGATCCTGTTCGGGCGGAGGTTCCGGACGCCGTGCGGACCTGCCAGAAGGCGGGGATCGACGCGATCATGATCACCGGGGATCATCCGCTGACGGCGCGTCACATTGCGCGCCAGCTCGGCATGGCGGGTTCGGATGCGCTGTTGACGGGGAACGAGCTCAGCACGATGTCCTCGGAAGCGTTGGATGCGGTGCTCGAGCACACGACGGTTTACGCGCGGGTGGCGCCGGAGCACAAGCTGCGAATTGTGGAGACCCTTCAGGCGAAGGGCCACGTGGTGGCCATGACGGGCGATGGCGTGAACGATGCGCCCGCGCTCAAGCGGGCGAACATCGGGGTGGCCATGGGCATCACGGGCACGGACGTGTCGCGCGAATCTTCGGACATGGTGCTCCAGGACGACAATTTTGCGACGATCGTGGCGGCCGTGGAGGAGGGCCGGGTGATCTACGACAACATCCGGCGCTTCATCCGGTACATCATGTCGACGAATTCGGGGGAGCTTTGGCTGATGCTGGTGGGGCCGCTGCTCGGCATGAACCTGCCGCTGCTGCCCGTGCAGATCCTGTGGATGAATCTTGTCACGGACGGCCTGCCCGCGCTGGCGCTGGCGCTCGAGCCGGCGGAGCGCGACGTGATGACGCGGCCGCCGCGCCGCAAGGACGACCACATTATCGGGTGGTCCATGGGCCTGCACATTGCGTGGGTGGGGCTGCTGATGGCGGCGGTGACGCTCGGGACGGGTTTTGCGTTCTGGAGCCCGGGAGATGAAGCGAGCTGGCACCGTGCGCAGACGATGATCTTTACGGTCGTCGTATTGCTGCAATTGGGTCACGCCATGGCGATCCGGTCGGTGAAGGTTTCGACGTTCTCCCTGGGTTTTCGGAGCAACCCGGCCCTCCTCGGCGCGGTGTTGCTCATGATCCTGCTCCAGGCCGCGGCGGTCTACGTGCCGGTGTTCCAGTCCTTCTTCGGGACGACCTCTTTGAGTGCGGCGCAATTCGGCCTTTGCCTGTTGTTGGGCACGTCGGTTTTCTGGGCGGTGGAACTCGAGAAATGGATCATCCGGCGCGCGGGCGGAGAACTCGCCTAGAGACAATCCTTGCCGTGATTCGTGCTACAATGTGCCGCATTGTACAAGAAGGAATCATGTGTGCCTGAAGCCCTATTGCCGTTTGAGAATACGATTTGCGAATTGCAGGAGCTGGCGGACAAGGCGTCGTCTCCGGAGGACCGGGAGCGCTATCTGGCGCTGGCGGTGCAGGAGCGCACGCGGGTGTACAGCAATTTGACGCCGTGGGAACGAGTGCAGCTTGCGCGTCATCCCAAGCGTCCGCGGATGCTCGACTACACGACGCGGATCCTGGACGATTTTATTGAGTTGCACGGGGACCGCGCGATAGGCGATGACCCGGCGATGGTTTGCGGCATCGGCTCGTTTCACGGCCAGACGGTCTTCATCACGGGCCATCAGAAGGGGGTGACGACGGAGGAGAAAGTGTGCCGGAACTTCGGCATGGCCCATCCGTGGGGATATCGAAAGGCGTTGCGGACCTTCCAGTTGGCCGAACGGCTGGGTTTCCCGGTGATCAGCTTTGTGGACACGCCGGCGGCCCATCCCGGGATCGAGGCGGAGCAGCGGGGACAGGGCCTGGCCATCGCGACGAACCTGATGGAAACGATCGGCCTGAAGACGCCGATCCTGGC
>CAILVY010000353.1 GCA_903837785.1 Candidatus Hydrogenedentota bacterium
CTGCGCCGCGGCGCGCACGTACTCCGAGGACGCTTTCCAGTCCGTGTGCTGCGGCTCGCCCAGAATGATCGATTGCTGATAGCCATAGAAAAGGACCAGCAGGCCCACGAACGCCGCGCGCAGCACGCGCCATCGCACCGCGGCGATGGCCCCGCCCAAAATGAGATACAGCCCGAGGGAGCTGGGCAGCGTGTAGCGCGGCATGATGCACGGCCGGTACAGCACCGAGAGCAGATACAAGGCGATGGGCGGCAGGAGCCACCAGAACGCGAGAAAGAAGGACCAGTTCCACGGCCAATCGCGCGTTGCGTTCGCTTTCCTGGCCCTCCAAATGCCGTAGGCACAGAGCCAAATTGTGCACAGCAGGAAGAACACGACCGCCCAGCGGCCGATAAGGAATCGTGCGCCGACTATGGCCTTGGCGGCGTCCATCGAGACAACATGGCTCCACAGCGCCGGCGTCTGGCGAAGTTGATACGTGAGTCCGATACAGTCGTCCGCGAAAAGGTCGCTCGCAAACTCGATCAAGGTCGGCAAGCGCATCCAGTCGCCCGTGGTGCCCTGGGACCAGAAACGGATAGTCGCCATGTAGATCGCAGACGGCAGGGCGATCACGGCGTTCATGGCGATCCAGCAGGCCAGGCGCCGGTACTGGCCGGGGTGGAACATAAGCCAGAAGGCCCCTTCGACCGCGGGCAGGAGGATTGCGAAAGGATGTGTCCAGAAGAGCCCGAGGTTGACCACCGCGTGAAGAACCCACCAGCGCCGGCCGTCGCCGCGCAAGACATGGAAGAACGAGTAGGCCGAGAGCGCCGACAGCAGCGTCATCATGCCATACATCTGGATTTCCTGGGCGAACTGGCGGTGTATGGGCGAGAGCGCAAGACACAGCGCGGCAATCAGGCCGGCGTTCTTTCCAAAGAGGTCGCGGCCGAGGAGATAAACGACCGGGATGATGAGCACGCCGATGAGAATGGACAGGACGCGCATCGCCGGAATGCTCCGGCTGACGTAGCGGTTCCAGGCGTACTCGAACGTGTAGTACAGCGGCATCGTCGCCGGATCGAGCTGACGGTTGTTCTTCCAGAAGGCGAAGAGGCTCGGGGCGGTTTCGCGAATGACCACCTGGTTCCAGCGGGGATAGTCCGGCGACTGTTCCCATGCTACGGGTGGATGGATGTGCATAAGGCTCGTGAATTCGTCCCACCAGACGGCCTCGCGGGTAATCCCGTGCAAACGGACGCCCGCGCCGGCAATCAGAATGAGTGCGAGCGTGAATGCGGCATACGGGCGCGCGGTTGAACCTTCCTTTGATGACACGGCATCCTCCAGCGGGTCGTTGCATTATATCATCGCATTTGAAATAATCCCGCTGCAATGGCGGGTGGACACGAGGCATGAACAAAGCAGGCGCCTGGATCAAGAATATCGCATTGACCGCGGCTTCGGTGCTGCTGGTGCTGCTACTGAGCATCGTGGCGGACCGGCTGCTGGGCAAGGCCGCAGCCCCGCCCACGCTCCCCGGCACGATGGAGTTGATCTTCCCGCCGAACGCCGAGCAGGCCTATGAATCCGTGGACTTCAAATACACCGCGCACATCAATTCGATTGGCCTGCGCGACCGGGAGTTGCCGAAGGAACGCGGAAACACTTACCGGATTCTCGCGATCGGCGACTCGTACACGTACGGATGGGGCGTCGAAATCGAGCAATGCTGGCTGAGGCTGCTCGAAGAGCGCCTGCGCAAAGACGGCTTTGACGTTGAGACTGTCAATGCCGGAAAGCCCGGCTGGGGACCGCAGGACTACGCTCAGTTCGCCGAGCGCGCCATTCCCATTCTGCGCCCCAACCTCGTGATCGTGGGCATCCTCGAAGGGAACGACCTCGCGGCGTCCGGCCCCACGGGACTGGAGAAGGCCAAGGACACGCTGCTCGACAAGGTCCGGGTGGTTTACCCGAACATCGTGCGGGTCATCCGTGATCTCGCCCCGAAGAAGGACTTGGCCCAGCGCACGCAGGAGATGCCGCCGCAGAAGAGCACGGCCGAAGACAATCGGCGCTGGACGGCCAATACGGCGAAGGAATTCCTCGGCAAGATGACGCCGGAACAGCGGGCGCGTTTTGAGGCGTTCGACGACAAAGTGAAGGAAGCGTTCCTGAACGGGAACCTGAATCCGTACATGCTCGATCTCGCCAACCAGAATCCGAAGTTCTACAACATCACGATGAACCTGGACGATGCCTGGACGAAGACCTGCATCGAGCGGATGGGCGGGCATCTCCGGCGCGTCAAGAAGTGCGCCGCAACCTACGGCGCACAAGTGGCGGTCTTCTCCATCCCAGACGGCCCTTATGTGAACCTCGCCGCCAACAAGAACATCCGCCGCGTCGGATATGAGGTGCAGGAAGACCTGATCGCCTCCGATGCGCCGGACAAGGCCATCGCCCGCGCCTGCGAACAGGCGGATGTCCCGTTCTTGCAGGCCACGGGGGAATTCAAGAATCGGAAGGACGACCCGGGCCTCTTCTTCGAACTCGACGGCCACCTCTCCCCGGCCGGCCATCAACTCTATGCCGAGGCTATCGCGCCGTCGCTGGAAAAGCTGCTCCGGCAATATCAGGGCAAGTAACGCCGCAGCGGCTCAAAGGCCGTGCGCGTCGTAGCGTTCAACCGCCCGCATCGCCACCGCAATGGCCCGCTGCACGCATTCGGCGTCCATGTTGTCCCACCGGTCAAGGCGGGTGTGATAATACCGGGGCGGGCTCGGGTCCATGCCGCCGAGCGCGGCCGCAGGGATGCCCGCCTGCGTAAACGCCGTGGCGTCGCTCGAGCCGAGGAAGACGCTTTCATACCGCAGCGCGACCCCGCAGTCCTTCCCCGCCTCCTGCAACAGGCGGCACACGCCCGGATGATGCTTCACGCTGCCGTTGAGGTCGCGGGCATAAACCGCCAGGTGCTCCGCGTCCCGGAACGTGTCCAACGCGACGAAAACCGTTTCGATCCCCGTCAATTCCGCATGATGCCGCGCAACAAACGCCTTTGCGCCGCGCAGTCCCGCCTCCTCCGAACCCGAGCTGAGGCACGCGACCTCCGTATGTTCGAAGCGGACGCCGGTTTCGTGAAGACGCTTGAGGACGGACAGCGCCGTGAAGACGCCCGTGAGATTGTCGTTCGCACCGGGCGACACGACGGAGAAGCGCGTAAAGAAGCTCATGAGGAGGCACACGGGAATCGTTGCGAATCGAAGCCGCTCGGCCCACTGCCACACCGCGCCCGCGTGCGCCTGCAGCCACTCACCGCCCAAGGCCTGCGCCGAACTCAGGAACAGGAGAAAAGCCGTGCTCGCAAGACCGCTCAGGACCACGCCCAAGAGTGCGCCCCGGCTCATCAGGTTGTAGCGCATCTCATAGGCGGCGTCGATGTGCCCGCAGAGAATGATGCGGCGCTGCGCGCCCTGTGAAGCCTTGCGCACCCCGTACACGTTGTGCGAGGTCCGCTTCGGAAAGAACGGATCCAGGAACAGCCGGTAGCGTCCGAACTCGAGCACCGCCGTCAACAGGCCCAGCCATGCACACGCCGCCGCGCACCACGGAACCGCGCGGTACAGAAGAACCGTGCCCAGCAGCAACAGGCACGTGATGGGCAGGAAGCCCATGAACGCCTTCGGAGCCACGGTGAACGGCTCGATGCGTGCCTCGTCCACGTACTGCGCCAGTTCCTCGTGGACGGACTCCTGTGCGCGCCGCTCGCCTTCGCTCCCGGGGTCACGCACGCCAAATGACTCGATCACCTGCTTCGCACGCTCCAGGACGTACGACGCCGATGCACTCACCCATGGCTCGTAATTCACCACAAACAGCCTCCCCGTTTTGACGCGGCTCTCCCCGATCCGGCCACGTTCATTTCTCTCTCTCGGCGGCATTGTAGCCCACCCTGCCCCGGGAATGAAATGGACGAGTCTGAGGCTTTGAGCCCGGCAAGAGCGCCGTGATACCCTCAACCAGCGATGATGGGAAGGGCTTCATATCGTGATCTCAGCGGTTCCGCTTCCATGAAGGCGAGGGCTTTCGCCGCGAGCGTTCCCTTGTGTCTCATCGTGCTGCTTGGGACGGCATTGCGGCTCTGGAATCTTGGGGGCGAGTGCGCGTGGTTCGACGAAGTCTTAAGCCTGCAACACCTCGATGCGCCCAGCCTCGCCGCCTTCTGGCGCCTGTTGGCCCAGTCCGATCCACCGGCCGCACTGGCGCCGGGCTATTTTACGTTCGAGTACCTCTGGGGCCGGCTCTTCGGCCCTTCGCTGCTCTCGCTCCGGATGCTTTCCCTGTGTTGCGGCTGCGCATGCATGCCCCTGCTCTACAGCCTCGGCCGGCGCCTCCATGGACGAAAAGCGGGAAGCATTGCGGCACTCTGCCTCGCCCTGTCGATGCCGAACATCTACTATGCGCAGGAAGTACGCATGTACGCCTTTATTTCCCTGCTTTGCCTGCTTTCCGCGTGGTCCCTCCTGCGCATCCTCGAGGGCGGGCGGAAAGGCTTGTATGCCGTGCACGGCCTGGCAAACCTCCTCCTCCTCTTCAGTAACGTATTCACGGCATTATTCCTCCTGTCTGAAGCGGCGTTTCTGTTCCTCTTTCATCGGAAGCGGAAATCCGTGCTCATCTCCTGGATGCTGCTGCAGGGCGTCTTCTTTACCCTGTTCGGCTTAATGTACGCCCGGTTCGCCGTAAACAGCGCCTTCTGGATGCCGCAACCCACGTGGCGGGAACTCATCAATGCCTTCGTCGTGCTGGCGGGCGGACGCTACTCGAACGAGAATCCCGCGCCGTATCTGCCCCTTGGGCTCACGCTCGACTGGATCCTTGCGGCCTTGATGGCGGGAAGCGCGGCATGCGGTATCCGCGTTCGTTCCGAAAGTCTCGAGGGATCGCGCTGCTTTCTTCTGGGATGGCTTCTCATTCCGCCGACAGCCCTGTTTCTACTGGCCGTGGCCTGGAAACCCTGCTTCCTGTATCGCTATGTGCTCTACGCCTCGTTTCCCCTGTATCTGCTCGCGGGGGCGGGCCTGGCGCAAATGCGCCCCGCGCGCGCGGCACGGCTTCTGATCGCGCTCGTGCTCCTCTATGCCTATCAATGCACGCCGCGCTTCACGACGCCGTTTCGTCCGGACTATCGATCGGCCTGGCAAGTGACAACGCCCATGTGCGGCAACGATGCGCCGATGTTGATACTGAAGGATCCCCTCAACACGCTTCCCATGTTCTTTGTGCCGCACGCTGCCCCGCGCGCCCTGCAATCGGCCCATGGACAGAAGGACCTGGAGGAGTCGTCGCTCCAGTTGATCAGCCAGTACGGATGCGCACGCGTGCTCCTCTGGCGATGGGATCGTTTGGCGGAATATGAATCGTTCTTGTCGTCCCGCGGCATCCGACACAAACGCGTCACGCTGGGCGGCATGCCCCCCCTGCACGTGTACGCGATTGAGAAGTGATCAACGCGCCGGAAGCAGCCCCATGACGCCGTCCACGATTTCCCTTGCGGCCTCCGGACGGGCCAGCGTCAATGCGGCCTCCCCCATCTTCTGAAGGCGGCCGCGCGACGAGACCAGCTCCCGAATCAGGCCGGTCAGCGATTCCGCGGTGCACGCGCCGTCCAGCATTACGACCGATGCGCCCGCCGCCTCGAAGGCCCGCGCGTTATGCTCCTGATGATTGTCGGTCGCAAATGGGAACGGGATCAGAATCGAGGGCTTCCCCAGCACCGCGATCTCCGCCAGGCTGGATGCGCCCGCACGGCCGACCAGGACGTCAGCCGCCGCGCTCGCACCCACCATATCCTCGATGAACGGCAAAACCTTCACTGTCGCGCGCGCCCCGTTCGCCGCGGCACACGCCGCGTCGTAGCCGGACTGGCCCGTCATCCAGATGAACTGTGTCTCGTTCGCCTCGAATGCGTTGACGACACCCGCCATAGCCTGATTCAGCGTGCGCGCGCCCTGGCTGCCCCCGCTGACGAGCACGACGGGGACCCCTTCCGCCAGCCCGAAACGCTGCCGCGCCTCCGCGGCCGAAGGCGGCGCCACGAACCCCGCGCGCACCGGATTCCCCACTACGCGCGCTTTGTTCTTCGGATACGCGCCGATCGTGTCTTCATAGCTCAGGAAGATGAGGGACGCGCGCCGCGCCAGGAGGCGGTTGGCCATGCCGAGGCGCTTGTTCTGTTCGTGGATCACGGTTTTCCGGCCGAGCAACTGCGCCGCGAACACGACCGGCAGTGAAACATACCCGCCGACGCCCACGACGAAGTCCGGACGGATGCGCGCGATCGCCCAGGCCGCGCGGACAAGTCCGAAGACCGTCTTCACCGCGACCCCTACCCGGCGCAGAGAATTCTTCCGCGGCCAGCCCTCGCCCGGCACGTGAATGAATGGCACGCCATGGGCCGCGCTCACGCGCTCTTCGATGGCTCCCCGCCGCCCCAGCCAGGTGATCTCCGCCTGCGGATCACGGCGGCGCAGTTCCTGCACGATGGCCACCGCGGGGCTCGTGTGCCCGCCCGTGCCGCCGCCTGTAATGGTCATGCGCATGATGCCGTCCTTAGACCGCGTGAACCAACAGGGGCGTGGGCTCGGGCGCGCGCGCCTGCAGGCCCACGTTGATCAGGATCCCGATCAGCGTGAGCTGCATGACCAGCGCCGTGCCGCCGTAGCTGATGAATGGCAGGGGAAGGCCTTTCGTCGGGAGCAGGCCGGTCGTAACCATCATGATGAACACTGCCTGCATCGTGAACATCGTGGTGATCCCGGAAGCGAGCAGCGCCCCGAAGCGGTCGGGGGCGTTCGCTGCAATGCGATAGGCGGTCCGCGCCAGACAGGCAAAGACAATCACGATGGCGAGGGTCCCCACGAGCCCGAGTTCCTCGCCAATCACGGGAAAGATGAAGTCCGTGTGGGCGGCCGGCAGATAGCCGTGCTTCTGCTCGCCTGCGCCCACGCCGCGCCCCAGCAGGGAACCGCGCGCAAAGGCCGCAAACGATTGGATCAACTGCCAGCCGGCATCATCGCGATAGTCCCACGGATTGATGAAGGCGAAGAGCCGCCGGAGGCGGTGCGGGGCGAACCAAACCAGGGCGAATAGGCCGGCCGCGCCCGGAGCCACGCTGAGAAGCAGGAACTGCCAGCGCACGCCGCCCAAGAACATCATGGCGCCGGCCGTGCCAATCATCATGGCCGGAATGCCCAAATCGCGTTCCGCGAGCACGAGCCCCGCGAAAACACAGGCGATCCCCACGGGCGGAAGGAACCCGCGAAACAGGCGCTTCGCATATTCGCGGTTCTCGTTCAGCTTGACGGCCAACAGCAGAATCAGCGCGAACTTCGCGAACTCGGACGGCTGGAATCGGAAGCCCCCAATCTGCATCCAGCGCCGCGCCCCGTCGACTTTCACGCCGATCCCCGGAACCAGGACGATCAGCAACAGCGCCAGCGCCAGCCCGGTCACGCTGCGGTAGATCCAGCGGTCGTTCCAGCGGTGATAATCGAAGCGGGCTGACAACGTCATGAACACGAGCCCTATCAGGACAAAGAAGAGCTCGCGATGCAGCATGCCCACCGCGTCGCCGCCCACCGCGCTCGCGCTGTAGACCATGAGCACGCCGACCAGGCTCAACGCGGCCACAAGCGAAAGCACGATCGTCGTTTCGTGTTTCATTGATCCAAGTCCTTTCGCAGGCGCTGGACGCACGCCTTGAAATCACGGCCGCGTTCCTCGAAGTTGCGATACATGTCGAAACTGGCGCACGCGGGAGACAACAGCACCACATCGCCCGGCGCCGCCGCGGCCTTGGCCAGTTCCACGGAATCCATCATGTTCGAAGCGCGCTCAAACGGCGCAAGATCGCCAAAGGCCTCTTCAAGCTTGGGCGCATCTTCGCCCAGGGTGATCATGGCCTTGACGTGCGCCTGAAACACGTCCCGCAGCACGCGATAGTCCGCCCCTTTGCCCCGGCCGCCGGCGATCAGCACGATGGGCCTCGCAAAACTCTCCAGCGCCACGCGCAGGCTGTCGATGTTCGTCGATTTCGAATCGTTGTAATACTCGGCGCCCGCAATGGCTGCCGTCAGTTCGATGCGGTGCTCAACGCCCCGGAACGAGCGCAGGCCGGCGATCGTCCGCTCCCAGTCAAAGGCCCCCGCGCGCATCATGGTGAGCGCCGCCAGCACGTTCGACAGGTTGTGCCGCCCGGGCAGTGGATTGTCCGACAGGCCGGCGGCCATCGTGCCGCGGCGGCGGATTACTTCGCCGTCCGCCCACAGCCCGTCCAGCACGCGATGCTCGATGCTGAACGCCAGCACGCGCACCTCCTCCGGCACAGTCATCTCCGCGGCCCACGGATCGTCCTCGTTCAGCACGGCAATGTCGCCGCAGCCCTGCCGCGCGAAGATCCGCGCCTTCTCCCGGGCATACTGTTCCATTGAGCCATGCCGCCCAAGATGATCCGGCGTGAGGTTGAGCACCGCCGCGATCTTCGGATGAAATTCCTGTGCTGTCTCAAGCTGATAGCTGCTGACTTCCGCCACGATATACTCGGGCACGGGGCGCTGCAGCACCGCCACGGAGAGCGGCATGTCGTTGTTGCCCGCCAGCGCCACGCTATGGCCGCAGGCCGCAATCAGATGCCGGAGCAGTTCCGTCGTCGTCGTCTTGCC
>CAILVY010000354.1 GCA_903837785.1 Candidatus Hydrogenedentota bacterium
AGCAGGTGGCGATCAGCGCGGAAGCGGTAGGCAAAATTGAGTGGCGGGGGGTCGAGGAAAACGAGAAGGTTGCCGCCGGTCAGGAACTCTATCGCATCGACACAACCGCGATTCGAACCCTCCACGATCAGGCCGCCGCGCGCCAGAAGCTCATGCTTCAGGAAGTGGAACGGGCGCAGCACCTGCAGGACAAGGGCGCGTCCAGCCCGCAGGTCCTGGACCGGGCCGTGACGGAGCGCGACGTGGCCACGGCGGATCTGAATGCGGTGAAGATCCGGCTGGAGAAAAGCGTCGTGACCGCACCCTTCGACGGAGTGGTGGACAAGCTGTTCAAGAAAGCCGGCGAGTTCACGGATATGGGCGCGCCGCTGGTCGTGATGATCCAGGTGCACAAAGTGCAGGTGGTTGTCGGCGTTCCCGAACGGGACATTACGCATTGCGCCGTGGGCGGAAAGGTCCCTGTCCTCGTGGATGCGCTCCCCGGCAGGGAATTCGAGGGGGAGATCCACCAGATTGCGGCGTCCGCCGACATGTTGACCCGCACTTTCAATACCGAAATCACGCTGCCGAATGAAGACGGCCAGCTGCGGCCGGGCATGACCGCCCGCGTGAAACTGGTCCGGCAACGCTTCGAGAACGCCATCGCGGTGCCGATCTTCAGCATCATTCCGATGGAGAACCAACGGCTCGCCGTGGTTGAGGAAGGCGGCGTGGCGCGGGTGCGTCCCATCGAGGTGGGCGTGCTTCAGGGAGGGCTGGTGCAGGTGACCAAGGGCCTTCAGGCGGGCGATCACCTGATTGTCGCGGGACATCGTGATGTGCGCGACGGAGACAAGGTCAACGTGATGCCCGGGACCGCCCAATGAAGTTGAACGATATCGCCGTCGATCGCCGTGCCACGGTCTATGTCTTACTCGCCCTGATCCTGGTCTTCGGGGTCTACGCCTATCTGGTGCTGCCCCGGGAGAGCAATCCCGAAATCACGGTGCCCATTCTGCTCGTGATCACCCAATATCAAGGCGTCACCCCGTCCGACATCGAATCCCTCGTAACCATACCCATTGAGCGGAAACTCACGGGCCTGTCGGGCGTAAAGACCATCGAGTCCAACAGCGCAGAGGGCGTGTCGGTCATTCAGATCGAATTCGAAGCGGACACGGACATCGACACGGCGCTGCAGAAGGTGCGGGACAAGGTCGATCAGGCCAAGCCCGATCTGCCGGACGCGGCCGATCCCCCCATGATCCAGGAGATCAACATCTCCGAACTGCCCATCCTCTTCCTCTCGTTGACCGGCGAGTTGGGGCTCCCGATCCTGACGAATTTCGCCAAGGACCTGAAGGACGACATCGAGAGCGTGAAGGGCGTTCTCAACGTCAAACTCGTCGGCGGGGTCGAGCGCGAAATCCAGATCATCGTGGATCCGGACCGCGCCGCGCAGTACGGCGTTTCCATGTCGGACCTGGTGGGCCTGGCGGGCGTCGAGAATGTGAACGTCCCGGCGGGCTCGCTCGAACTGGGCGGCGCCAAATTCAACGTGCGCGTTCCCGGAGAGTTCAAGACAGCGGACGAGATCAAGGAACTGGTCGTAAAGGCCGGCATTGGCGGCGTGGTCTACATGCGCGATATCGCCGAGGTAAAGGACGGCTTCAAGGACGTCGAGAGCATTTCCCGCCTGAACGGGCGCCAGGCCGTCACCTTGACTGTGTCCAAACGCGCAGGTCAAAACGTCATATCCGTGGCGGACGAGGTCATCCGGACGGCCGAGGAGTTCAAGAAACGGCTCCTGCCGGGGATGGAAATCCAGATCACGATGGATGAATCCGAAGAGATTCGCGACATGGTCAGCGAACTCAACATGCACATCCTCAGCGGGTTGATCCTCGTGGTGGCCGTCATCTTCGTGTTCCTCGGATTCCGAAACGCAATCATGGTTTCCCTCGCGATACCGGTGTCCATGTTTGTGGCCTTCATCGCGCTCTACCTCACAAACACCACCCTCAACATGGTTGTGCTCTTCAGCCTGATCCTCGCGCTGGGCCGCCTCGTCGACGACGCCATCGTAGTGGTGGAGAACATCTACCGCCATGTGCTCCAGGGTGAGATGAGCATCGCCCGGGCCGCCAAACAAGGCGCCCATGAGGTGGCCTGGCCCATCATCGGCTCGACGCTGACCACGGTTTCGGCGTTCCTGCCGCTGCTCTTCTGGCCGGGGGTATGGGGCAGCTTCATGTTCTACCTTCCGGAGACGGTCTCCATCGCGTTGATGGCCTCCCTTTTCGTGGGCATGGTGGTGAATCCGGCCCTGGCCTCGGCATTCATGCGGCGCAACCCGCGCAAGGTCTCGCGCGAAGCGCGCAAGCGCCACTTCATCATTCGCGGCTATGCCGCCATTCTGCGCCTGGCCCTGCGCTGGCGCCTTATCACGATTACGCTGTCGGTCATGTGCCTCACCGTAATCGGCGCCATCTACTTCAAGAATGCGAAGATCGAGTTCATCCCCGAAACCGACCCGCGCAGTGCCTATATCGACATCGATTGCCCCGAAGGCACGAAACTCGAAGTGACGGACGGGATCGTCCGGCAAGTCGAGGACATCGTCAAGCAATACGGCGAGAACGTGAAGTTCATCGTCGGCAACGTCGGTTCGCGCGGGGTGGACATCTTCTCCAGCGGCGTGGGCGGCAGCAGCCACATTGGCCGGGTAAGCCTCGAATTTCCGAAGTTGGGCAAGGCGAAAGTGCGGCCCAGCGAAATCGTCCGGCACGTGCGCACCCAGTTGGGGGGCATCACGGGCGCGGAGATTCACGTGAAGGCGAGCGAGAACGGGCCGCCGAGCAAGCCGCCTATCAATGTCGAAATCAGCGGCGACGATTTCGCCGTGCTGGCCGGGTTGTCGCAGAAGGTGCAGGACAGCATCAAGCATGTTCCCAACCTCGTGGATGTCCGGGACGACTATGAGAAGGGCAAGCCGGAGATCCGGGTGAAGGTCGATCGCCAGCAGGCGCTCTTGACCGGCCTCAATACGGCCTTCATCGGCCAGACCGTGATGGCCGCCATGAACGGGCGCAAGGCCGGCGACTATCGCGAGGGCGACGAGGAATACGATGTCACCGTCCGTTTCCCCAAGTCTTTCCGGGAAGACCTGGCGAACCTGGAGTCCCTGAGCCTCGTGAACCTTCAGGGCAAGGCCGTCCCCTTCTCCGCGGTGGCCCGGCTCGAACAGGGCACAGGACTCGGAACGGTGAAGCGCATCGATCGCAAACGGACCGTCACTGTCATGGGCGAAGTCCAGGGCCGCCCGGGACCGGAAGTCCTTAAGGACGTCCAGACCGCGCTGGACAAGTTCGCCCTGCCCCAAGGCTACGCGCTGGCCTACACCGGAGCCAACGAAGAGCACCAGGAGTCACAGGCCTTCCTCTTCCGCGCCTTTGTCGCCGCGCTCTTCCTCATCGCCATGGTCCTCGTGCTCCAGTTCAACTCGATCATCCAGCCGATGATCATCATGTCCTCGGTCATTCTGTCGCTGACCGGCGTCTTCCTGGGGCTCATGGTGCATCAGATGCCCTTCGACGTGATTATGGGCGGGATCGGCTGCATGTGCCTGGCGGGCGTCGTCGTGAACAACGCCATCGTGCTCCTGGACTTCATCAACGTGCGCCACAGCCAGGGCGCCTCGGTCGAAGAGGCGATCGTGGATGCCGGCACCACCCGCTTCCGGCCGGTGATGCTGACCGCCATCTGCACCCTGTTCGGGCTCATTCCGATGGCCGTCGGCGTTTCCTTCGACTTCGTGAAGGGAGAGTGGCTCGTGGGCGGCGAGAGCAGCCAGTGGTGGGGTCCGCTCGCCATCGTCGTGATCTACGGCCTGGCCTTCGCCACCGTGCTCACGCTCGTGGTGGTCCCCGTGCTCTACAGCCTCACCGCGGGATTCAGCCGCCGGAAGGAGCAGGAGGCGAAGTAGACCGCTCAGTGGCTCGGATTGCCCAACATGGCCACAAAGCGATGGAAGAGGCGCATGTCCAGGTCGTCCTGCATCTCCTGACGCATCAATTTGAGCGCGGCGAAGGACGTCAGTGCGTCCTTATACGGGCGGCGCGTGGTCAGCGCATCGAAGATGTCGGCAATCGTGCTGATGCGGACAAACTCGCTGATCGCTTCGGCGCTCAGCGCGTCAGGGTACCCGTTGCCGTTGAGTTTCTCGTGATGATGCCGCGCAACATCGAGCATGACCGTGTTCTTCACCCCTTGATGCTGCAATATCGCGTGCCCAAAGATCGTGTGGCGCTTCACCAGCTCGAATTGCGGCTGTGAGAGCTTTCCGGGAAAATTCAGCACGGCAGGATCGATCATGCTCTTGCCGATGTCGTGCAGAAGCGCCCCGTTCCCCAGTCCCAGAATCGCCTGCTCGGAATAGCCCAGGTGCTTGCCCAAGGCAACGCTGAAAACAAGCACGTTCACCGAATGGGTGTACGTGTAGTAGTCGTAGGACGAGACTTTGAGGAGGTGTTCGAGGGCGGCGGGCTGATGGAAAATGAAGGCGATTGATCCCTCGACCAGATTCTTCGAACGGGGGATCACCGCACCCGATCGCGGGTCATCCAGGATATCCCGGACCAGATGCATCGCGGAGCCGTAGAGCACTTCAGAACGCTCCTCCATGCTAATCGTCGAGTCCGAAATGATGTCCTGCAAGTTGTCTTCAACGTAATGATAGTAGTCTTGAACTTGTTCCGAGGGCACAAAAAGCCGTGTGATGGCGTTCTCCTGAAGCCGCTGCATGGCCTCTTCCGTGAATTCGAGGTTGCGCTCGCGATACAGCACCAGCGAACGAACGCCCTTGGCCTGCATGTACATGTCGAACTTGCACAGCGTGTCCGTACGGAGCGTTCCCAGGTAGATCGGGAAGTATTGTCCTCCGTACAGGGCTGCCGGCTCGGCGCCCTTTTCCCCTATTGCGTGGACGCTCGTACTACTCATCCGAAGACTATTCCCCTCGTTGTCACGGAAGAGCTGCCTCAAATCCCCTAAGCGTACATACCACTACGCTTGCCTAATCTGGAGTCTGTTGTATCATGCAACGGACGGAAAGTCAATACCATATTCGCACCGTGATCCCATTGCGAGGCCCCCGAATCGAGACCTCCGGGCGCCGGGTCCGGCTGAATGGGAATTCGGGAGGGGTATGCCCGGGCCCGGGGGGCGCGGCGGAAAGATTGACACGACACGACTGGATGCGGATCATAGCCGGGAGTTCGGGAAAGACAACCTGGAGCAGCACCTTGACGCAGTCTACGCGGCCCACAGTCTCACTCATTGTGCCCACCTACCGGGAGGCGGAAAACCTGCCAGAGTTGATCGCCGCCGTCGGAGCCATGCGGGAGCGCAACGGGTTGTGCCTGGAACTGCTGATCATGGATGACGACAGCCGGGACGGCACCGATGAAGCGGTGGCCCAGATCGCCGCCCCGTGGGTGCGGCTCATCGTGCGCAAGGCAAATCGCGGTCTGAGCGCGGCGGTGCTCGACGGCTTCCTCGCGGCCACGAACGAGATCCTGCTGGTGATGGACGCCGACCTGAGCCATCCGCCGGAGGCTATTCCCGCCCTCGTGGACGCCATCGCCGCCGGGGCCGATTTCGCTATTGGCTCGCGCTACGTGGCCGGAGGCACCACCGACGAGGAGTGGGGCGTCTTCCGCTGGCTGAACAGCCGCGTGGCAACACTCCTGGCCCGCCCCTTCACCGCCGCTAAAGACCCCATGAGCGGATTCTTTGCGTTGCGCCGGGAGACGTTCACCCAGGCCGCGCCGCTCAGCCCAATCGGCTACAAGATCGGGCTCGAATTGATCGTCAAGTGCCGCTGCAAACGCATCGTGGAGATTCCAATCCACTTCGCGCAGCGGCAGCGCGGCCAGAGTAAACTCACGCTGAAGGAGCAGCTGCGTTATCTCCAGCATCTCCGGCGGCTCTTCGTGTTCAAGTTCGGGAACTGGGCACATTTCGCCCAATTCGCGGCGGTGGGCACCTCGGGCGTGGCGGTGAATCTGGCCGCCTTGACTGTGCTGGTCTGGTTGCTTGTGCCCCTGCGCCTGGCCGCGGCGCTGGCCATCTTCATTGCGATGCTCACGAATTTTGTGCTGAACCGCTGGATCACCTTCTCCTACGCGCGCGGCGGTCACTTCTGGTGGCAGATGGCGGGATTCATCGGAGCAAGCTCCTTCGGGGCGGTCGTCAATTACGCCGTCATCCTGATCACGCTGTACCTGTGGCCGGTGCTGGAGACGGTTCCGCAGGTGGCCTCGTTGCTGGGCATTTTGGCGGGCCTGACTTTCAACTACTTCGCCAGCCGCTACTTCGTCTTCAGGACGCCGGAGCCGCGGGCATAGCGATCCCCGCGCGCACCCGGTCCTTGATGGCCTCGCAGATGATCTCGGCCTTGCGCTCGATGCCCCGGTTCTTCATGTGGCACGGATCGCCAAAGAGATCTGTCCCCCCCTTCACGTGCTCGGCCACGGGAATGTACTGCGCCCCCAATTCCGTGCAGAGCTTCTTCAACTCGTCATTGAAGAGGTCGAGCACGTGGCAATATGTGGCGAAAGTCACATAGCGCCCGCCCCACTCCTGCTGAAAGTAATAGTCGTAGTAGTCGCGATCCTGCCCCGTGAGATGCTCAAGGTCCGGCGCGGCGAAACTGCAAAACGCCATGTCGATGCCGCGCGCCTTGAACCCGGCATGCAACGCCCGAAGATGGCGCAGCACCTGGTCATTCAGCGCCTGCCGCAACACTTCATCGGAGGGGAAGAACCAGCGGTTGAAGTGATAGGCGAGAAAGCGGGATTCCCGAAGCACGCGGTTCCAGCGCGGCGCATGAAAGACGAAGCTCTGGAAGACTTGATGGCAAATGTCGTTGATGCCGTTGTAATAAACCGCAAAGCCGGGCTCCAGCAGGAAGTAGTCCGGCAGGCGCAAATGTTCCTTCGTGGAGTTCAGGCCGGGAATGCCCCCATTGATCACCTCGATGGCCTCTGAGGCCAGGCCTTCGCGCAGCCGGCGCTCCAGAACTCCGGGATACGATCCCGCCGCGCTCGGCCCTTCTTCCGTCGTCGAACCACCCACACACAGAATGCGGAAGAGCCCGGCGGGGCGCGGAACGATCACCTCATTGCCGCGCCATCCGAAATTGTTCGTGTGAAAATCATCCGTTGAGCGAAACGCGTGTTTCTTGTAGATGAAGAAGGAGCGTTCCCACACCTGATCCGGGTCTTCGTCGATACTGGGCGGCGAAACGGAATCCCAGAATGCCGCCACGCCCGCAACGCGGCCCGAGTCCTCCCGTACCGGCATCACAAGCAAATCCCGCCCCGGCAGGCTCACGTCTTTCACAAGTCTCGGCTGTCCTTCGGAGAGAAGGGCAGGCATCTGTTCCCGGATGGCCCGGGCCACCTCCGGCGCACACGCGGCCTCAATCGCAGGAGGCGTCTTCTCAACGACATGGATGGGATAGCGGCCCAGCACGTTCCCGGCCCCGTCCAGCAGGAACACGTCTTTCCCGTAGCAGTTGGCGTAGAAAGTGCGATCGAGTTCGTTCAAGGCCAGGAAATGCTCGGCCCGTCCCACACGTTCCCGAAAGACTTGCTCCTCGGGGACCGGAAGAAAGCCCGCAACAATCTTCGCCTTCACTTCGGGATCCAACGCCGCCCCGGCGGTCGGAGAGCGCATGGCGTCCACGGACAGGACCGCTTCGTTCGTGTCGCCGCCGGGCCATTCGCCGACGCCGTGGCGATAGAGCACGAACGGGTTGGTCTTCTCGATGCGATGCCATCGCCACCCCTGATACGCTTCGAGCATGATCGCGGCCGCGGCCAGCCAGAACAGCGCCACGACGGCATAGAAGAGGAACTTTCCGAAACGTTTCATGGGCGGCAGATCTCAGGTTTCGATGGGGTCATTTTGGGGCGCCTGCCCGGGCCAACGCCTCGTCCAGGCCCTTCTTGGGCCGGGCATCAGCGGGATCGAGTTCCACCGCCTTCCGAAACATGGCCACGGCGGAATCGACGTCGCCCTTGCCCAGCAAGGCATACCCTAGGCAGGCATGCGCCCAGGAATCGTTCGGAAGAACGCTCAACGCCGTGTTCAGCGTTTCAACCGCCTCGTCGAATCGGCCACTGTCCGTCAGCAGTTGTCCCAGATTCACAACCGACCACGGATAATCGAACGGATTCAGCGCAACGGCCTGCCTGAACGCGTCGATGGCCGCTGGGGTATCGCCCTTCTCCTTGAGCGCCATCCCCAGATAGGAATAGGCCCTCGGATACTTCGGATTGATCTCGGCGGCACGTTTGGCGGCGGCAATGGCGCTGTCAAAATCCTGCACCCGCCAGAATTCGAGGCTCAAATCAGAGAACTCGACCGGCGCGTCCTCGGATAGGGGCGGCAGGACGGCGGAAGGCGCCGCGCTCATCCGGGCCACCCGATACACGAGCACGTGCTGCATGCCGCCGAACTCGTGCAGTTCGTACGAGAGCCCGCGCGCAGCCAGTTCCGATTCAAGGGCGCGGCAGCCCCCCGATTCAAAATAGTCCGTCTGCACAATCAAGTAGGCCCATGCCGGATTCTCACGCGGCAGACTCAGCGAGAAGGCAGCCAGTTCCGCGAGCACGTCAAAGGTCTTGGAGTAGGAAATGACGTTGGGCACCGGGCCAAGGTTGTAGGCGAAGACCCGTTTCCAGAGCCAATTGTGAACCAGCACCACGTCCTTGGGCTGCGCCGCGGCGCGCACG
>CAILVY010000355.1 GCA_903837785.1 Candidatus Hydrogenedentota bacterium
AAGCTGGACGTGGCATTGAAGGTCCAGGACGTTTGCTCCGCGACCAAGCCGCGAAAGATCCGCGCGGACAAGGGGCGGAAGCGGAAGACGGATGCGACTGAACAGCAGTGACGACAGAAGGGACCGAGAGCATGGACGTGTTTGACCCGAACAACATGCGACTGCCAGATGATTTCAGGCAGCACCTCATATCGCCGTCCGTGAACCTGACTCACGACGGATTTCCAGTTGAAAAGGACGCTCACGATTTTCTGCGTGCGTTCCTTACTGATGCTTCGCTCGAATCAGGTGAAAGGCTATTTCACATCTACAGCGAAGTAGTCGGAGTCCCGATCTATAGGCATCACTTGCAGAAGATCCAAGACGTTCGTTGCGACATACTTGCGCTGCCGATCGTCGAGCGGATCACGCTTGGCGGAATCATCATTGACGTGAAGCGAAGCGGTGTCACAATCGGCCCAGGTATCAGCCAGCTTCACGACTATCTAAACTCGGCATTTGATGTGCGAAACGGAATTCGCGTTATTCCGACAACGGCGTTTCTGTTTCCGGTTCGCAAGCAGAACAGCGCTACCGCGTCTTGGATGCAGCACCAGCATATTGGGACAATCGAGGTCAATAACTACACAAAAAACGTCATCTTCTTTTGTGGCGAGGAAAGGCTTTTGGAGTTCTCGCCAGGCGGGATTCTTCTGCACGCTAGGGAAACGCGATCAGGGCGGAAAATGGGTTCCCGATGACAACGCAAGAGTTCTTGGAATTGCTGTTTGCTGACGTGATTTCCGAATCGCGGAAGCTGTCGATATTCACGCTGCCGAACAAGCGGTCTGTGAGGTTTGCAACAGTCAACGATGCTGCTGCATACGTCGCAACGGTTCCGCGCAACAGGGATGTTTACCAGTGCATGAGCCTGATTTCTGGCGACCCAAAAGGCAGAGGTGATAGAGACGATACAGCAGCAATTACCTGCCTCTGGTGCGACCTGGACTTAAAGTCCGTCGCACACAAGTCGGATAAACTGCCGGAAAGCATAGACGATGCTGTTGGGTTTTTTAAGTCTCTTCCGATCAAGCCGACGCTTTTAGTGGATTCCGGTTGGGGAGTTCACGGCTACTGGTTGATTGACCAGCCGCTGGTTTTTGAATCCGAGACTGACCGCGAATCCGGCGAGTCATACAGCAAGGGCTGGCATCAGTACATCTGCAACGAAGCCGTGAAGCGTGGATGGGAGATCGAAAACCTTGGCGACTTGCCACGAGTTCTACGAACGCCTGGGACGTGGAACAATAAATCCGAGCCGAGACTCGTCAAGGTCATTGTGAACAGCGGAGAGATTCATAGCCTACAGGCATTCGACGCCTACATAAAGCCGAAGGTATGCACGCCGAAGGTTGTGAAGAGACAGTACAACGGCACGGACGTGTTCAACCGCTGTCTGCGATACCTAGACAAGATTCCCGGCGCCATCGAAGGGAAGAGCGGAGGAAAGCAAACGCTGATAGCGTGCCGAGCTATCTTCCGATTCGGACTTGACGGAGAGGCGGCTAGGTCTGCGTTCGACCACTACAATACGCGATGCGAGCCGCAATGGACGAAGGAAAAAGAAATCGCCCACAAGCTTTCCGACGCAAAAAAGATTGTGGAGCGAGATGGCGAATTCGGGAAGTGGGCCACGGATGGATCGGAGTTTGCAGCCTATACAGGGCCGGACGTGGATCTCCGTGCGATCATGGATCTGATAAATGGAAATGGGAATGGATCAACCGCGAAACCAGCGGACATTCCCAGTTCACCGTTGACGTTCCCGCAAGAGTGCCTTCGCCCGCCAGGACTGCTGTCTCAGGTCATCGAGTGGAACTTGCGAACGGCGCTGTGGCCGCAACCAGAACTTGCACTTGCCGGCGCACTGGCTTTGCTCGGAACGATCACAGGCCGGAAGGTGCAGGACACGAGTCGAACCAGAACCAACGTCTACTGCCTTGGGCTGGCTGCAAGCGGAGCCGGGAAGGAACAGGCTCGGTTTGTCAACAAGGAGATCCTCCTGCGGGCCGGCGCTGACAAGATGCTCGGCCCCGAAGGGTTCGCCAGTTCGGCCGGCATGGTGGCGTTCATCAACACACAGCGGTCGATCTTGTTTCAGTTAGATGAAATCAGCCGGATGCTGGAAACAATGCGTGACCCTCGCAAGGCACCGCATTTGTTCAAGATCGGCTCGGAACTGATGAAGCTGGATTCGTGCTCAAACACGCTCTACAAGGGCGACGCCTACGCGAACCAAAAACAAAGTGTCATCATCAACCAGCCGCACGCGTGCATCTATGGCACGGCGGTCCCGCGTGGATTCTGGGACGCGCTGACAGAGGATAACGTTAGCGAAGGGCTGCTTGGTCGAATGTTTGTTTTTGAGGCCGCCCAACGGTATGTCGGTATTGCGACCCCTGACCACTGCGACCCGCCTGCCCAGTTGATTGATTCGGTAAAGTGGTGGCTCGACATGCCGCATGGCCCTGGCGACATGAGCGAAGACAATCCGTCGCCAATGGTGATTCACTACTCGCCGGCCGCACAGAAACGGATCGACGCACACATGGCCGGTATCTGCCAGCAGCGGGCCACGGAGGATGACACGCGGGCGGCATTGTGGTCGAGGACAACCGGCAAGACGGCAAAACTGGCCTTGTTGCTGGCGTGTTCGCGAGAGACCGGGAGTGCCACCATTACGATTCAGAGAGAGGACGTTGATCGGGCAATCAAAATCTCCAACTGGCTCACTCGTCGAATGATCTGGCAGGCGTATCGGCACGTCAGTAGGAACGAGCGGGAGGGTGCGTCAAAGAAGATCCTACGGATGCTGTCAACACGAATGACCAAGAGCGAGCTGACTCGCCGCACCCAATGGCTCGACAAGAGAAGGCGAGACGAGATCCTAAGCGAGTTGATCGAGTCTGGGCTCGTGACATTGACCGACGACGATACCGGCGGAAGAGTGAAGACAACATTCCTTCAAGCAGTGCCTTGAATTCTTTGAATCCTTAAATAGGACACAATGATACGTTTTTGAGTTCAAAGAATTCAATAATCACTGTTGAAGTCTTGAAGTGCTTTAGTAGCAAGAACATAAGTCAAGAATTCAATAATTCAATTCATTCATTCATACATACATACATACCGTAGGAAAACACTGATTTCCCTTTTTATACGCGTGCGCGCGTGAAAGCTTGAATCATGCCAAATACGAAGAACATCCCAAGCATCTACGGCCCCACAGCCAACAACGCCAACGAGCCCGCCCGTCCGCCCGTCGTCGGCGCCGACGGCCGCAAGTGGTGCCCTGCTTGCCGTGGCTCGCTCCACCGGACGCGGACGCCGGCGCGGTGCCCCGAGTGCCTGCAGAAAATCGAGGTGAGCAAGTGAGCAGGTACGACAACCTCATCACCGGACGCGCAGCAAGGCTTCCTGGCGACTTCGCGCGGCAACAGGACTCGGAAGCCGCCCCG
>CAILVY010000356.1 GCA_903837785.1 Candidatus Hydrogenedentota bacterium
GCCTTCGCCTTCGCCTTCGCCTTCGCCTTCGCCTTCGCCTTCGCCGGCACAGCACTGCAACGCATAAGATGCCATTAAATACCAGCGCTTGCTGTACTGACCAGGGGTGTCGCCACCCCACGCTGTCTCATGCTGGATTTCGTTGCCGTTTTCATCCAGCAACGACACATCGGCATGGGCAAAGACAGAGAGGGGGACGGCGCAGCCCTGTTCCGTCAGCCCGAGGTCGGCCAGCGGAATAAGGAACGTGTACTCGGTCACCCCGCCCGAAAAGCCGGGATCATCGTCGGTCTTCCAGGCAAACTGCCCGGGAACGGGCGCGCCGTTGCCGGAACCATAGCCCGGATAGTCCGTGTCGGCGAAACCGACGTGCACATGGGCTCCCGTGAGCACCCAGCCGCCGGTCGTCGTGTACATAACGTACAGATAGTCCGCGCTGTTCGAGATTTGCACCGAACCGGCATCGATGTTTTGCCCTGCCGTCAGTGCTTGAATTGACGCATCGCCGCAGGCCGGATGCGCGGCCTGTTTCACCAAGTCATTGTCCAGGCTCAAGATCGGGTCCGTTTTCGTGGGACAGCCCGCCAGCAACAACGCCACAACCGTCAACAGCACGCCGCAAGACCCACGATGCACGACCTTGTTTCGCTCAGACATAGTTCTCCTCCATTCGTGTTGAATAGATAACCCCGCGTGTCTACAGGCAGCCTCTTGAAGGCAACTGCCAGCCTGTGACCCTGGCCGATACACGACCTAAATTTCGCGGGGCTTCCCGCATGAAGACAAGATGTAGACTCCTCTCATGAGCCTATCTGCGGGAAGCAAACTCCGTACCCACTTCCGTCCGACGCAACAGCAGTCCTTGGCCCTTCACGTGAAACGCACAATCAAAATCATTTTATCATGCAATGCCGAATCTGTCAATTGAGAGCCCGAATTTACGCGCCGAAATCGGGGAAAAGCGGCCTTGCGCCTACTTTTTCCACCCATGCACTTTTTCCGCCAGCGTGATGGCGCCGGGGTCGTCGTGGAGGATCCCAAAGTAGCAAAGCGCTTGCGCAACTTCGCCGTAATTGACCTTCTTGGGCTGGCCCGACATGCCCGTCTCGCGGCCGACGCCGGTGCGCGTGTTGCCTTCGACCTCGACCTCTCCCGTCTCTTTGATCCGGGTGCGTTCCCACGCCATCGTCTTTGCGATGGCCGCGTCCAGCTCGGGATTGGGCAGATAGATCGAGAGCACCTGGCCCATGAGCATCGAAACCGCGTTGTAGCTCGAGTCGCGGCCGCCGCGCTCAATGAAGACGCCGTCCGCATCGCGCCGCTTCAGCGCCAGCGCGACGAGCTTGGCCGAGGAAGCCTTGAGGACGTCATCGTTCAGCACAGCGCCGCAAAGGCCGAAGGCCTTGGCCGCGATCAGGAGGCGGTTCGCCGTGTGCCCGACCTTGAAGAAGATCGTGCCGAAGCCGGACTGAATAAATGCCGCAGCCCTGCGAAGCTTCGGTTCGAGCACCTCGATGCGATCATGGAAATGCGCTTCCATGGGCGATGCCCGAACGACCAGGAGCGCGCGGCCGAGTTCCTGCAGGAAGAAATAGGCCGTCTCCACGCGTTCTGCCTTGGTCGCCGGATGCTTGTCGGTCGGCTTCGGGCTGGAGAGAAAGCCGCCGTCGTCAAGCTGATGGGCGAACGTCACCTCAATCGAGCGCCAGGCGGAATCGGCGCGTCGCTCGTCCCCCGCAACGACCGCGCCGATCAGCATGCGGCAGCCGCCGCGCTGCATGCCGGCCTCGTACCACTTCCCGTCCCGGTGATGGAAGCCGACAAAGCCCTGCTCATCCGGTTCGCCCATCTCAACCAGCAGCGAGGCTGCTTCCGGCGGCGCCTGCCGCAGCAATTCGTATTCGGACGTGAAGCGTGCTCCGAAGGCTGCCGGCGGGGAGGCAACGGCCAGGCACAACGCAAGCGCGTGCACACAGAGCAGGGGCAGGACAGCGGGTCGTGTAAAGCTGGGCATTGCGGATCATCCTGTTGATTGAGTTCCAGAGTATTATTCATGAAAAAGGCTCTCCATTGCCAAAAGGTGCACGGTCCCAGCGCTGTCGCGCAGAGAAGAACCGTTGAGTTGCGGCGATCATTCTCCGTTGCGTACCCGGCGTTGCACCGGCGGTGGCGCATTGTTTACAGTATGCGAAGATTCTTGCCGTATTTACAGTAGACTCCATTCTTCAGCACGTGAATATGGGTGCACATGTATGGGCAGGTCTAGCGCGTCATTGGCCAGAAACTGGTTCCTTCTGGGGTGTTTCACGGCCTTGAGCCTGGTGTTCATCCTCGAAGTGGGGGCGCGCCTCTTCTTTGTCTTCGTGAACAGGCAGCCGTTGATGACTTCGCCCAATTTCGATTGGGGACTCGTGCAGCAGCGGGACCCCGACCTCTTGTGGTCCGTCATGCCGAACAAGGAATTTGAACTGCCCCAATCTCCGGGGGGCGGCGCTGGCGGCCCGCGGGTGTTCTTCATCAGAACCAACGAATTGGGCATGCGCAATCCGGCGCTTGTGCCCAAAGGCGGCCGCTTCCGCATCGTCGCCCTCGGCGATTCCACCACCTTCGGCGTGGGCGTGGAAGAAGAAGAGGCTTGGCCCGCTCAACTTCAGGCGCTGCTGGATGGCGCCGGGAAGAATGTGGAGGTCATCAACGCCGGATTCCCCGGCTCCACTTCCTATCAAGGACTGCGCTTCCTGGAAAAGAACGTCTCCACCCTTGAGCCGGACGTGGTCGTGGCAACGTATGGACGCAATGACGGGGCCTTGTCGCCCTTCTCGGACAGTGAAATCGCCCGGATGGCCAGGAAGCACACCTTCTGGGACCTCGTGACCATGCCGATGGAGAGGAAGGAACGTCACGGGACCCGTCTGTCGCCGGAGGAGTTCCTTCATGCGCTTCTCCAGATCAGGCAGGTGTGCGTTCGTCACGGAACGGCCCTGGTCGTGCTCAAATGGCCGAGCCGTGCGGAACTCTCGGATGCGCCCAATCCGCTGCCAAGCTACCTGCCCGTCATCGAGGCGGCGGCCAGGATGACGGGGACTCCCATGCTGGATTTGACGGAGGACATTCGCCGAGACCCGCAGGACTTCTATGTGGATGATGTCCATGCGACGCCCGCGGGCTGCCGTGTCGTCGCCAGGCGAGTCGCGGACATCTTGGCGGCCGAATTCAAGCGGGGGATGGGCGCGGCGTGGTTCGAGGCTCAGGCAGCCCGCGCAGCGGCCCTGGAAGAGCAAGGAGGTGTGGAAGGCGCCCTCGATCTCTACTCACTCCTGAATCGTCTGAATCCGGCCTCGGGCGAAATCGCCCTGTGCCTGGCCCAATCCCTGGAGCGGCAGGGGGACATCGCGTCCGCCCGTGAAGTATGCCGCCGGGCTATCGCACATCAACCGGAGGACGCCGCGCTGCATCGGTTTCTTGTGTCCAGCCTCGCGGCCTATGGAACCGGGCCGAACGACCTTGAACTATGCCGGAGCATCGTGCAAGAAGAACCGGAGAATTGGCTGGCGTGGGCGCTCTTCGGAACCGCCCTGTCCGGGCGAGAGGATAGTGTCGCGGCGATTGATGCGTATCTTCAGGCGACGGCATTGAACCCGCTGAATGCCGCCTTGGAGGAAGTGCTCGGCAAACTGTGCCTTCGGCAACAGGACATTCCGGCAGCCATTCTCCATTTGCGGAGAAGCCTCACGTTGAATCCGGAAAGTGCGCAGGTCCGGCCCTTCCTGATACAGGCCCTGTGCGAGGCCCGCGACTATGATGCAGCCAGGCGCGAGGTCGAAGAATCCATCCGGGCCGGCGTGGCGGTCTCTCCCCCGGTACTGGAGCTGCTCGCGCGTCAGCCCGCCCCGGATTGACAACGAGTGCCGCGCATGGCTACGTTAGTCGCGGGAATGCCGAAGTACACGGAGCGGCCCGGCCGCCCAGGAAGGACAAGGTTGCCATGCCACAGCGCAGTATGAAGAAAGATCAGCAAAGCAACGAACTCTCGCGGCGCGCGTTTCTGTGCACTTCCGCACTGGCGGCGGGGGCCGCGACCATGGGTTTTCCCGCGATCGCGCGGGCGCAGAACCTGAACGACCGCCTCAACATCGCCCTGATTGGCGTCGGCGGGCGCGGCGTCGGCAATTTCACGGAAGTGGCCACCGAGAACGTCGTGGCGCTGTGCGACGTAAACGAATTGAAGATTGACGCCGCCGCCCAGCGCGCGCCGAACGCGAGCCGATTCACGGATTTCCGAAAGCTGTACGACCACGCGAAGGACTTCGACGCGGTTATTGTGAGCTGCTGTGAACACACCCACGCGTTCGCCACGCTCCCCGCACTCCAGTTGGGCAAGCATGTCTACTGCGAGAAGCCGCTCACCCACAACATCTGGGAAGCCCGGATCATCCGCGAAGCCGCCGCCAAGGCCAAAGTGGCCACCCAGATGGGCACGCAGATCCACGCGGGCGACAACTACCGCCGCGTCGTCGAATTGATTCAATCGGGCGCGATCGGCGCGGTCCGCGAAGTCCATGTCTGGGTTTCCCGCGCCTGGGGATGGCACGCGAACGAGGCCGACGCCAAAGCCGCCGAGGACATCGTCTTCGTGCAGGAGCGCCCCGCGGCCGAGGACCCGATCCCGAAGGGACTCGACTGGGATCTGTGGATTGGCCCGGCCCCCATGCGGCCCTTCAACAACGTCTACGTGCCCGGCCCGAAGTGGTACCGGTGGTGGGATTTCGGCAACGGCACGATGTCGGACCTCGGCAGCCACTGGATCGACCTGCCGTTCTGGGCTTTGAAACTCCATCATCCCCTGACGATAGAAGCGCAAGGCCCGCCCGCCCATCCCGAACTCGCCCCGGCCTCCATGCAAGTGACCTACGAATACGGCGCGCGCGGCGAAATGCCGCCGCTGAAACTGACGTGGTATCAAGGCAAGAACAAGCCCGCGCTTTGGACGAACGGCGCCATCCCCAACTGGAGCGACGGCGTCCTCTTTGTCGGAGACAAGGGTATGCTCCTGTCCGACTACGGGCGTCACAAACTTCTGCCCGAAGACCAGTTCAAGGATTTCAAAGCCCCCGATCCCTTCATTCCCGCATCGCTCGGGCACCACGCCGAGTGGATACACGGCTGCAAGACCGGCGCGCCGACCACCTGCAACTTCGAGAACGCGGGATGGCTCACCGAGGCCAACCACCTCGGCAACGTCGCCTATCGCACCGGCAAGAAGCTCGAGTGGGATCCTGAAACGCTCCGCGCCACGAACGCACCCGAAGCCGACCGCTTCATCAAGCGCACGTACCGCGAAGGCTGGAAACTCGCCTAGGGCGGACGCAAGCATCATCGATGGGCCGGGCAGGACTCTCGTGCAGCGTCGCAAAGAGAGCCGGACGGTCCTCGTCAACCGCAAACGCAAAGATGTCAACGCTCATGCGCGTTTTCGGTCTTTGAGGTCTTTGCGCTCAGATGTCATTTATCCCGGTGAGACTCTCACGCGATTCCGGACGAAGAGCCGTTCTATGGCTTGCCTTCGGCCCCTTCGGAGGCAGCTCTTGCCCTGCGGCCCAGGCCGTCAGCGATGGCGTCAATATATGCGCGTTCATAGAAGGGGAAGGCCGTGACGCCTATTTCGGGTACTATGACGCCGTGACATCGGTAGTCCGCGCGTCCGTGAACGTGCAACAATCCCAAGGGTGACAAGATTGTTGCCCAATCCGCCTGCCTGACGCTGAACGAATCGGAAAAGGATCTTTGGCCGATACCGTCGTCCCCCGCAACAGTACACGTCACTATCCATTTTGTCTCACGCGATCGATAGGCAGGGAGTATGGACAATGACCCGCAGAGTACGATGTCAAACATGATCTCCGAGCATTTTGAGTAAGTGCTGTTGCTCTCAAGAGCAATCTCGATGGGGAAAGCGTTCTGACCAGTCGAAAACACGCCTGGATATCGCTCGGCCGCTGCCTTTGTCAACTTCTCGGGATCATACGCCCTGAGATGCAATCGCTTTCCATGGCTACTCTCGCCCCATCTGTCCCAGCGTTTGTCCCAGAATTTCGCAATACGGTACCGGGTGCCTTCGGGCAGCACGGGGACCATCGGCTTCCGCAACGAACTGCGATATCGCTCCGCTGTGCAGCTTGACAGACACAACGCAAATGCGACCGCCAATGGGAGCATCACCCATTTGTTCACATTCCGCTCCTTCCGGGCGACAGTCGAAACCGAAGCTCGGTTCATTCCTCCTCAGCCGGCGGGAACTGTTCCTGCGATTCAGGATTCGGCGTATGTTTGGACCGCTCAGCCGAAGGCCGGCACTGTGCTGGATTGAGTGACTGCGCCGGGCGTTGTTGCCGTCGAAAGCGGGGACTGCGGCCTGATGCACGTCCTGTCAATGAGGCATCCGTTGAGACCCGCCTTCGAGCGCTTCGATATCGGCAAAGTCTTTTGCCCGGCCCAGAGCGCGTTTATTGCGGATCAATGCCTCCTTGCCCAGATAGCGTACCGGCACTTCGCCATAGCAGTCCGCGCAGCAGCCCGCCAGGCATTCCTCCCACGTAACGCCGGTGAGTGAGGTGAGGATGTCGATACGCACGGGCGCATGGCCCAATTGGACGACGTTGTCCGGCGCGGCGAAATCATCGTGCGTCAAACCCAGCGAACCGAAGCCATACTCATCGAGTGCACGAAGCACACGCGCGGCATTTTCGGGATTCGCTTGCACCAGGATATCAAGGTCGCCGGTGTAGCGTGGTGCACCGTGATACGCCAACGCATGCGCCCCCACAATCATGCAGGCCACGTTATGGGCGTCGAACAACGCGAGCAACTCGCTGTAGTCGGGCTGCACTTCCATCCCGTTGTCTCCGCAACAATTCGACCGCTTCGACGCGCTCCCCCGGCAGGCGCGACAACCAGTACTCGAGGTTCTGGCAGACCTCCCGCCAGTCCCGTAAGTTGCCTTTTCGCATCACTTTCTCGATCATCGCGTCCTTTTTCTCCGGATGCCATATCAATATACACGCGCCTTGTTTTGTCTTCAAACGCATGTTTCTCCGAGGTAAGATGAGAGAACGCAGACTGATGTGAGCGAAGTAACAGGTGGATTCGCTCTTTCTTGGGGGTGGGAGACTCGGATTGACTGACAGAATTGCCCATGGTTGCTGGGATTGCGTCAAGAAACTCTGCAGGCCTGCGAACAAGGACATGTGGATGCTAAGGAAGGCTGTGCGGCCCGGCGAAATGGGGTCTCGGACAATCTTGCGGCTCAAGGCGACGACGTGGCGCAGGCGCATATTGAGTCGTCTCAGGCACGGCTACAGTTTCTTCCGCCCTATAGCTCCGATCCAAACCTCATTGAAGAGAGTTGGAGCGAGGTAAAGACTTTCCTGCGGGCAGCGAAGGCCCGAAATCAAGAAGAACTGTTCGAAGCAATCGGAGCGGCGTTAAAGACAATCACTGCGCAGGATGCCGAAGGTTGGCCTTCTTCGTGCGGCCGTACAGCATCTCAACGTTAAAACGCTCCAGACTTCTTACTGCGGCGCGGGGGGCGCATTGAGCAGCGTGCCCGGCAGTTTCTTCGGATAGACGTAGTCCTTCTCGTGGCAGGACTCGCAATCGACCGGGCCGCCCATCCCCTTGGGATGGCATCCCGCGCAGCCGATTTCCGCGTGCTCCTTGTCGAGCGTGACGGTCCCGGTTCTGGCGTGGTCGAACTTGGCGGGCGCCCAATCCGCCGCGTGGCAGGCATCACATTGCTTCCTGAGGCCCTTGTACGTGTCCTGGGCAGTGTGGCACTTCCGGCAGGCCACGCCCTCGTGATAGGCCTTGAGCGCGAAGCCCGAGCGCTTTGCGTGGTCGAAGCCCGGCGCCTCGTCCTTCGTGTGGCAGGTCGTGCAGTCCCCGTCCACGTTGTGGCACTTCGCGCAGTCCTGATGCGGGTCCTTGCGCTCGTGCTTGGGGGCCTCGCCCTGGTTCTTGTGGCAGCGGCTGCAATTCTCTTCCATGTGGCAATCGACGCAGCGCTTTCCGAAGAGCTGCACATGCTCTTTGTGGTGGAAGGTGACCATCGTGCCTTCTTCGAGTTCCGGCGTCGGGTAAACCTTCTTCTCCGGCTCCTGAACATTGGGATGCAGCCGCCCCGTGATGTCCGTCCCGTCGCCCTTGATGTCCACGGGCTGTCCCGGGGCGCGCTCGGCATGGCAGATGGCGCAGCCGGTTTCTCCGCTCCAATCGCGGTGACAGCCCAGGCATTGCCGGTGATACGCGCCGCGGAGGCTCGGCTTCCACAGGTTGCCCGGTTTCGTGAGATCCCCGTGGCAGGCCCCGCACGGCTGAGGCTTCTCGCCGGTCTCGTGGTGATGGCAGAAGGAACAGCCCGTGGCCATGGCCTCCATGGTTGCGTGCAAACGATGCGGGAAGACCACCGGCATGTAGAGTTCGGACATCTTGTCGATCACGATGACGTCCGGCGCGGACTGGGTGGCGGCCATCTTCTCGTCGGCCCCCTCGCCCGATGTCCGTATGCACTTCCGAAGGCAGGGCTCTTCCGCGGTCGGCTTGTCGCACGTGTGACACGCCGCGCAGGTTGTCTCCATGGAGGCATGCTCTTCCGCGCTTGCGGCAGTGAGGGCGAACAGCAGCCCTGAAACGGCGAGCGCCGCGAATCCGAGGTTACGAAGTCTACTTGACATGGACCATCTCCAGGACTGTCGGGGACGACACGCGTTCCCCCGATCGCTCGCGGGTAAAGACGGGGAAGACGAAGACCGCTGCGCGGTAGGCGAAGATCAGGCCCGCCGTCAGCCCCAGGCTGACCAGGACCTCGGCCACGCTGGGCACATACGCCTGCTGCATGAAGTGCGGGCGGTAGGCCACGAGAAATACGTCGATCCGGTTCAGGAGCACCCCGAACATGATCAGGCAACAGGTGATGAACAGCGGGAGGGGCGACTTGCGCACGCGCGCGCTGGCCAGCAGCGCGAGCGGCACGAGAATCCCGGCGCTGACTTCAATCACCAGCATCACCGACGCCAGCGAGAGCGGGAAGAAGTGGACGTAGGCGCCCCGTATCATGAAGTCCGAGAACTTGGCCAGCCCATACGCCCCCAGGAGGACCGCCGCCCACTTGGCCAGCGACGAGAGCAGCTCCATGGGCGGCCTGCGGCGGAAGGCCCACGCCGCGAACAACTGCTCGAAGATCACCATCGGGAATCCGACCGCAATCGCAGAGATCAGGAACAACAGCGGCAGCACCGGCGTGAACCAGAGGGCGCTGGTCTTGTACGGCGCAACCAGGATCAGCGAGCCCAGCGCGCTCTGATGCATGCACGACAAGACCACGCCGAGAATCAGAAACACGATCATGATCCGGGGGACGATTTGCCCGCCGCGCTCGAGCAGGCCGTTCGCCGTCCCGTTCAGGCGCGCCAGTGGCCCCGGCAGCGCCACCCGGCCCGCGAAGCGCTCGAAGAACATGGGCGAGAACTCGATGTAGAGCACCGTCATGTACGCCATGACGCACATGCCCACTTCAAACAGCACCGAGTTTCCCTGCCACATCCACGGCATGGCCGGGTGCCACGCGTTGTAGTAGCGGCCGAGATCCAGCATCAGGCCCATGACCGCAAACGTATAGCCGAGCATTGCGGTGAGCAGGGCCGAACGGACAATGCCCTCGTACTTGTGCTGATTGAAGACATGCGTCAGCGCGGCCATTGTGAAGCCGCCCGCCGACAGCGCCACGCGCCCCTCCACGTCGTAGGCAATCCAGATGCCCCAGGGGAACGCGTCAGTCAGGTTTGTTGACGAGTAAAGGCCGCCCAGAATGCGATAGACGGCTGCCAGGAAACCCGCGCCGACGATGGCCAGCAGCAGGTAGGCGCCGGGCGTCCAGAATTTGCAGGGCATGGGTTCACGCTCAATTTCTGTCATGTTGCACTCCTTCGGCCGGGGCAATCCCTATTCGGGGGCGCTGACCTTTTTTGCGAGGGCGAGCAAGCCATACAACAGCATCGGGGGAATGCCGAACTTGAAAATGCCGTGCTGAAGCGACTCGGTCAACTGGGGCACCGGCTTATCAGGCAAGGCCAGCAGGTCCAGTTCTTCCGGCGGCAGGCTGGTCAGGTACAGCCACGAGGTGCCGCCCGCCTCCGTCTCGCCATAGACGTGGTCATAGTAGGTCTTGGGTTCCGCGGCGATCTTCTCATGAGCCAACTGGATGAGCTCGTCCCGCCTGGCGAACGTGAAGCAGTTCGTGGGACACATCTGGGCGCAGGCCGGCGCTTCGCCCCGCGCCTGAAGCGTGTCGTAACAGAACGTGCACTTGCGGACGGCCGGGGTGTAGATGTTCTCATACTCGTACGACGGCACCTCAAAGGGGCACGCCAGCATGCAGTAGCGGCAGCCGATGCACTTGCCCGCATCGTAGCTCACGGAGCCGTTCGTCTCCCGATGCAGCGCCCCCACGATGCAGGCCGACACGCAGCACGGCTTCAGGCAGTGCATGCACTGGAACTTCACGAAGACGGGGCGTTCGGGATTCTGCGGATTGTCGTAGCGGTTGACTATCGTCAACGATTCCGGCGTCATCCGGCGCGGCGCGTCAAAGACGGACATGTCATTGAACTCTTTGACATCCGCCCCGGCAGGGCGGTTCGCCCGCGCGCACGCATACTCGCACTTGCGGCAGCCAATGCACTTGGTGGTATCCACCAGCACCCCGACCTGCTCTTGGGAGGTCTCCGGCGCCGATTCGCTGGCGGAAGCGGGAAGAGACACCTGGCTGGCGGCGCCGGCCAAGGCTGCCCCTCGGGTAACCGCGGCAAGGAACTCTCTGCGTTTCATGATGCTAGGAATCCTTGTTTTTCCGGGGAAGTACGTATAAATCCAGCTTTTCTCTCATTGTACCGGACATTCACTGAGGGCGAATCAGGGGTTTATTCGGATTCGACCGGGAAGGGGTCCGTAATTTCTACGGAAGATCCCTATTCCGTCCTTGGAGAGCGCAGTTTTCTCATTTAAGATCCGGGTCAAATACAAGAAGAAACCGGCAAACGCGCCCAAGGCGGTGCTTGCCGGTCTCCAAAACGCGGTCCGGAAATCTCGTCACTCGATTACGGTGAATACATTCACAAGTTTGGCCACCACGGCATTTCC
>CAILVY010000357.1 GCA_903837785.1 Candidatus Hydrogenedentota bacterium
GCCTTCGCCTTCGCCTTCGCCTTCCCCCTCCCCTTCCCCTTCCCCTTCCCCTTCGCCCTCGCCTTCTCCCTCGCCTTCACCCTCGCCTTCACCCTCACCTTCGCCCTCGCCCTCGCCCGTGTCGCAATCGAAAAGGGCGACGATCGTCTTGTGCGTGTCCATGACAACACTGAGGGGGTTTTCCATCGAAGTGCCGCCCGGGACGTCACCCGCCCATCCTGCGAAGACGCTGCCTGAACCGGCGTTAGGAACGGCGGTCAGGATAACCGCTTCGCCCTGGAAGTATTCCGGGCCTTCAATATCCGTCTCGACGTGGCCGCAGTCTGCCGGGCTGGCAGCGGACGTGAGGATCCTGGCGTTCAACGGGGTTTCGCCGGAATCACCGGTCACGCTGCTGCCATACACGAAATTCATGGAGAGAAAGACCACGTTGCACGACACGCCTTCGATCCGTCCGTCGGCATCGTTGTCCGCGAAGGGGTCCCCATTGAGCACGGCGGTCAACTGCCCTTCGGTCAATTCCGGGATGTCGGTTCCGTAGTAGTCGTTGATCGCGCGGATGTAGGCCTGTGCGCAGAGGGCGTTGCCAATGTCCGTCATGTGCACGCCGTCGGTCGTCATGATGGTTGCGCGCGGTTTGCCGAGATCATTGATGAAGAGGCTGTTGTTAATCCGCCAGCCGTTGACGTGGAGGGTTCCGTCAATCGTCCCGGGCGGCTGGATGGGCGTTTCGGCCACGGCAAAGGGATGGGCCGGGTTCGCGGCCAGTTCGCGAACCGTGTTGTTGTAGCCGGTGATCGCGTCGTTGATCGCCTGCAGTTCGGTGGGCGTGTAGTAGTTGCGGTCGTCGGCGAAGATTTCGGGCCCCTTCAGGCCGCCAAAGACCGCCGCGGCCACTGTGTAGTTCGTGAAGCAGTCATCCGGCAGCGAATTGGGTCCGATGAATTCCGTGAGTTCCTGTTTCGTCAGAATGCCGGGGATATTGGGGAGCAGGGGCAGCGTGCCGAAGCACATGCCGACGCCGGGTTTATAGATGGAGCTGACGACCGTTTCGAAATCGCTTCGGAAGAGGTCCTGCGGCCGGAGGTCGGTCGCATCCAGGGGGTCAATCTCGTCCATGAGGCCCAGCGTGGGAATGCCCTCCATCATGGTTCCGCGGGCCATGACGCGGGACATGAAATCGTTGGAGCCAAGGAAGCCCACGACGAACGTGGGATCATCCTGCACCAACGCGGAAACCATGGACTGGCCGTGGCGCCCCGCCATAATGAGCTCGAGATGATTCCAGTTCCAGCCGAACTGATACCACGGGATCTCGACGGCAATCTTCATGAACGTGTCATCCACGCTGACGCCGTTGTAGGCGTAACAGTCGATCGGCTGATAGTCCGGGTAGTCCATCCGCCGCTGTTCGCCGACCAGGTTCATTTCCTCGAGGAGGGGCAGGCGCATCGCCGTCCCCATCTGGTTGGCAAGCAGCACGACCCAGCTCTTCACCTGGGTTCGGTGGTCCGAAATGACGCCGCCCTGGGTGCAGATGGTCAGGCTGTCGCCCAGCGCCCGAAGGCGCTCGAAGCTGACGGCATTCGCCGGTATCGACGGTCCAAGGATTGCGATGCCGCACAGGAATGCCGGCACGAGCCGAATAAGAGACATGGCCACACCCTCCATGCCGCGCGAGCCGCCGCAGCCACCCCGACCGCCGTGCGCAGGGCCCACAAGAACGCCCTCTCCACCCGCGCATGCCTATCCGGGCAGTGTAACACTCCGCAATCCGTTCTGCAATAGCTTTGTTCCACAGCGCGTGGCCCATGACGATACAGCCGCTCCAGCGGCACGGCGCTGGCGAAAGAAACGGCCTTTTCGGTACACTACGCGGGAATCGTGGAGAACGGAGCGCGGCGGCGCGGAAAGGAGCGGGACGCATGGGCAAGATCGGGATCGGGGTGAACATGGAATTCGTCCGGCATGCGGACAAGCCTTTTGAGTGGGGCGTGGAGAAGGCGGCCGAATTCGGGTACGAGTACGTCGAGCCGATGGTTCACCTGGGCCGCGAACTGCTCAGCGAGGCGGGCTATTTCCACAGCGTCTCGATGCTGGACGATCCGTACCGCGTCAAGCGCGCCTGCGAGAAGGCGGGCATCAAGCTGTCCGGCCTTTCGGCGCACTGTCCGCTGTGCAAGCCCGAGATCAGCACGGAGTACTTGAAGCAGGCCGTCCGCTTCGCGGCGGAATGCGGCGCCCCCGTAATCAACACGGACGAAGGCCCGAAACCCGCGTGGACCAGCGTCGAGGAGGATCACGTCCTCATGCGCTACGTGTTGAAGGAAGCGTCGCAGCTCGCGGAACCGCGGGGAATTCTCATCGGGCTGGAACCACATCAGCAATACAGCAAGCACCCGGACGGCCTCGACCGGATCTACGGGCTGGTGGATTCGCCGGCCATCGGCATCAATTTCGACACGGGCAACAGCTATCTCTGCGGGCACGATCCCATCGCATGGCTCAAGCGCGTGAACGACCGGCTGGTCCATCTGCACGCCAAGGAAATTCCCAATACGCAGGCCGAGGCCGAACGCGGCAAGGTGACGGGCACCGCGGTGGGCTGCGCGTGCGGCGAGGGGGTCATTGACTGGAAGGCGGTGGTGGACGTCCTGCGCGCGTCGCCGCGCGACATTGTGATGAGCGTGGAATGCGGCACGGTTGACGAAGCTGAGCGCAGCATCAAGTACCTGAAATCGTTGCTGTAGGCACGGCGTGCCTCGGGGGCTTTGCGACCATTCCGCCGGCGGCGGACAGTCGTGAAGCGGCCGATGGGCACCAGAACTGAGGGCGCACGGGTGGGCAGCAGTCAAGAGCGGTCGAAGGATGTTCTGCAGAACTTGTGGGACAACGCGGGGATGCTCGTGGTCTTCGTGGCGCTCTTCTTCGGCGTCTCGCTCTTCGTGCCGAATTTCTTCTCGTGGGTGAACATGCAGGGGCTTGCGCTCTCGGTGTCGATGGTCGGCATGGTTGCCTGCACGATGCTCTTTTGCCTCGCCTCGGGGCATTTCGATCTTTCGGTCGAGGCCGTGGTCGCGTTTGCTGGCGTGCTTGCGGCGGTGGTGGTCAACGTCTCCGGCAGCGTGCCGCTGGGCATTGCGGCGGGCATCCTCGCGGGCGGCGTGGTCGGCCTCGTGAACGGCGTGGTCATTGCGAAATGCCACATCAACGCTTTGATCACGACACTGGCCACGATGCAGATCGTGCGCGGGCTCGCCTACCTCGTGTCCGGCGGCAAAGCGGTGGGCGTGGTCAATGAACAGTTCTACCTGCTCGGGAACTCGGCGTTCCTCCGCATCTCCACCCCCATTTGGATCACGCTCGCCTGTTTCGCGGTCTTTGGCGTGATTCTGCGCCGCACGGCCTTCGGGCGGCACACGCTGGCCATCGGCGGCAACGAACAGGCCGCGTGGCTTGGCGGGGTGTCCACGGATCGGATCAAGATCACGATATTCGCAGTGCAGGGATTGATGGCCGGATTTGCGGGCGTGGTGCTGGCCTCGCGGCTGACCAGCGGACAGCCGAAGACCTCCGAAGGCTTTGCGCTCGAGGTGATCTCCGCCTGCGTGCTCGGCGGCGTGTCGCTCAGTGGCGGCATCGGCACGATGACGGGCGTCATCGTCGGCGTTCTCATCATGGGGACGGTGCAGAACGCGATGAATCTCCTCAGCATCGACCCCTTCTATCAGTACATCGCCCGCGGCATCATTCTTCTGTGCGCCGTCCTCTTCGACGAAGTGAAGCAGCGCCGCAAACGGCGCCGGGCCGCGGCGCCGGAGCGGGCCTAAGTCGACGCACTTCCCCGCCCAGCGCCCCCATGGCCGGGGTCGGACCGGATAATCGCGCGCAGTGACCGTCTTTGATGATGGCCCAAGTCAAAGGCCGGAGGCTGAGCAGGATGCCATGAAGCATCCTCAACCTCCGGCCTTAGGGCTTCCTGCCGGGACTCTTGCCGCTACTTGATGTCGGCGTGGTACTCCTGCAGGGAGCGGACCTTCTGCTTACCCTTGCGGCGTGCCGCGATGCCGCGCGCGGTGGCGAGGGCCGCCGCGGGCGTCGTCATGTACGGGATCCGGTACTTGATGGCGGCCTTTCGAATGTACGAGTCGTCCTGGGCGCTCAGCTTTCCGCCGGGCGTGTTGATGACGAGGTGGATCTCGCCGTTCTTCATCGCGTCCACGAGGTGGGGCCGGTCCTCGAACATCTTGTTGATGAGTTCGGCCTTCACGCCGTTGTCGTTCAGGAACTGGCAGGTGCCCTTTGTGGCGCGGATGCGGAACCCGAGATGCTCGAGTTCCCTGGCGGCCGCAAGCACGCCGGACTTGTCGCGGTCGTTGACGGTGATCAGGACTGTGCCCTCGCTGGGCAGGCATTGTTTCGCGGCATCTTCGGCCTTGTAGAACGCCATCCCGAAGGAGGCGGCCATGCCGAGCACCTCGCCGGTGGAGCGCATTTCCGGTCCGAGGACAGGGTCGACCTCGGGGAACATGTTGAAGGGGAAGACCGCCTCCTTCACGCCGTAGTGCGGAATGGGCCGGTGCGTCAGGTCGAAGTCGCTCAACTTCTTTCCGAGCATGAGCTGGGTCGCGATCTTGGCCATGGAGATGTTGCAGACCTTCGAGACGAGCGGGACCGTGCGCGAGGCGCGCGGGTTGGCCTCGAGGATGTACACCATGTCGTTGCAGATCGCGTACTGGATGTTCATGAGCCCGACCACCTTCAGGGCGATGGCGATCTTCTTCGTGTACTGCACAATCGTGTCGATGTGCTTGGGCGGGATGCTGATCGGCGGAATGACGCAGGCGGAGTCGCCGGAGTGCACGCCGCACAGCTCGATGTGCTCCATGACCGTCGGCACGAACGCGTCGGTTCCGTCGGCAATGGCGTCGGCTTCGCACTCGATGGCGTCCTCGAGGAACTTGTCGATCAGGATGGGGCGTTCGGGCGTGACGTCGACCGCGCGGGCGACATAGTGCCGGAGCATCTCTTCGTCATAGACGGCTTCCATGCCGCGCCCGCCGAGCACGTACGACGGCCGGAGCATCAGCGGATAACCGATTTCCCTGGCGATGGCGATGGCTTCGTCGACGTTGCTGGCCATGCCGGATTCCGGCTGCGGGATGCCGAGTTCGCGCATGACTTTCCGGAAGCGGTCCCGGTCTTCGGCAAGGTCGATCGTGTCCACCGAGGTTCCGAGAATGGGCACGCCCGCATCGGCGAGGTTGCGGGCGATGTTCAGGGGTGTCTGGCCGCCGAACTGCACGATGACGCCTTCCGGCTTCTCCTTCTCGTAGATGCTAAGCACGTCCTCGACGGTCAACGGCTCGAAGTAGAGCTTGTCCGACGTGTCGTAGTCCGTCGAGACGGTTTCGGGGTTGCAGTTCACCATGATGGACTCGATGCCCGCATCGCGCAGAGCGAAAGCCGTGTGCACGCAGCAATAGTCGAATTCGATGCCCTGGCCGATCCGGTTCGGACCGCCGCCGAGCACCATCACCTTGCGGGCGCTGCTCGCGGAAGTCTTGTCGGGCGCGTTGTACGTGGAGTAGTAGTAGGCGGCATCCTCGACGCCGCTGACGGGCACCGCGTCCCAGGCTTCGGCAAGGCCGAGGCCGATGCGGCGATCGCGCAGTTCGGCTTCCGGCACGCCCAGCAGTTGCGCGAGGTACTTGTCGGCGAATCCGTCCTTCTTGGCCTGGAGGAGCAGTTCGTCCGGCAGTCGCTCGCCCTTGAACTGGAGGATCTGCTCTTCGAGTTCGACCAGTTCCTTCATTTGCCCGATGAACCACTGCTTGATGTGCGTCCGGCGGAAGAGTTCCTCGACGTCCGCGCCCTTGCGCAGGGCCTCGTACATGATGAACTGCCGTTCGCTCGTGGCGACCGCAAGCAGGCGCATCAGCTCGTCCAGGGGCTTTTGCCGGAAGTCTTTGGCGAAGCCCAGGCCGTAACGCCCGTTTTCGAGCGAACGGATGGCCTTCTGGAAGGCCTCCTTGTAGTTCTTGCCGATGCTCATAACCTCGCCGACCGCCCGCATCTGCGTGCCGAGCTTGTCCTCGACGCCGCGGAACTTCTCGAAGGCCCAGCGGCAGAATTTGACCACCACATAGTCTCCGGAGGGCGTATACTTCTCGAGGGTGCCGTCGCGCCAGTAGGGGATCTCGTCGAGCGTGAGCCCGCCCGCAAGCATGGACGAAACCATGGCGATGGGGAATCCGGTGGCCTTCGAGGCGAGCGCGGAGGAGCGCGAGGTGCGCGGGTTGATCTCGATCACGACCACGCGCCCGGTCTTCGGATCGTGCGCGAACTGGATGTTCGTGCCGCCGATAACCTCGATCGCCTCAACCACGTCGTACGACCACTTCTGCAGCTTGGCCTGCAGCTTCGGGTCGATGGTCAGCATGGGGGCGGCGCAGAACGAGTCGCCCGTATGCAC
>CAILVY010000358.1 GCA_903837785.1 Candidatus Hydrogenedentota bacterium
CCTGACCACGCTCTATGCGCCGGGCGGCTGGATGGGGCGCCTGCTCGAACCCTTCGGCGTGAAGGCGGCCTTCACGCCGCTCGGGATCATGATCGCGCTCACCTTCATCGGCCTGCCGTTCGTCGTCCGCACCGTTCAGCCGGTGCTGGAGGAGCTGGACAAGGAAGTCGAAGAAGCCGCCGCAAGTCTGGGCGCCAACCGCTTTCAGACGTTCTGGCGGGTTCTGCTGCCGTGCGTGTTTCCGGCGCTGCTTTCGGGCTTTGCGATGGCGTTTGCCCGCGGGCTGGGGGAGTACGGGTCGGTGGTGTTCATCTCGGGAAACATGCCGTTTCGGACGGAGGTCACGACATTGCTCATCATTACGAAGCTGGAGCAATACGACTATGCGGGGGCGGCGGCGCTGGGGGTGGTCATGCTTGGGCTGGCCTTCTTCCTGTTACTGCTTATCAATCTGCTTCAGTGGTGGACCGGGCAGCGCCGCGGGCGCTCGGGACGGGGGGCGTGAGTCATGACAACTGACGGCGGGAAGGACGGGGTGCGCGGACAGGATGTGCGTGCCATGACCACGGAACCGAAGGCGGTGCAGTGGGCCCTGATTCTGCTGGCGGGGGCGTTTCTGGGCCTCTTTCTCCTGGTGCCGCTGGCATCGGTTTTTGCCGAGGCGCTGGCGAAGGGCGCGGGCAGCTACTTCTCCGCGCTCCGGGAGCCGAGCGCGTGGGCGGCGCTTCGGCTCACGGTGCTGGCGGCGCTCATCGCGGTTCCGCTGAACCTGGTTTTCGGCCTCTGCGCGTCGTGGTGCATTGCCCATTTCGACTTCCGGGGCCGGAGCCTGCTGCTAACGCTGGTCGATCTGCCGTTTTCCGTGTCGCCGGTGATCTCGGGGCTGGTTTATGTGCTGCTTTTCGGCTTGCACGGACTGCTGGGGCCGTGGCTGGCGAAGCTGGACATCCAGGTGATTTTCGCGCTGCCGGGAATTGTGCTGGCCACGGTTTTCGTCACATTTCCCTTCGTGGCGCGCGAGTTGATCCCGCTGATGGAGGAATTGGGCACGGAGGAAGAGGAGGCGGCGCTCCTGCTGGGCGCGAGCGGCTGGCAGAGCTTCTTCCGCATCACCCTGCCCAACATCAAGTGGGGGGTGCTGTACGGGGTCATCCTGTGCAATGCGCGGGCGATGGGCGAATTCGGCGCGGTCTCCGTGGTCTCGGGCCACATCCGCGGGAAGACGAACACGGTGCCGCTGCACGTGGAGATTCTGTACAACGAGTACAACTTCGTGGCGGCGTTCGCGGTCGCCTCGGTACTCGCCCTGCTGGCCTTGGCGACCCTGGCCGCAAAATCCCTGTTGGAATGGCAAATTGGGCGTCAACGGCGGGTCGACGACACGTTGCGCACGGAGGAAACGGTTCATGGGTATTGAGTTGAATCACATTACGAAGCGCTACGGGAGCTTCACGGCGCTGACGGATATCGGGCTTTCGATTCCGACGGGGGAACTCGTGGCCCTGCTGGGGCCGTCGGGTTCCGGCAAAACGACGTTGCTGCGCGTCATTGCCGGGTTGGAGCCGGCGGACGAAGGCTCCGTGCTCGTGGATGGCGACAACATCGCCGCGAAGAGCCCGCGCGAGCGCCGCGTCGGCTTTGTGTTTCAGCATTACGCGCTCTTCCGGCACATGACGGTTTTCGAGAATGTGGCCTTCGGACTGCGCGTGCGGCCCAGAGGCCAGCGGCCGTCCAAGGACGAAATCCGCGAGCGCGTCATGCGCCTGCTCACGCTGGTTCAATTGGAGAACCTGGCGCGGCGCTATCCCTCGCAACTGTCCGGGGGGCAGCGGCAGCGGGTCGCGCTGGCCCGGGCGCTGGCGGTGGAGCCGAGCGTCCTCTTGCTGGATGAGCCCTTTGGCGCGCTCGATGCGCGCGTCCGGAAAGAACTGCGGCGCTGGCTGCGGCGCCTGCACGATGAGATCCAGCTCACGAGCGTGTTCGTGACGCACGATCAGGAGGAAGCGCTGGAGGTGGCGGACCGCATCGTCGTGGTGAATGAAGGCAAGATCGAGCAGGTGGGCACGCCCGAGGAGGTCTATCGCGATCCGGCCTCGGCCTTCGTCTACCAGTTTCTTGGAAACGTCAACCTCTTTCATGCGCGCATCGAGGACGGACGGCCGGTCCTCGGGCCGTCCTCGGGCGAGAACAATTCCGGGCCGGAGGCCGAGCCGCCGCTGGCCCAGGTCTTCGTCCGCTCACATTCGCTCGACGTGCACACGCACCGGCAGGGCAATGAGATGTTTGGCGCGCGGGTGGAACACATCAGCCCGGCCGGACCCTTCATCAAGCTGGAGCTGAAGGCCACTTGGGGCGACTACATCGAGGTGGCCATTCCGCGCGAACGCTATCAGGAACTGGGCTTGAGCAAGAACAGCGATGTGTTCCTGGCGCCGAAGGAGATGCAGGTCTTCGCGGATAATTACGTGATTTGAGGCAGGGGCGCTGCGGAGCACCCACGGTCGGCTCGTCTGCCCGGTGCGACACTGAAACGTCAAGCAGTCTCCGGGACTGCGGTTAAGGCTGGGAGCGGGCGAGGCGGAATCCGAGGCCGAAGTGCAGGGTGTCGGGGGCAAGGCCGCCCCGGTCCACGCAGCGGCAGCTCCAGAAGCGGGTGGCCCAACTGCCTCCGCGGAAGGAGCGGACCGCGCCGGTGGCGGGCCCGATCGGGTCGGTCATGGCCCCGCCGTTGTAGTACGTGTACTCGTATCGGTCGTAGCACCACTCCGAGACATTCCCGGACATGTCGTAGCAGCCGGCGGGACTGACGCTGTTCAGTGTGGGGATGTTGCCGTTCGGGCTCACGTTCGTTCCGTTGAACCAGGCCGCCGGCGTGGTGTCGGGCCACAATTGAAGGCCGAGCGGGTTAATGTAGTTGGGGTTTTCGTCGTAGTAGTTGATTCGATCCTTGCTGGCCAGCGTGTCGGAGGTGAATCCGTAGACCCAGTGCTTTGCGCCGTCCCATGCGGCGGCGCGTTCCCACTCGGCCTCGGTCGGCAAGCGATATCCGGTCCGCGGCGCGGGGGCCAAAGGCCACTCCGGGGTGTTCATGTCGTAACTCGGCGCCAGGCCCAGAATCTCGTTCAGCCAGTTGCAGAAGGCTGCGGCGCCGAACCAGGAAACCATGAGGACGGGATGCGAATCCGTGGGATAGTCGGTTTGATAGGGCATGCCGATCCGGACCCTGGGCGAAAAACTGCCGTCCACAAAATCCACATTGCCCCAGTATTCGTTAATCCCCACGAGGAGGTAACGCGCCCCGCTTCCGCCCGCGTATACATTGCCCGTGCCGGCCCAAGCGGCGCCCGCCGCATCCATCAGATACCCCTGCGCCATGGCCCAGTTCAGGACATCGCAGTACTCTTTGTTTGTCACTTCGCAGCGGCCAATCTGATACGCACTCAGGTCTACTGCATGCACGGGCAACTCATCGCCGGTCGGTTCGCTGCCGGAGTACGCGGGCCATGCATAGGGGCGCCCCATGCTGAACGTGCCCGCGGTCACGGGCAACAGTGTGGGCTCGAGGACAATGCTTTCCGTCATCACGTTGGACTCGGCGGTCTCGTTTCGCACTTTGAAGTACAGGGTGCGCATTCCGGCGCCGGAGGAAAGCGAGAAGGACGGGGCCGCAGCATAGGGCTGCCAAACCGCGCCGGTAAAACCCGGCGATTCGCTTGCCAGATACTCCGCCGGATAACCGGTGCAGGTATTGTCCAACGTCACCGCCAGGAGCGTCGTCGACGCCGCACCGCCGTTGATCGCCAGGGCGGTCACGGCCGGCATGGGGGGCGCGAAACTCGCCGTAACGGAGAGATCCGCGGTGACAATGCTGTCCGTGCGCGAGGGCGTCAACACGCCATCCGACCACTGCCTGAACGTGCAAGCGGCGCCGGGCACCGCCGTCACTTCCGAGCCGCTACCGCCGTGGCCGACGACCTGTGGCGTCAGTCCGCTGATCGCGCCGTATGGACCGGCCATGTACGCCAAGGTGTGTTGCACGAGCGCATCGGTCGCGGTCACGCGAATGCGGGCCTCCGGAATGCTCTCCTCGGGATAATCCGCCCGAATATTCCAGACGATGTGCCGGCCGATGCTCGTGGCCATGTTCGCGATGTCGCCGGAGTAGTGCGTGATGGGATGTGTGAAACCATCGGCGCCGCCGTCTTTCGACAGCGACAACAGGATGGAACACGGGGGGCCTGGAGCAACCAGATCGTAGTAGACATCCACCTTTGTGCCGTTCGTTCCATTCGGACTCTGCGAGACCAGCACGTTCGAAATCGCGGGGGCCTGCGCAAATGCGGCGGAGGCGGCCAGTCCCGCCGACAAGGCCATGAGCAGGCCGGCACGCGCACGTTTGGGCCGAAAGACGAGAACGAAAACACCCGCGGCAAGGAACGCAAGGCCAAGCGGCCACGGCGTCAGCGGGACTTCCGGCTCTCTTTCGACAATGGCGAGCGCCGTGTTGTCATTGGCCAGCCCCAGGTTGCCGGCCGGATCCAGGCCGGACACGGAGATGAGTGCGGCGCCCACCAGATCCGAGAATTGGACTTCATAGCGATACACGAAGTCCACGGCTTTGCTGCCGCTCACCCAGGCGGCCTCGTTTCCATTGATCGTTACCACCGGCGCGCCGTCGAGGATTTCCGAGGCGGTAAACGATACTGTCACGTGATCGCCCGTGGCCGCCTCGGCGGGAAGCGCATGGAAGTTACTGAATACCGGAGCGACCCCCAAGCCTGCACACGACGCGCTGGCCTGCGCCGGGCGTATCACGTTGCCTGCAAGATCCTGCACGCCGGCCGCCGTCACTGTCAGCGATTCGCCGCCCAGCATTTCGCCGTCCGCCCACGACAGCGTGTAGGGGCCGCTGCTGTCCGCAGTCGCCGGGTTGATGCCGAGCGTGCCGGCCCCGGGTCCCGAGACCGCGTACATGCCCGGCGTCGTAACGCCCGGAGAGAGCATCGGTTCACTGAAAGTCACGGAGAGGCTCTGCTCCGAGGCCGGCGTTACGCTTTCGAGGACCGGTGACACCGTCTCGAGGGAAATCTTGTCGGAGTCCCTGCTGCCGGTCAACGCGAACGCCCCCAGTGATGTGCCCAGCAAGACCAGAAGAAGAGAAAGCGCCTTGTTCATGTCCCCATCCTTGTTACCGCGTCGGAATAACGTTCCTATGGTATCCTAGCTCTGATGATTGAACCACAAAATCCTACAAAGCTGAAACGATCCTTGTCAACCCAAGCGTTCACGATTCAGCGGTGTCACGCCCGCCGGGGGTCCGGCGACGAGGAGGTCCCCATGACGGCTGGGCAGCGCAAGGCCCAGCTTCGTCCCTGGGGCCGGACGGACCTGAAGCGGAAACTCAGTCGGCGGCATCCGGCGCGTTCTCGAGGCGCCAGGGACCGCGGCGGGTCTTCTTGAGGAGGGCGCGCCGCAAGCGGTGGAGATACTCGTCCCGGGGGATCTCGCGGACGCCGAGGCTGAGGAGATGCGCGTTCGTCACCTGGCAATCGATGAGCGCGAAATCCCAGCCGTGGAGTTGCCGCGCGAGCGTGGCCAAAGCAACCTTGGAGGCATTGGATTCGAGGGAGAACATGGACTCGCCGCAGAAGGAAGCGCCCAGGGACACGCCATAGAGCCCGCCCACGAGCCGCCCTTCGCGCCAGCATTCGACGGAATGGGCGAATCCCATCCGGTGCAGGTTCACATAGGCGGCTTCCATCTCCGCCGTGATCCAGGTGCCCTTTTCGTGGCGGCGCGGCACGCGGGCACAGGCCGAAATCACGTCTTCGAAGGCCGTGTCGAATGTCACGCTGAACATCTGTTTCTTGAGCAGCTTCTTGAGGCTTTGGGAAACGTGGAATTCGGCGGGGAAGAGGACGGTCCGGGGATCGGGCGACCACCA
>CAILVY010000359.1 GCA_903837785.1 Candidatus Hydrogenedentota bacterium
ACGCTCTACCAACTGAGCTATTCCCGCTCATTATACGAAACACGTGCCTTCTATTGTCAACAAATGGTGGTGGGTGCTGGATTCGAACCAACGTAGGCGTTAGCCAGCGGGTTTACAGCCCGCCCCCTTTAGCCACTCGGGCAACCCACCACGAAAATGGGTGTTCAGTTCAACTTTTGGAGCTGGTGAAGGGAGTCGAACCCCCGGCCTGCTGATTACAAGTCAGCTGCTCTACCAACTGAGCTACACCAGCACCGCCGCGCCAAAAAACATGCCGCCTCAATGAGACGGCAAGGACATAAATTAGCAAATGAATCCCATCATTGTCAAGTTGGGCATCCCGCCGCCGCTCACCTCCGTTCGGCCCAATAAATTCAGGCCCTTTCGCGTGCCCGCCGGCATCTTCGCCACGCCCGGCCCAAGCCCGCCGGCGCAGGTTTGTCCCCAGTGCGCAGCACTGTTCGCCACGGGTACCCGGCCGGCCACGTTCCGGCCCTCCGGCGAGGCGCGGCGGCGCTCATTTCGCGGCGCCCGGCGCACCCTCCCCGCCGCTGCGCCCGGCCTGTTCCGCCATCCCCAGCAGTTGCTGTGCCTTCGACAGCCCCGGCGAGAGTTCGAGCGCGTGACACGCCCGCCGGGAAGCCCCCGCAAAGTCGCCCGCCGCATAGAGCGCCGCGCCAAGATTCACCAGCACCTCGGGATCGTTCGGCGTCCGCGCAAGCACCTGCTCGAAGACCCGCGCCGCCTCGGCATTGCGGCCGGTCAACAAATACGCCGCCCCCAGATCGTTCAACGACTCCAGCCGCCTCGGGTAGATGCGGTAGGCTTCCGTGAAATGCGGGAGCGCCGCCTCCGGCCGCCCCTGCTCCATCAACGTGATCCCAAGATTGCAGTGGCCCACGTAATTGTCCGGGTCGCAGGCCAGCGTGTGCGTGAACAGCGCTTCGCTGTTGCGCCAATGCCGCACCTGCCCCACTGTCAGCAGCATGCACCCGGCCAACGCCATGGCCGCCGTAACGGCCAAAGGCTTCGCCAGGACCGGGCGCCGCCGTGCCACGTCCGCCAGGCCAAAGCAGACGGCCAGCGCCAGGCCAACCAAAGGCAGGTACATGAATCGGTCCGCCATCACCTGGTGCCCGAACTTAAGCAGCCCGATCACCGGCGCCAGCGTTCCCAAGAACCAGAGCCACCCTACAAGGAAATACGGCGCGCGCTTCCGCGAGGCGCAGGCCAGCGCCGAAACCGCCGCCAACAGCCCCGCAGCCAACAGAACCTTCCACCACGGCGCGAAAGCGGGCGAATACATGCAGGGCACATAGAGCGTCTGCGGCAGGAAGGCCTTCCACACATAGGCCGCGTAGGCAACCAACGCGCTCGATATGCGAACCGCGAACGGGAAATCGTCCACCGGCACGAGCGCCCGCTGTTCCGCCGCCAGCGTAACCAGGGCCACGATTGCCGACAATGCAAACAGCGGGGCCTTCTCCAATGCGCGCCACGCGGCTGTCGCACGCTCCAGCCGCGAATAGGGCCAGTAGTCCAGCAGCAGCATCACGAACGGCAGCGTGACCGCCATGGGCTTCGACATCAGCGCGAGCGCAAGAAACACAAGCACGGCAAGATATCGCCCCGCGTTCGGCTTCTTCGCATACCCGTCGTACGCGAGCAAGGCCAGCAACGCGAAGAAGGTGCTGAGCACATCCTTGCGCGAAGCCACCCAGGCCACGGGCTCCACATGCAGCGGATGCAGCGCGAAGATGGCCGCCACCACCGCGCTCGGCCACAGCGCCCCGCTCGCCCGCCGCAGCAGCCAGAACAGGAGCAGGACATTGGCGGCGTGAAGGGCCAAGCTGCTCAGATGATGGCCCCAGGCGCGCATCCCGAAGATCTGTGCGTCGATCAGGTGCGAAAGGCGCATCATCGGCGCCCACAGGCAATCGTCCATGCTCGTGAACGCCCAGCGCAGCGACGACGCCGAGAGGCCCGCCTTGAGATGCGGGTTCTCGACGACGTAGCTGTAGTCGTCGTAACGCACAAAATCCAGACGAACTGCCTGGGCGAACGCCATGATCGTCAGTGCGGCGAGTATTCCGGCGGCCAGCCAGCGCGTGGCGCGATCATCCATCCTGCACAACCTCCGATTCCTGATCCGGCACCTGTTCACGCGCCAGCGCGAGGCATCGCCCCGCGTCCGCCGCATCCGGAGCAAGCGCCGCGTAACGTTCAAAACATGCCAGGGCCTGAGCCCAGCGCCCGCCATGGGCATGCACCACCCCCAGGTTGCGCCACGCCTCCGTCAAGCCCGGGTCCAGCTTGAGCGCGAGCCCCAGCGCACTCGCCGCCTCTTCGCTGCGCCCCAGCAGGTGCAGCACCCCCCCGAGGTCCTTCAGCCAGACCGGATTGTCCGGCTCCAGCTTCGCCGCGTCATGATAGGCCACAAGCGCATTGCGGTAATCCCCGATGTCCGCGTATTGATGCCCAAGCTCCGCCGCAAGGCGCGCGTCATTCGGGAACGCGCGCCGCTTTTCCAGTCCGAGCCGGATGTACATCGCCTGCTTCTGCCGGATCTGCTCCTCGGACTTCATCAAGGGATAGTGGTGAATCGGCGCTTCGGCATTCAGTAGCTCGATCCCGCGCGCCGTCAGCGAGGCGTTCACCAGCTCGTGCACCTTCCCCTCGAAGCGCGCCCCGCTCCGCCGCGGAAACAGCCGCACCTTGATGCTCGGGTACCAGCCCGCAAATCCCCGCGACCACGGGTCTCCCGCGGCGCACGGCGTATACTCGCTCAAGTGCTCGGCGTTCGTGTAATTGTGCGTGACGAAGCGGTAGGCGCGCGTCAGTTCCGGGCCGGCCAGGGCGCGAATACGCGGCACGTCCTCGCGCGCAATGCGTTCGTCCGCGTCCAGCACGAAGACCCAGTCACTCCGGCACAGATCGATGGAGGCATTGCGCGCTGCTGCAAAGTCGTCGCACCACGCGAACTCGGCCACCCGGCACCCGCTACGCGCGGCAATGGCCAGGCTCTCGTCCGAGGACCCCGTGTCGACCACGCAGATCTCGTCCGCAAAGCCGCTCAACCCTGCCAGGCATTCCGGCAAGTGCGCCGCCTCATTTTTCACAATCATCGCTATCGAGAGGGAACCCATGAACCTGCTGCCGTTCTCCGAAGCACCATGACGCCGTACCCGCGCTCGCCGCGACCGGCAGGCTAAAAATCGAGCCGGCCTTGACCGCTGTCGTCGGCGGGGTCGGATTCCTGACCCGCCGCCTCGGGCAAATGAATGTACTCTGGCCGGATGGCGTTCGAGGCCACCAGCGCCCGGTACGTTTCCCGGTCCACCGTGTCCCCGCTGGTCACCACGCGCACACTGCCGTTAACCAGCACGGCAAACTGGCGCACCTTCCTGCGGCCGCGCTGAACATCCGATCCTTTCGCCATCATCTCGTAAGTAACGTCATAGTACTCAGGTTCCGGCAATGGTTCATCGCTCCCGCCCCGAAGCTGCGACGCCATGGCCCCTGGATTTTTCCGCCGTCGAAATAACACGCGATTCAAACTCCCTGTCCAAGTAGAAACACCTTCGATTGTAGAACGTAAGGGCCGCAGCCGCAAGCCCCGCCTTCGGCGCCGCGTCAGGCCCGCACCCGATATGCGTGCCGGACACGCCGCCCACCGCGGGAACCGTATTGCGTCGCGCACGGATACCGGCTATCCTGTTCTCCAGGAAACGCAGGAATACGCGAGGGAGATTCACCACATGGAACTTTTCGGCAAGAAGATTGAACCGGAGGCCTTGCGCCGCCGCATCGGCAATATGGATCAGGTCGCGGGCATCCGCATGGTTCAACTCGACGACGGCAACGAACGCCCCACGCGCGCCGCCATCCTGCGCACGGGCGGCGGACTCGAAGTAACCGTCCTGCCCGATCGCTGCATGGACATCGCCTCCGCATACTTCCAGGGCAGGGCCATGGGCTGGCGCTCCACCGTGGGCGACGCCGCGCCGCAATACTACGAGGCCTCCGGAATCCGCTGGTTGCGGAATTACTTCGGCGGGCTCCTCACCACCTGCGGCCTCAGCAACGTGGGCGCACCCCAGCCCGACAGCTCCTGGAACGGACAAGGCCTCCACGGCCGCATCGGCAACACCCCCGCCCGGAACCTCAAAGTGGTCCAGGAATGGCGCCGCGACGAATACGTCATGAGCATCACCGGAACCATGCGCGAGGCGGTCCTCTTCGGTGAGAACCTCACGCTCACCCGGACCATCTCGACCACCCTGGGCGAAAAACGCTTCTGGCTCCGGGACGTGCTCACGAACGAGGGATTCCGCCCCGCCCAGTTCATGCTGCTCTACCACTGCAACATCGGCTGGCCCGCGCTCGATGCCGGCTCGCGCATTGTTTCCCCCAGCCGCCGGGTCGCGCCCCGCGATGATATCGCCCGCGACGGCGCCGAACGATGGAACCTCATGGACCCGCCCCTGCCCGGCTACGCCGAAAAAGTCTACTATCACGACATGGTTCCCGCCCGCGACGGCTCCGTCACGGTCGCCATGGTTAACGAAGGCTTCAAACGCGGCCAGGGTTTCGGCGTCTACGTCAAGTACAACAAGAAAGAACTGCCCCGCTTCGTCCAGTGGAAGATGATGGGCGAGCAGGATTACGTGGTCGGCCTCGAACCCTGCACCTGCGGCGTCGAAGGCCGCCAAGTGGATGAGGAACTCGGCCTCCTGCACCGCCTCGCGCCGGGGGAATCCCGCGCCTTCCACCTCGAGTTCGGAACCATCTCCGAGAAGCAGGAACTCGCCCTCCTGGAACGCCAGTCGAGCCGCATCACCCCGAAGATCGTGGACAGCTACAAACGCTTCGTCGAGAAACCCTGATCCCGGCGGAAACGGACCGGCCGTTCCCTACATGCGCTCCGGCGCCTCGATGCCCAGGATGCCCAGCGCGTTCGTCAGCGTCTGAAGCGAAACACGGCAAACGAGCAGGCGCGCCTGCGTCAATTCGGGCGTGCCCGCCGTGAGCACCGGACACTCATGATAGAACGCCGTGAACGCGCGCGCGATGTCCAAGACATAGACGGCGATGGGCGCGCACGTCCGCTGCCGCAGGCACGACGCCACCACGTCCGGAAAGGACGCCAGCTTCGTCAGCAGACCCCACTCCGCATCGCTTTCCACCGGGAACGCGGCGCCCGGCGCCGTCGGCAACGCCCCCGGGTACTTCCGCAGGATCGAATTGATGCGCGCGCACGAATACTGGACATACGGCCCGGTGTCCCCCTCGAACGACAGCGCCGCGTCCATGTCGAACGTCACGTTCTTGCTCGCCCCCACCCGCAACACCGCAAAACGCACCGCGGCAATCGCCACCCGCTCCGCAATCACCCGCTGTTCCTCCGCCGAAAGATCCTTGCACTGCTCCGCCACGCGCTCCGACGCCAGCCGGATCGCTTCGTCAAGGAAGTCCGAAAGCAGCACCACGTTGCCCTGCCGCGTGGACATCTTCCCTTCCTTCAGCAAGATGTACGAGTAATAGACCGGCTCCGGCGCGGCATACCCCGCCGCATCGAGGATCATCGCAAGCTGCTGAAAATACAGCTTGTGATCCTCGCCCAGCGCGATCAGATTGACGTCCGCGCCCGACGACAGCTTGTCTATCGTGTAGGCCAGGTCGCGGTAGCCGTACATCGAACTGCCGTTCGCGCGCATGAGCACGAAATAGCGGCCCTCTTCCGCCGCATGGCCCAGCTTCGACAAGTCCACCACCAGCCGCTGATCCTCGTCCACAAACAACGCATCGCGCGCGCGCAACGCCGCCTGCACCTGATCGAGACGCGCATCCTTCACATACTTCGACTCGCGGTCGAACACGTCGTACGCCGCGCCAATCCGCGCCAGCACCGCCAATTGCCCGTTGAGGCACAGATCCGTCACCGCACGGAACTTCGCCTGCGCCGCCGGGTCCCCTTCCTCCATCTTCAACAGCAACGCATAGCCCTGCGCCGCGAATTCCGGGTCCTGTTCCGCCCGCGCATTCGCGCGCACGTATGCGTCGAGCACCTGATCAAACGTCAGATCCTTCAACTCATCCGCAATCAACACGAGCAGCCCGATCTGCCGCCCCATGTCGTTGACGTAATAATGGACGTCAACCTCGTATTCCTCGAAGCGGAACAGCCGGGAGATGCTGTCGCCGATCATGGCGCAACGCGCCCGCCCCACATGCGGGCTCGCATTCGGATTGATGCTCGTATGCTCAATCAGCGCGCGCTTGCCGCGCCCGGCGGCATTCGATCCGTAGCCCGCCCCCGCGCCAAGGATGTCCTCCACGATCTCCCGGGCGAACACCGCGCGGTCCAGTTTCAGGTTCAGATACGGCCCTGCGGCGGCCGCCAAACGCACCTCCGGGCCGAAGGCCGCCCGCTGCGCGGCGTCCGCGGCCAGCTTCGGGGGCGGCGTCCCCAACTTCTTGGCGAGAATGAACATCGGAATGGCCACGTCGCCCAATTCGAGCTTCGGCGCTGCGGTAAAGGCGATGTCCTCCGCGGCCAGTCCGGGAAACGCTTCCAATAGGGGTGCAATCAACCGATCAAATGGATTCACAAACGTGCTCCCGAGTTTTTCCCGCGGTCCTGCTGGTAACGATTGGAAGACGGCATTATAATGTATAGCGAACGAGGGGTGAAAGACCCAGCGACGAAAAGGAAGCGATCATGGTCCATCTCAAACCCATATCCCGCACCACCACGGTCCAGACCGGCACCACCGATGCCGTCGAGTCCGTCATTCTCTTGCTCATGGCGATCATCTTCAAGGACTGGGACAACTTCGCGCAGGTCGCCCAGAATCTTCAGAAATACTTCGCGAAGACCCCGTGATCGGCCCGTGCGGCCGCCGTTCCCTGCCCCGGATTCACAAGGCAAAACCGAACAGCTTTGCGGCGTTTTGCGTGCTCTGTTCCGCGATCGCTTCCTCCGATTCTCCCAGATAGGCCGCCGCGCCCCGCAGGTTGTACAGAAGATTCGCAGGAACGTTCGGTTGGCCCAGCGCCTCCACCGGCGGAATATCCGGACTGTCCGTCTCCAGCAAGAAATGCTCGGGATAAATCGTTGACAACGTCTTCGCCCGCTTGTTGCTCCGCCGATACGTCAACGCCCCCCCCATCGAGAAACACAGCCCGTGCCGCAGGCACGCCTCAGCCACTTCAGAACTTCCCGAAAAGGCATGCACCACTCCCCCCCGAGCGGGGGCACCCACCCGCTTCAACGTCTCCAACAACTCATTGAACGCCCCCCGGCAATGCAGCACCACCGGCAGTTCGAGATCCTTCGCGATGCGGAGCTGCGCCTCGAAGAGCTGCAATTGCAGTTCCAGCGGCGGCGAGTCCACCTTCCCGTCGAGGCCGATTTCGCCGATGGCGCACGCGCCGGCATCCCGCGCCGCGCGCAAGCCCTCCACTGCCGCAAGATGCTCCTCCTGCACATACCAGGGATGAATCCCCCAGGCGAACGCCACCTCGGGATACCGCGCCGCGGTCCCGCGAGACACCGCCCACTGCCCGGGCGCAATCGACGCCGTGACCAGCTTCACGATCCCGGCGGCACGCGCCCCTTCCATCACCGCATCCAGCCGGCCTTCAAACTCTTCCGCTTCCAGATGGCAATGTGCATCGATCAGCCGCATCGTTCTTTCCTCGGCGTCCACGTTATCCCGCTTCCCCCCGCGAACTCAAGTGCCCTTCCTGGTTGACCACCTTCCGCGCCGGATGCTAGGGTGCGGAGCACCGATGGAGTGCCGCGTGTGAGCGAACAAGACAACAGACCGAGGCAGTGGGCGGGGCCGCTGTTTGCCCTGGCACTCGCGGCGGTGCCCCTGGCCATTCTGCTGTACAAGCTGCCCCGCTACGGGCTTAATTTCCCGTACTGGGATGAAATGCTGATCGCGCCGCTGATCGAGCGCGCAAAGACCGGACAGCTCGGCTTCATTGATCTTTGGGCGCAGCACAACGAGCATCGCCCGCTCTTCCCCCGCTTGATCATGCTGGCGCTGGCGCTCCCAACGCACTGGAACGTCAATTGGATCCTCGCGGCAAATCTTCTCTGCGGCCTCGGAACCTTCGCGGCACTCGCCTGGACGGCCCTGCGCACGAAGTGCGGGTGGTGGGTGATTCCCGTGCTAGGGTTCTTCGTGCTCTCGTGGGGACAGATGGAGAACTGGGTGTGGGGGCTCGAACTGACGGTTTTCCTCTGCACGCTGGCCGTGACGCTGGGCGTGTCGGCCCTGGCAAACGCGCGATGGAGCTGGCTTGGTTTCGCCCTGGCGATCGCGCTCGGGTGGGTGGCCGCTTACTCCTTCGCAAATGGCCTGCTCTACTGGTTCGCGGCCATCCCCGCGCTCTTCGTGATGCAGAGGCAGCCGCGCGAACAGAGAATCCTGCGGGTGGTCCTGTGGTGCGCCGCGGCGTTTCTCTGCATCGAATCCTATTTCGTCGCGTATCATAAGCCGGGCGTGAGCCCGCCGCTGACCGCCGTGCTCCACCACCCGCTCGAATACCTAGGCTACGTTTTGCTCTATCTCGGAAGCCCGGTTGTGGCGATCTTCTCGACGCCGCCCTGGCATGGCGGTCCGCCCCATCCGTATGGCCCGCTGCATTTCGTCCCCGGCGCACTGGCCTCCGTGCTCTTCCTCGGGCTGCTGTGGCGGCTGTGGCGCGGCGGCCGTGCCGCATTCGAGGAAACGGCCCCCTGGCTGGGCATCGCCGCCTTTGCCGTCGGAAGCGCGCTCGTGACCGGCGTGGGCCGGGTGGGCTTCGGCGTGGCCGAAGGCCTCAATTCACGCTACATGACCACGAACGCCTTGTTCTGGTGCGCGCTCGCCGGCCTCGCCGCGGTCCATTTCAAGCATCATCCCGTGACGCTTCCCCCGCGCACCCGGCGCATCGCCGCACTGGCCGGCGCGATGGCAGTGCTCCTGGCGAATGTGTCCGTCGTCCTGCAGAACCGCCCGTGGGAAGAGAACGCGAAATGGAAGCGCATGGGCTGGCAGGCCATCGTGGCGGGCTACGAGGGACGCCTGTATCTGAACGACCTGAGCTGGGATCCCCAAGCGCTCCAGGCGCAATATCTGCCGATTCTGAAGAAGTACCACTTGTCCGGCTTCGGCCAGGCGCAGCCGCACCCCGTGGACCTCGCCCAGGACTATGCCGACGAAGCGCGGGGCTTCATCGCGCGAAACATGTGGGCGCCCGCCTTGACGTATCTCAAGACGGCGATCATGCTCAATCCGGGATGCCAGGACGCCGCCGCGCTGCTCTCGCAAGTCCCGCCCGAATTCGTCGCCCGCTTCGACGCCTATGAAAAGGGAACGGAGCCCGAGGCAACGCCCCAGACTCCGCCGCGCAAACCTTAGCCCTGCCGCGCCGCGTCACTTCGCGTAGGCGTGAATCACTTTCACGAGTGCATCGGCAATCTGATGCATGTCGCTCTCCGTGAACGTCGGATAGGCGAAGCACGTGAACGTATGATCCTGATGCCAGATCGCATTGGGAACCTGCACCTGCGCGTATTCCACGCTCGCCGGATTCGTGAATTCCGCCGAATTGAACGGGAACCCGTGCGCGCCGAAGCCGTGCCGCTCCGTGAAGGCCCGTTCCGTGTGGCACTGCGGCCAGAAAACCTTCCAGACCGGCGCGCCCTCGGCCGCGGCCGCGGAAACAAACTGCTGAATGTCGCAGCGCATGTTCTCGACATCGAGCGAGAACGCCATCACGTACCACCCGTTGCGCCGTTCCGGCGTATCGATCGGCAGGTACTTGACGAGCGGCTCCGCCTTGAGCGCGTCCATGATGATCTGCGCATTGCGGCGCCGCGCCGGCATGTTCCACGAATCCATCCGCTCCAGTTCCGCCAGCCCAATCGCCGACTGCATCTCCGTCATCCGGTAATTCCAGCCGATGCGATTGTGGATGTACGGCAGCTTCTGCTCGAGTTCCAGCAGGTTCAAGCGCGCCTTCACGTCATAGCCGTGGTCGCGGAAACTGCGCGCTTCCCACGCGAGATCCTCGTTGTCCGTGGTGACCATGCCGCCCTCGCCGCCCGTCGTGAATGTCTTGTTCTGGCAGAAACTGCATCCCGCCATCACGCCCAGCGTGCCCGTCTTCTTCCCCTTGAACTCGCCGCCGAAGGCCTCCGCGTTGTCCTCGATCACGAGCAGCTTGTGCTTCCTGGCGAAGGCATGGATCGCGTCCATGTCCGAGACATTGCCGTAGAGATGGACCGGCATGATGGCCTTCGTCCGTTCGTTCACGAGGCCTTCCGCGGACGCCACGCTGATGCAGTGATCCTCGATGTTCACATCGGCGAAGCGCGGAATGGCCCCTGCCTGCACCACGGAGAAACTCGTGGCGATAAACGTGTAGCTCGGCACGATCACCTCGTCCCCGGGCCCGATCCCCAGCGCCGCCAGCGCCACGTGCAGCGCCGCGGTGCCCGTCGCCACACTGATCGCATACTTGCTGCCCTGCCACTGCGCAAACTTGCGCTCGAACTCCATGCCCCGCGGGCCGGTCCAGTAATTCACCTTCCCCGAACGCAGCACCTCCTCCACCCCCTTGATCGCCTTCTCGTCGAACTTCGGCCACCCCGTCAACGTGTTCGTTACCGTCTTCGGGCCGCCTTCGATCGCAAGTTTCGTTTCCATGCTGCTCCTCCCTTCTGCTTCCTCGATTCCAGTCATTGGCCCCGCCATGGACGAGGCACGTCAAATGCTCCGAAGTGGATTAAGTTCCCGCTGCCTCCGCCAACGCCGCTTGCAGCGCCCGGTGCGCCTCCACGTTCTCCTGGCGATTCGTGCGCACCTCGATCACCGTCGAACAAGTTCCCGCCAGGGCGCGTTCGTAGGCCGCCGCAAACTCCGCGCGGGTCGCCGGCTGCGCATACCCCAGCCCAAAGCAACGCGCGGCATCACTGAAACTCAGCCCGTGCGGCGTGGCAAAGAATCGCTCAAACGTCTCCGGGTATTTTGCCATCGGCAGGAACGAGAAGATCCCGCCGCCGTCGTTATTCAGCACGATCAACACAACCGGCGCGGCCGTGGCCCGCAGCAGGGCCAGCGAATTGAGATCGTGCAGCAGGGCCAGGTCGCCAATCACCGCCGTGACCGGCCGCCCGTTCGCGTTCGCATAGCCCGCAGCCGTCGCCACATTCCCGTCTATGCCGCTCGCCCCCCGGTTGCACGCCACAAGCCCGCCCGGGCCCTCCGCCGCGCCGTACATGTCCATATCCCGGATCGGCATGCTGTTCCCAAGAAACAACACGCTCCCTTCAGGACGCCGCCGCGACACAATGCGCGCAACGGCGATCTCGGAGAGCGCCGCGGCATCTTCAATCCACGCATCCAGACGGGCCGAAACCGCGCACGACATCGCGGGAAATGCCTCACCCCAAACGGACGCGCCGCGATCCCGGACCGCGGGCGCAAGCCAACGGCAGAACCCGGCCAGGCCCATCTCGATCCGATGCGTCACTTGATGGAACGGATCCTGCCGCACCGGATGCTCGGCTACGAGCATGTACTCGGGCCGCAGTCCCGCCAGGTGCTCCTGCAGGCGCTTCGACGTAATGGCTCCGCCCAGATGCAACACAAACTCCGGACGACACTCGGCGACGAAACGCGGCGACAAGAGCAACTGATCAAAGTGATGTACAAACCGCGCTTGCGACGCGCCAAGGCGCAGCCCCGAAAGTACATCGGGAAACACCGGCCAGCCCAGCGCCTCCGCCAGACGTTGCACAGCGGCGGCTTCCTCCCCCGTGCGCAGCCGCCCCACTACAAGCAGGCCGCAGCGCACCCCGTTGACGCGCTCCATCACTTTCCTCTCGTCCGCGTCTGACAGCCGGTACTCCGGGGCGTGGTGCGCGGTGAAGGCTGTCTCGGAGTGCAGCCATTGGGCAATCGACTGGCACGCCGCCGTCACATCCTCGCCGGTTCCAGGGACCGGCGCAAGCGGTTCACGATACATGCAGTCGATGTGCACCGGCCCCGCGGGCACATGCTGCGCGCGATACAGCGCCTGATCCGCCGTCGTAAGCACCAGGCTCGGCGGCATGGCCGGGTCCGGACACGGCAGCACAAACGACCACCGCACGTAATGCCCGAAAAGCTTCGTCTGATCGATCGCCTGATTGGCGCGGCAATCGAGCAACTCGGGGGGACGATCCGCCGTAAGCAGGATCAGCGGCACGCGCGAGGCGGACGCCTCCACCACCGCCGGCCAGTAGTTGGCCGCCGCGCTGCCCGACGTGCAGATCAGGGCCGCCGGGCGGCCCGTCGATGAAGCCCATCCCAGCGCGTGAAACGCGGCGCCGCGCTCATCAAAATGCACCACGCAGTGCGCCCGGGGATGCTGCGCGGCCGCAACGGCCAAAGGCGTGCTGCGCGATCCGGGCGACACGCAAAAACACGCCACGCCGCCGCGCACGAGTTCTTCAACGAGTATCCCCGCCCACAAGTGGTTCAGATTGGGTGCATGCTCCAGCAATGCGAAGTCCCTTTCCCGATTGCGCGCACATTATGGGCCAGAGGACGCCTGCTTGTCATCTGGCGCCATGACGCACGGGACGGCGTCCGCCAAACGCCTCAGCGCACAGGACGGGCGTGCAGCACGTGCAGGAAGTTGGCCATCTTGTTCTCGATTTCCGCCCATTCGTCTTTCGGCGTCGATCCCGTGACAATGCCCGCCCCGCTGTACAACGCCAGAGTGTTCCCCTGCACGAGCCCGGATCGGATGGCCACGCAGAACTCGGCGGAATCGTAGCCAACCCAGCCCGTCGGCGACGCATAGATGCCCCGGTCAAACGGCTCTTCCGCTTCTATCCATTTGAGTGCGCGCTCGCGGGGACACCCCCCCACGGCCGGCGTGGGATGCAACGCTTCCAACAGCGCCGCGTCAGACTCTGCATCGTTGAGCAGGCCTTCAATCCGGGTGCAGAGGTGCTGGCAGTTGCGCAGGCGCATCAGATGCGGCTGCGGCTCGACCTCCACCGAGTAACAGAAACGCCGGAAATGTTCGCGGAGCATGTCCGTCACGAATTGCTGTTCCCGGCGGTCCTTGGGACTATTCAAGAGCGCTTCGCCCAGCGCCCGGTCCTTCTCGTCCGTGACGCCGCGCGGAGCCGTCCCGGCAACGGCCTCACTCTGAATATAGCCGTTGATCCGCTTGAACAGGCGCTCGGGCGAGGCCCCGATGAACGCGCGGTCCTCCGCGGGATGGAAACAGAAACTGAACGTGTGCGGACTGAGATCGATCAGGCGCGTGAGCAGCCCCACCGCGTCAAATGGCGCGGTCGCCGTAAAACACGTCTCGCGCGCCAGCACCACCTTGTCCAGCGCCCCCGTATCGAGCGCGCCCAGGGCCTTGTTGATCAGCGCCGCCCATCCAGCGCGATCCGGCGCGTCGCTCCGGCTCAGGATCACCGGATCGATTATGGACGGCAGCGAATCAGGAAAACGCAGCGCGTCGAACGCGTGCATCACCGCGCGCAGCGCCGTTTGATTCGACCGGGCATGACCCACGCGCGCATTGCATGCAAAATGAAGCCGCGCGCCCCGCCGAATCAGCTCAAAGCGCGGAATGACGAAGCGGTACTCCTTGAACGCGCGCCACCGGTCGCCCTTCACTGGACCCCGGTGGAACCGGAGTCCGCCGTAGTAACGAAGGCTGGGATAGCGCGAGGAAAGCTGCGCCCGCATATGCCTGAACAAAGGCGCCAGATGCGTCACGCCCGACGGCGCAAGCACGTCGGCCTCTCCCACCCCGGCCATCTCGAAGCTGCCGTCGCGGTCGCTCCAGTAATACTGCGTAACACCCGGCTGCGCGCGCAGCCACTCCAGCGGCTTGCCGCCGGAGACGGGCACTTCCACCCGAAACAGCCGCGACGAGGCATTGTCACACGTTTCCGCGCAGAGCAGGCGCTCCATTTTGGAGACCACCGCGCATGCGGCATCAGAAAGTTGCTGAGGCACGTCTGGTTGCATAAGAGCACAATTTGATCCAGGATTCGGTTGGGCAAGCGCGCAATTCTATAGAAGCTTGCCGAAG
>CAILVY010000360.1 GCA_903837785.1 Candidatus Hydrogenedentota bacterium
CCCGGCCCCTCCCTGATTTCCCCTTCCGCCTCTCCGGAGCGCTGAAAGCGCGCCAAGAAGACAGCCCAGGGCAAGGCACGCAACGCGCGCCGAAGCCCTGGGTTAGCACCCCCCTAACCAAAGCCCTGAAAGGGCAAGAGACCCCACGCCCCGGCCCCTCCCTGATTTCCCCCTCCGCCTCTCCGGAGCGCCGAAGGCATGGCATAAATCAGCCCGGGGCGGTTCTTTACGTAATGACTCCTTTATCGTCTGTTCCCTCACGCCGAAGGCGTGACATAAATCAGCCCGGGGTAAGGACCGAAGGTCCACCACCCCGGGTCAACCCCGCCCTCAAAACATCAGCCCTGAAAGGGCTGTGTAACATGGAGATTCCGTCAAATCAGGCGCGGACTTATGCCGCCCTACAGGGTCGTGATCAGGATGGGCCGTGTACTCGGGCCAGGGCTGTGATGCAACGATTCTTTCACACGCCGTTCCCTCACGCCGAAGACGTGACATAAATCAGCCCGGGGTAAGCTACGCCAGAGGCGGACAAGGGCCGAAGATCCGACACCCCGGGTCATCCCCTCCCCCGGAACATCAGCCCTGATAGGGCGAAGGACGCCTCGTATTCCATGTCAGACTTCCACCGGCACCCCATGCCGCTGAATCATGACATTCTCCGCGCCTTGCCCTTCAAGCCCGCTCTTCAGGGCCTTCAGCGCCTCGCCTTCGCCGTGCACCAGAATCGTCCGTTGTGCGCGGCCCTTGAACCGCGCCCCGAACGCGATGAGTTCCGAACGTCCGGCATGCGCGCTGAACTCGTTCATGATCTTCACCTGCGCGTTCAACTCGCGCGGCACCCCGAAGATCTTGATCATGCGGCTTTTCTCGACAATGCGGCGGCCCAGCGTATGCTCGGCCTGGAACCCGACGATGAGGATCGTGTTCTTCGGGTCTTCGCAATGATTCCGGAGATGATGCAGCACCCGCCCATATTCGCACATGCCCGAGGCCGAGATGATGATTGCCGGCCCCTTCAGCGTATTCAACTGCATCGACTCTTCCTGGCTCCGGATATAGCGGATCTTCGGGAGGTCGAAGGGATCGCCCGCATCCCGCATGACTTGCCGAAACTCATTGTCGAAGCCTTCCGTATGCAAGCGGAAAATCTCTGTGATGTTCACTGTGAGCGGACTGTCCACATATACCGGCATCGGCGGAATGGTGCCCATGGCGTCCAGCCGTTTCAGGGCGTAAATGACTTCCTGCGACCGCTCGAGCGCGAAGGACGGAATGATCATCTTCCCGCCCCGGGCATGCGTGTCCCGGACGATCCCCGCGAATTTCTCGTCCGCCGCCTCTATGGGGGCGTGCTCGCGGTTGCCGTACGTGCTCTCCATGATTACCGCGTCCGCGTCCGTGGGCTCCCACGGATCATTGAGGATCGGCATGTTCTTCCGCCCGATGTCGCCGCTGAACACGAGGCGCCGCCAGCGATGCTCTTCCTCATACTCGACTTCAATCATAGCCGAGCCCAGCACGTGTCCCGCGTCGTGAAACGTGATGAAGACATTGGGCAGGACTGAAATGCGCACGCCGTAGGAGACGGAGACGAAGCGCCGCATGATCTCCTGCACGTCTTCCGTCGAGTACAGCGGCGGCAGGAATTCGCGGCTCTTCTTGGAGAGCCATTCCGCGTCGCGCTCCTGGATGTGGCTGCTGTCGAGCAGCATGATCGCGCAGAGATCCCGCGTGGCCGGCGTGGCGTACACATTCCCGCGATAGCCCAGCTTCGCCATCATGGGCAGGAGGCCCGTGTGATCGATGTGCGCGTGGCTCAGCACGATCGCGTGGATCTTCGACACGTCGAAGTCCGGCATCCGGTTCTTGCGGTGCGCCTCCTCGCGACGGCCCTGGAACAGCCCGCAATCCAGCAGGATTCGCGCCCCGCCAATCTCCAGCAGGTGTTTGCTTCCCGTGACTTCTTCCGCGCCGCCGTACGACGTGATCTTCATGCTGCCGACTCCCGTTGCCGAATCCTCGGCGGATGCTCCCTGAACGACACCACACAACGTTCCACGAGCCGCCGCGGATCCTCGTCGAAGATGATCTGCGACCCCGTGGCCTTCTGAATCACCGGCAGAAAATCATCCACGTGGTCCGCCACCCCGCCGCTGCCCGTCAGCACCCCGATCAGGCGGCCCTCGTCATAGGCAATGGCAAATTCGCCGAGCGTCCCCGAACGCCCCCCCACAATCAGCACAATGTCGCAACTGCGCACGCCCACGACCTCGCGGCCCATGAGCCCGCTCCCCGTATAGATCATGACGTCAATGTGGTCCGTGGGGCTGTTGTAGACCTCGACGTGCTCCTGCAGGCTGAGCGCAGGCGATACGCCGATCGTGAGCCCGCCATGCTCCTTGCAGCCGATGACCGCGAAGTGGGGGAGGCCCGGGCAGCCGCCCGTCAGAATGGCGCAGCCCAGATCCGCGATGGTCCTGCCCAGTTCCTTGCAGCGCTCCACGAGGCCGTCGTCCATGGCCCCGCCCGCGGAACCCATCACGCCCACTTTGATTCGGGACATTTCCATGCCGTGACTTCCTTCCTGCTAGGTCGTCAGCAGCGCGCGCGCATGGCCCAGGCTCACATCCGAAACCGAGCCATCGAGCAGCCGCGCCACTTCCTTCACCCGTTCCTCATCCTCCACACGGATCAGCCGGGTCAGCGTCCGGCCTTTGCTCGTCTCTTTGCTCACGTGATAGTGCGCCGCCGCCGCCGCGGCAATCTGCGCAATGTGCGTGATGCAGATCACCTGATGCGATCGTGAGAGCGAGGCAAGCTTCTCGGCGACCTTGCGCGCAACCGTGCCGCCGACACCCGCGTCAATCTCGTCGAACACGAGCGCCGGAATCCGGTCCGCCGCTGCAAACACCGCCTTGAGTGCGAGCATGATCCGCGAAATCTCGCCTCCCGAGGCCACCTGCCGCAACGGCTTCAGTCTCTCCCCGGCATTGGCCGAAAGCAGGAACTCGACGCGGTCCACGCCGTGGGCGCCCAGCTCCACCGCATCGAAACCCGTCTCGAAACGCGCCCCCTTCATGCCCAGATCCTGCAGCGCCGACGCGACTTGCTTGTCCAGCTTCTGCGCCGCATGCTGCCGTTTCCGCGAGAGTTCCGCGGACGCGCGCTTTGCCTGTTCCAGCAGCGACGCGGAGACGCCGCGCAACGCTTCGAGGCGCTCATCCCGCTGCTCATACGCCGCCAGCGTCCCGGCCGCCTTCTCCCGATACGCCAGAATCTCCTCCACGCTCGCGCCGTACTTCCGTTTCAACGTTCCAATCAACGCCAGCCGCCGATTCACCGCATCGAGTTCCTGCGGATCGAACTCGAGTTCCTCGGAGTAGCCCCGCAATTCCATCGCGGCCGCCTCGACCCCGAGCCGCGCTTCGGCCAATTGCGCGGCCAGCGCCTGAAATCGGGGGTCAATCGCCACGAGCGACGCGACGTCCCGCACCGCCGCATCCACCGCATCGATGGCCGCGCCTTCTTCATTCTCATACAACGCCCCGTAGGCCTGCCGCGCGAGATTGAAAATCGTCTCCGCGTTCGTAATGAGATTGTGACGCGACTTCAGTTCGGCGTCTTCCTCCGGCTTCAAGTCCGCCTCGTCGATCTCGCGGACTTCAAAGCGGAGAAACTCCATCTGCCGGGCACGCTCGCGATCGTCCGTCTCGAGCGCACGGATCTCCCGTTCGATGCCCTGCCAGCGCGATACGAGTTCCCCAACCTCTGCCGCCGCGCCCTCCGTGCAGCCAAAAGCGTCCAGCAGATCCAGTTGCCGCTCGGTCTTCAGCAGCGACTGATGCTCATGCTGGCCATGCAAATCCACCAGTTCATCCCCGATCTCCGCCAAGACCGCGACGGGAACAAGACTGCCCCCCGCATACGCCCGGCTGCGGCCATCCGCCGTGATCATCCGCGAGAGCAGCAGCGTGCCCTCTTCGAGGGCTACTTCATGCTGCTGCAGGAGTTTGGCCAGCCGGGCCGAGGGCTTCTCCACCCGGAACACGGCCTCGATGCTCGCGCGCGGCGCACCTTCGCGCACTACGTCGCCCGAGGCGCGCGCGCCCAGGACCAGATTCAGCGCCCCAACCACGATGGACTTTCCTGCCCCGGTTTCCCCCGTCAACACATTGAAGCCGGGCCGAAAATCGGCCTCCACCGCATCAATCAAGGCATAGTTCTGAATGCGGAGCACTTCAAGCACGACACTGTCTCCGTGTCTCTTCCGAAAGTCTGCCCTTGAAACGCTGGTGTTTCATGGCTCCGTTGTTCGATTCTCCCTTGTGGAACTATCGGCGCAAATACGCCAGGAATTCCCGATTCCCCGAGGGTCCAAGCAGGGGAGAGGGTAGCACATCGATTTGCGCGAATCCCAACCCGCGCGCCTCCGCGCAAACCTCCTGGACCACCGCCTGATGCACCCGCTCGTCGCGCACGACGCCGCCTTTGCCCACCTGTTCACGGCCCGCTTCAAACTGCGGCTTGATGAGCGCCACGCCCCGGGCCGATTCCGCGATCAGGCGGCACAAAGGCGGGAGCACCAGCCGAAGCGAGATGAAGGAACAGTCCGCGGTGAAGAAAGTCGGCTGTTCCGGCAATTGCGCTGCCGTGAGGTGCCGGATATTGCAGCGCTCCATCACAACCACCCGCGGGTCCTGCCGCAATTCCCAGGCCAATTGCCCGTAACCGACATCCACGGCGTAGACCCGGGCCGCCCCATGCTGCAGCAGGCAATCCGTAAACCCGCCCGTCGACGCGCCAATATCAAGGGCCGTCTCTCCGGCGACCTCAATCGCAAACGCCGCGAAGGCCGCCTCCAGCTTGTCCCCGCCCCGGCTCACGAAGCGCGGTCGCTGGCGGATCTCCAGCACGGTTTCTTCCGCGATTTGAAGCCCTGGCTTGTCCATGCGCACCCCATGGACATCAAAGACCTGCCCCGCGTGTATGATCGCCTGCGCTTTGCTGCGCGTGACGCCCGCCAGCCGCTGGACTACTATGTCGAGGCGTTCCTTCTTCACTACCCGAGATTCTTCACTTCCCGAACCTTGTCCTTCGGGATGGACCGCAGCCGATCGCGGCATTTCAGGAAGTAGTGCGTGTCCTTCTCCATGACGAGATCCGCAATCTCCGTCAGTCCGTTGACGAGCACCACCTCAAACTTGCCCTGATGATCCCCCGGGATATATCCCGGCTCCACGTGCCGCGTCTGCGCCAGCCGAATGTCCCCATACCCCTGCTGATCGAAGCCCTGCTTGTAGCGGGTCACTTTGCGCACATAGTCCTGCGTTTCCGCGAAGGGGGGGATCGTGAAACCGTGCCGCTTCACATTGCCCGGCCCGGCGTTGTAGGCCGCGATCGCCAGTTCCTCGTTCCCGTGGCAGAAGTCCAGCATCTTGCTCAGATACTGGCAGCCGCCCGCAATATTCTGGGCCGGGTCGAAGATGTCCGTCACCCCCATCTCCAGCGCCGTGCCCGGCATGAGCTGCATCAGACCCCGCGCCCCCGCCGAGGAAACGGCATTGGGATCGAAATCGCTCTCCTGCTTGATCACCGCGTAAACCAGGCTCTCTTCCAGCGCGTAGTACTTTGCATAGTACGTCACGATTTCCTTCACGCCCGCAAAGGCCTCGGCGTCGACTTTGGGCGGCAGAACCCGGTTCGGCGGCGCCTTGAACCGCGACGGAACCTCGATGTTACGGAACCCCAGCGAACGCTCGATGTAGTCGTCGCTGTCCTCATACTTCTCCGGGTTGTTCGTCAACAGCACGACGCCTTTCCGGTCCTCGAAAATCCGGTGCGGATTGGCGTCGCGCAGCTCCTGCTGGTCCTTGTTTGTCAGCACGAACCGTCCATTTACCAGAAAGCCGTGCGAGGCATCCTGAACGGCGGCCCGCCTGGAATCCTGCGTGGGCGCGCTGCCGCCGTGTTTCTTTTTCGCCTGGGCGGAGCTGCGTTTGCCCTTGGCGGCCGCGGACTTCTTGGCGGGGACAATCGACTTGGAGGACGTGCCGCGCTGTTTCTGAAACGCCTTCAGCAGCCGTTTCCGCTCGCCCGCGTCCTCGCTGAGTTTCACGGACTCCGGCGCAACCGACGCCTTGAGCACCGCTATCGTCTTGCCCGTCTCCGGAACCTTCACGTAATACATCGCCTGTTCCTCGACGATGTAGACATTCGCGTAGGCGGTTTCCCCGATGACGATGCTGTCGGCCCGGCAAGGACTGCAGAAAACGGCGCAGCAGAGAGCCCAGAACCAGAAGTGCGATTGAATCTTATTGCTCATCCAGCCTGCCAAGTTGTCCTTGGACGTAGTGTACTGGACGGCCCGGAGGACTGCAAACCCTCAGCTTGATTCCAGCAGCACCACCGCCTGCGTGCTGATGGCTTCCTGCCGGCCCTCGGGGCCGACCCCCTCGTTCGTCTTCGCCTTCACGGAAATCTGGCCGGGCTCGAGTTTCAGCGCTTCCGCCAGGCGCGTCCGCATCGCATCGATGAAGGGACGCAGGCGGGGACGCTCCGCGACAATATTCGTGTCGATGTTGACGACACGATAGCCGTTCGCCCGAAGCAACTGCGCCGCCTGCCGCAACAGTTCAAGGCTGTCCGCATCCTTGTAGCGCGGGTCAGTGTCCGGAAAGTGGCTCCCGATGTCCCCAAGCGCCAGCGCCCCAAGCAAAGCGTCCGTAATCGCGTGGCAGAGCGCATCCGCATCCGAATGACCCGACAGGCCCTTTTCGTGCGGGATCTCGATGCCCCCGAGGATGAGACGGCGCCCCGGCTCGAGGCGATGCAAATCATAGCCCGTGCCGATCCGCATCATGCCAAGCCCTCCCGAATCGCCAGTTCCGCCAGCGCATGATCGGCCGGCGTCGTAACCTTGAAGTTGAGCGGGGTGCCCAGCACGAGCTTCACGCGGCCCTGGGCACGCCGAACAAGCGTCGCGTCATCGGTCCCCAGATAGCCCAGGAGCCGCGCCGCACGATGCGCTTCGCGGATCACATCGACCCGGAAAGTCTGCGGCGTCTGGCATGCCCACAGCCTCTTCCGCTCGGGCGTCGAAACCAGATACCCGGCGTCATCCCCCTCGAGAATCGTATCCACGGAAGGAATCGCCACTGTGGCCGCACCGCACTCTGCCGCCGCCTCTATCGAAGCCTGGATCGAGGCCATGCTGATGAACGGCCGCGCCGCGTCATGAATGACCACGATCTCCGTGTCCGGGTCCAGCGCTTCCAACCCGTTCCACACGGAATCCTGCCGTTCCGCACCGCCCGGCACGAGATGCACCCGGAACTCGGGAAAGGCCCCAAGTAACGCATGCTCAAAGTCGCCGCGCGCCTCGGCCGGCACAACGATCACCGCCCCGGCAATCAAATCGAGCGCACGGAAGCGTTCCAGCGTTCGAAGCAGCATCGGCCGGCCCGCAAGGTCCATCAACGCCTTGGGAACGGCACAGCCCATCCGCGCCCCCAGGCCCGCGGCCGGGATCAGCAGTTGCGTCTTCACTGCGCCAGGCCGTTGAAACGGGTGAAGATCATCCGCCCGGCCGCCGTCTGCAACACGCTCGTCACGAGCGCGTCCACCGACTTGCCGAGATAGGGCCGGCCGCCGTCCACCACCACCATCGTGCCGTCGTCCAGATAACCCACGCCCTGACCGGGTTCCTTCCCCTCCTTGATGATTTTCACCTGCATCTGCTCATCGGGGAGGACCACCGGCTTCAGCGCGTTCGCCAGGTCGTTGATGTTGAGTACCTGGACCCCCTCGATCTGCGCCACTTTGTTCAGGTTGAAGTCGTTCGTGACCACCTTCGCATTGTATTGGCGCGCCAGGCTGACCAGCTTGCCGTCCACGTCACGGACATCGCGCGGGTCATCCTCGATAATCCGAAGGGTCACCCGGGAACTTTCCCCCTGAAGCAGCTTCAGCACGTCGAGGCCATGCCGCCCTTTGGCCCGGCGAAGCACGTCGGACGAGTCCGCGATATTCTGGAGTTCCTTCAACACGAAGCGCGGCACCAGCAGCGTGCCCTCGATAAAACCCGTCTGGCAGACGTCCGCAATGCGACCGTCGATGATGACGCTCGTATCCACCAGCTTGAGACCGATCCCCTCGATGGATCGCCGCTGCACCGCCGACATGATGGATTCCCACTTCGAGGCCCGCGTCAGACCCAGATAGATCCCCACAAACCCGAAGAGCAGCACCATCGTCACCACCACGAATACCCGCAACGTCACGTCTGTCGTGTCCGGCGCCCAAAAGAGAATGTACTGCCCCAGGAAATAGCCCGCCACCATCGCCATCACAATCGCCACCAGCGCCGGCGCAAGCCGCTCATACAGCTCCTGCGTGATGAAGCGCAGCAGAAACAGCACCAGCAACGCCACCACCCCGCCTACCGCTCCGCCAATAATATCCCAGGGAAGAATCCCCGATTCAGGCACCGTGAAGAAGCGGGCCACGACCGCGTGCGCCCACAGCGCACCCATGATGACGCAGGCCAGAGCAAAAAGAGCACGGATAATCTTGACCGTCATGGACATATGAACACCTCCCTAAGAACCGTATAACGCAGGACACAAATAAACTGATGACACTTCGGATGAAGCAAGAAAAATGGAAAATCCCCCCACGGGAAACCGGGTACGCCCCACACCCTTCCTGTATGGTCATGTCTTCGAACTCCCGGCTATGACAATACGCGAACGGCACCCACATTGCAAGTCCGGACAAAACGGTCCGAAGACGTGTCCCGGGCTTTTACGCGGCTCACCCAGAGGGTAGCCAAACATATTATCCCCGTCAGCCAGGGGAAGTTTCGCGCTCAGACAATCTTTTCGATGCAGCGGGTCACGATGCGGCTGAGTTTGGGCTCGACGGCATTGGCCACGGCGATGATTTTCTCAATATTCGCCGGTTGAAGCGCGTCCGGAAGGCATTCGTCCGTGATGGCGCTGAAGCCCAGGACCTTCAGGC
>CAILVY010000361.1 GCA_903837785.1 Candidatus Hydrogenedentota bacterium
AGTCCCGAGGAAACGTTGAAGCTTGCCCCGATATACATGTCGCCCCGGGCCGCAATGGAAAGCGGCCGCTCACCGCGCACCGTCACCGGCACCCCGGCGGGAATGCGGACATTCTCGAAATCAAACACGGCAACGCCGTTGTCAATGCGCCCGCTGAGCAGGTAGCCGATGGGAAACGCATCCACGAAGAACGTCGGAGGGGTGCTGCCCGTGTCAATCGTGACAGACTCGTCGACCGACACTTCCAGATCGCCCAGTATCCCCGAACTCTCATAGACATCCGCGAAAGCCGGGACGCCCATCAGGACAAGCCCCACCGCAACTAGAGACAGCACTCGACTGCAGCACACCGTTCGCATGACCCTTCTCCCTGCGTCAAACCCCCGACAGCACTGGACTATACAAAACAACACGGATTATACACGAAAGACCCGAAAAAGTGGAATAGCAGGAACTGGCTTCCGGACAAAGCACTGGCGCCGCGGTCTCCCAGGAGGCGGCGGCGCCATGCGAACGAATAGGCTAGGAAGCCACGTGTATCTGTACTGCCTGCACCTCACCGAAGACGTCCAGAGTGCCCGTTACCTCCACGTGGACTCCAGCTCCTAGGTCGCTGAAAGAACCAGAGGGCGCGGCCGTATCGCCGGGAAGAAATACGGCCGCGCCGTCGTAGCGAACCTGAAGGACAGAGTCACTGTCCTCCACGTTCAAAAGGAAGATCTGATTTGTGGTGTCGATCGAGTCAATCACCCCTCCGGCCGTGATGGCCGCAGGAACCACTGACACATCCGCCCGCAACTGAGGCGTCCACACATACTTTCCGCTCCCCGTCTGAACGAGATGGATGTCGTCGAAATCAAGGAGCAGCAGCGAGGATTCCCCCGCCGGAAGTTCAAACGCCGTGGAGACAAAGAGCCTCGAATTCGCGGTGAGTTGCACGTCCGTGATAACTGTCCCGGGATCGGCGGTCAAGACCAGTTCCGGATCCTTCACCGACAGGCGAACTTTCGTGTAGTAGCCCGGACGGAGATTCGCCGTCGAAAGCACCTCGGAAATCCCCTGCAGTTGGCGGATATCAATCCGCTTCTCGCCGCTGAAGAGCACCAGCTTGCCCGAATCATCGTCACCCTCGCCCTCACCTTCGCCCTCGCCCGGGGCCCCGCCGGCGTAATCCACCGAGACTTCCGTCACGGTCACTTCCAGGCGCTGAATCTCGTCCAAACCCACCTCGCTGCTTTTCGAATCGCTCGCTTCGGCGGCATTGCCCGAAATCAGCACCGTCAGCGTGGCCGCTTTCGGCGGACAGCCACTCAGCAGAACCGTTCCCGCCAGCGCAAGAATCATGAGACCGCCGATACAGCAATGTGCGCTCTGACGCATCGGCTTCTCCTTTCTGCTCCTGAATAGACTTCTTAACCCACTTGGCCCGCCGCACCCTATGCAAGCGGCGTACCAAAGCGCCCCGGTTATGTTAACGTTTTGTAAACCCCCTTCAACGCTTTGTTTAGCGAAAGGCCGACAGGCACCCGGCGGGACCCGGGCAGGCAGGATTCGGGCAAAAACCCGCAGTAACTGAGGGATTTTCCGCAGTGACCTTAGAGGTCCAAGCCGAACTTTTCCAGCTTGTAACGCACCTGGTCACGGCTGATGCCGAGCAATTCCGCCGCCCGCGTCCGGTTGCCCCGGGTGCGTTCCAGGGCTTGGCGCACGAGGTCCTTCTCGACCTCGTCCAGGTGGCACCCCTTCAGGGGGAGCCGAAGGAGCAGCGGGGCTTCTGGCTCGACGACCTGCAGGGAGGAGCGGCCCAGCACAACATCATCGGGACAAATGGTCTCGTCGGCGGCCAGCAGGGCGGCGCGCTCTATCACGTTGCGCAGTTCCCGGACGTTTCCGGGCCATTCATAGGCCGCCAGTTTCTCCAGCACCACGTCGGAGAGCGGCGCGAGGGTCCGGTGAAACTCGCGGTTGTAGACGCTCAGGAAGTGATGTGCAAGCAGGGGGATATCGTCCTTGCGCTCGCGCAGGGGCGGCATCGAGATGGGTACGGTGCTCAGTCGGTAATAGAGGTCTTCCCGGAATCGTCCCGTGCGCAGCGCCTCATCAACATTGCGGTTGGTTGCGGCGATGACCCGCACGTCCACGACGATGTCCGCGGTGCCGCCGATGCGCTTGAAGGTCTTCTCTTCGAGCACGCGCAGCAGTCGGGCCTGCAGCGTGGCGCGCATATCGCCGATTTCGTCCAGATAGACGGTCCCGCCGTCGGCGAATTCGAAGAGTCCTTTCTTCATGGAGTGGGCGTCCGTGAACGCCCCCTTCTCGTGCCCGAAGAGTTCCG
>CAILVY010000362.1 GCA_903837785.1 Candidatus Hydrogenedentota bacterium
CCGTGTTCGCCGGCGCCGCCTGCGGAGACGGGAACGCCCTGGCGCCGGTGAATCCGTGTCTTGATGCGGACGATGATGCCTTTCTGAACCGGCAGGCGGCGGCACTCCTCGCGGACGTGGCCGATGCGCTGGCCGCAGTCAAGCCAAGCGTGCCGGAAGCGCGCGAGCGCCGTCTCGCGTTGCGCGTGCTGGACGGGGTGCTGCATGACCCCTATGCCCCGATGCGCCCGCCCATTCAGGCGTTCTTTCATCATCGGATGGAGCAGGCTGCGGCCGAAATAGAGTCGACCCGCGTGGACACAGGCGCGGTAATCTGGAAACTCTACAACCACGGTTTCATTGTGCGCACCGCCAGCATCACGCTCGCATTCGACTTGCACCCCGGTCCGGCGGGCTTTCGCATCACGAATGCCAATGGGGAACATGGCATCGCACGCTGCCCCGAATTCCCGATGCCGGATGCCGTGATGGCACGACTGACAGCCCAGTGTGATGTCCTGTTCATCAGTCACGCGCATGGCGACCACGCCTGTCGGCCCGTGGCACAGGCATTTCTTGATCAAGGCAAGCCGGTCGTTGCACCGGAAAGCGTCTTCGCCGGGGCGACCCTCCACGACAGGATTACGCGCCTGAAACGTGAGGCGCACACGCTCCAGACGCTGCCCATTCAGGGAGGAAAGACCACGCTGCGGGTGGTCGTCTATCCCGGGCAGCAGTATCAGGACGGCGGCGTGCCGAACAACGTGGTGCTGGTCTTCACCCCGGAGGGATTGAGCTTCGCGCACAACGGGGATCAGGTCAACGACCCGTATCCGCAGTATCAGGAGGACTACGCCTGGATCGACAAGGTCCACGAACACCACAAGGTGGATGTGTACATGATCAATTGTTGGGGAAACGATCTCCTGCGCGACGTCCAGGGCTTTGACCCGCGGCTCGTGCTGCCGGGACACGAAAACGAACTCAGCCATCCCCTGTGGGACCGCGTGCCCTACTGGGGCGACAGCGACTTCCTGCACCTCACTTATCCGAAGCTCAAGGCGTCCAACTATCCGGTGGTCGTGATGACCTGGGGTGAATCGTATCGCTACACGCCCCCGGCGGCGCCTTGATCGCTCCCGTGTCCACCCATCCCCGCCTAATCTCCAGGATGCTCCAGGAGCCAGCGGCAGTTGATCACTTTCTCGACGAGGTCGAGGGGGAGGTAGAAGTACTGGCAGGAGGGTTCGAAGCCGATCCGGGAGTCTTCGCGGACGAGCGTGAAGAGCTGCCGCGCCAGGCCAATCTCGGATTCCAGGCTGTGCTTGATTTCGGCGTGAAGACGTTCGCGTTCTTCGGGCGGGAGCGTGGGGGTGGGGGCGGCGGCAAGCGCATCGCGGGCCCGGACAAAGTGCGCCTGATTGGCGACGGACTGGAAATGGATGGCAGCGGCCTTGGCGAGGCGCAGATCGGCCTGCGCCTCCGCGCGTCGATCCGGCGGCGCCGCATCGGCGGCAGCCCGCAGTTCGGCGAGGCCCGGTTGCCAACCCAGGGCAATCTTCTCGAACTGGGCTGCGAAAACTTCGGGCGGGTAGGGGCCGCGCCAGCCGTCCAGGTTGTCGTAGGGAAGCCCCCACATGGTGGCGCTGTAGCCGGTCTTCACGGGATAGAGGGGATTGGCCGGGCCCCATTGGACGGGCGAAGTGTAGACGACGCTGATGTGAAAGGGGTACTCGCGATAGGCTTCACTCATCAGGGACCACGCTTTGCGCGCGTGCGGAGCGCCGGCCTCGCCGAAGCGCTCGCGTGCCACGGCGTCCAAGGCGGCCTGCGTATCGGGCATGGGCGCACAGCTTATCTCCCTGGCCAGCGCAAAGTTGGGTGAGGGGTAGCCGCCCATTGTCCAGCCAATCAGCATGGCGTCCAGCTTGGCCGCCGCGCGCAGCTTCTGGCAGTGTTCGGCCACGAGATCCATGACGGGGAGATAGGGGATGCTGGCGATTTCGCACGTGTTGTTGAATTGAATCTCCGTGCCCGCCTTAAGCCCGGCATCTTGCGCGGCTTTCCAGTGCTGCTGGGCGCGCGGTCCGGGCCCGACCGCGGAAATCGAGTATTCACCGACGCTGCTCTTGACGCCGCCGCGCTCGATGGGCAGATTCCACTCGCTGACGGACATCAGACAGACGGATTTCGGCAGCCGCGCGATAATGTCGGGCGCGTCGCCATGTCCCCGCCAGCCCCAGTCCGAAATCAGCACATTGGCTTTGGGATTGCCGCGGTGCACGCCCTCGTCAAGCACGCCCACGACCTCTGCAAGGATCTCCCCATCGCTGCGATCCTTACAATGGGCGCAAGCATGCCACGCGCCATGCGAGGCGCAGTTCGTGAGGTTCTCCGACGCCGTGATGGCATAGATGCCGCCCAAACCGGGCACCTCGCGAAAGACATGCGCGAGCGCGTCGCCCATCCATTGCCGGACAACGGGATGTGAGGTGCAGAGCGCCGTGAAGCCGCCTTCCTGGACGCCGGCCATCTCGGGGCGGTCCTTGAAGAAGGCAGCGGGCATGGCACGCGGCTCGTTGATATACAGATACACGCCGACGCCGAATTTCCGGGCGCGCTCGACTAACGCGCGGAGATTGGCCAGCCGCGCCTCGTGTCCCGCGCCGAACTCGGGAAACGCCGTGCCGCCGGGCGCCAGGTCGCGCAAGACGGCATGCAGCCAGACGCCGTTGATGCCCACGTTGGAGAGCCGCTGAAGCAGGCCGTCCGGATACGGATTCAACTGCGGATTCATCAGCGGGTCGCCGTACACGGCCACATAGGAATAGACGATGCGCAATGATGAATCGTCCGTCGCGGGCGGCGTGTAGGCCGGCAGCGGGGCGCTGAGTTGGCGAACGAAGTCGAAACGCGGTTCCGCCGGCGCACTCAATTCGTCGCCGAAATCTGCTTCGACCACCCGGCGAATCTCGGCGGCACGGCGCTGTGCCGCGTCGTCCGGCGGCTGATAGTGGAGCGGATCGCACTGCGGTTTTAGGCTGCCCAGCTTGATCCACAGGAAGTCCTCTTCACGGAGCATGACCGCAAGCCGCTCCGGCGTCATATCGAGGAGTTCCAGCAACTGCGCGTAGGGCAGGAGATGCCAATTGCGGCGTATGAGGGAGATGTAACCCCGTTCCCGGAGTTCGGCCGGAACGGCGCCGCATGGGGGCAAGCCCATCGACCCGGCCATCGCGGCGATATCCTCAACGGATGCGTCCAGCAGCTTCGCCAGCTTCGCCGGGTCGACGGCAGTCCAGTTTCGCCAGACAAATTCGTGCAGGCGGTTGGGGAAGTGGGCGCTGCTGAGCGCGGGCGGCGCACTGCCCTGGGGCAGCACGGAGTCTTCCGCGGCGCCTGCGCCCGCCACGCTCCACAGGACTACAAGCATCCCTGCCGAACACTGTGTAACACGTTTCATTGCCATAGCTTCCGCCCATCGTTTTCCGGATACGAGTGCCTTTCACACACTTGGCACTATGCCGGAGCTGCGGTGGCGTTTCAACCTGGACGACGGCCCGGCAGCAACGGCCGCCAGAGACAGAAAAAAGGCTTCTTCCCTCTCCAAAGCAAGAGGGAAGAAGCGGATGTGCACGAAGCGTGGGCGAGGGGAGTCAATGATGAGGTTCGACGCCGCGCCCCAATCACTCGAGCGTGAGATGTTCGATCTCCAGTCCGCCAATAACGATGGAAACCAAGTTCCCCGGCTTGAGGTATTCGCCCGGATTCGCGAAGAGGATGAAGTAATTGGTTTCGGCCTTGGGATTCCGGACAGAGCGCAATGGCCCTACTTTGGGCGGGTTGGGCACCTGAAACTTGGCGCCGGTCGCTTCATCCACGAGATAGGGATGCACTTTCCCGTCAAAAAGCGGCGCCGCCTTGACCGGATCCAGCACGCGGTACCGGAAATCTATCATTCGGTTGCCCGCACTGCGCCGAAGGGCCAACGATTTGATGCCCCATTTCTCCGGGAGCTCTTCCGCCTTCATCTTGGTCGGCGCGGCGTTGGCCGCCGGGGTCTTAGTAGGGGAAACCGCGTCGCGCACCTGTCTGCCTGGAGCGTCACTGGCCCCCTGCAGAGGGTTCGGGGAGGGTTGTGGAGGTGTCTGATGAGGTGTCCGGGCGAGTGCCGGGGCTGCCTGCGGGGGATTTCCGGCCGGTGCTTCGGCCTGATCCGCGGCAGCGCATGTTGCCAGCCAGGCGCCGGCCAGGGCCGCCAGGATTGCGACGCGGCATAAGTGATTGGGGAGCATAATCGCTTTCTCGAATGAATTCGGTGTCATCTCAAGGAGCCTTATTCAAAGTATCGAGGGGTTGCTTCACCGGGGGGCCTCTTGGCCCCCCGGTTTCGTTGAGGGTTTCTACTTTACTTAAGGCATACACCGCGTCGTGGCTTCAGTTCACCGCGATGTATGTCAGCATGCCGCCGGGCGCATTGGCGCCGTTGGTCAGGCTCAATACGCGATCGTACACGGCCAGCTTCTCCGCCACTGTCGGTGTAATCAAGGCATCGACGGTCTTGCCCGCGGGAAGGAGGACCGTGTACTGCGTTTTGGCTTCAGGATACAGGTTGCCGTCCTCAGCCAGTACACTGGCAAAGAGGTTTTGAAAGCACGGCACATGGGTGGCCAGGCCGGCATTAACGAATCGCAGGAGCACGCGCTGGTTCGTGTTGACCTCGGGAAACGCGTCGGCCGGGCTCGTGAAGGGCTTCCCGTTGATCAGGAAGTACTTCGGATTGTAGTCGATCGTGCTCGTCACCAACTTGCCGGGCCCATAGTTCCCCGTGGCGACCGCCTCGTGAAACGCCGGGTCGATCTCGCTGTACAGAAGGACGATGTCCCGGTCATATTCGACGCCCGGATAGGCTTCGCCGGCCGCAGCGTCTTGTTTGACCGCGCCATAGAGGCCCATCTGAACGTGGCATTGGATGTGCGTCCCGCTGTGATACATGAAAGTTCCGGACTTCATGTTCGGCCAGACGTACTCCACAGGATCCGTGTTTCCCGGCGGCGTCTCATGCGTCATGGAGCGCACGCGTCCTTCATACTCCGGATATGGAGCGGGGCCAAAGCGCACCGGCGTCATCGTGACGGGCTGTCCCGGAATGACGATGCAGACTGGGCAGCCTATCGCGAGGCCCGTGCGGTCGGGCGTCAGATTGTTCTTGAGCACAATCTTCAGGCTGTCACCCGGCGGCACGCTGAGCGTGGGGCCCGGCACGGTCACCGTGCCGTCTTCCACGCCGAACGCGGTGTCTCGGGCAAAACCCCACATGGAGATCACGGTGCTGTCCGGCATCGTAATCGTCGTCACGTCCGCCCGCAGGTAGTAGACGGTTTCAGCGGCCATGGCAGCACCACCGCTCCACAGTGCCGCCATCAGGGCGAGTGCGAGCCCCTGCTGGATTCCTCTGGTTCTGTTCATCATTTCCTGTCTCCTTTTCTATCCAGAGATTCTGGCGGTGTGGTTAGCGCATCGGCATTGAGTGGGCGACCCAGGGCGCATCGACGAGCAGCATCGTCATCATGCCGCCGGGGAAGATGTCCCCGTTCAGCAGTTCCTTTTCCGAATGGGAGTGCCACATGAACATGAAGCCGGCCGAGGGATTCATTCCGCCTTCGCCTGGCGGCAGCGCCCCAAGCGCGCCGAGATACGGACTGCCGCTGTGCATCGCGCCAAACGTCAGATCCTGGTTCTCGGGAAGAACGACCGGCAGCGGCTTGCCGTGGTCCGGAGCATACTCATTCGGTTCCAGCGGTACATTGTCGAAGGCGCCGTTCTGGTTGTGGTCCACATCTTCAGGGCCGGGGAAGTTGCCCGCCGGCGCGTTGTCGATATCCTGTTGATGTCCGTAGATATCCCAGCCCAGCTTCTCGCCGGTCCACGTGAAGATCAGATCCTCGGTTGCGCCGGGCGGCGTTTGGACAGTGAAGTGCGAGACGGCCAAGTCCGCACCCGTTGCCGGATTCGTGCTCAGGAGGCGCCCGTCGCGTGCCACCTGGGTCGCGTTGTTTCCATGAAAGTGGAACGGGTGAATGACCCGGCCGGCATTAGCCACGCGCATCAGCAGGCGCTTGCCGGCATTGATCATCGGCATGCAGTTGTACGGCTGTGTCGGCAGGTACGAGACCCCTGCCATGGCCATCGTGTCCGGGGCCGATCGCCCGTTGAAGAAGTAGTACATCGGCCGGTAGGTCGTGTTGTCCACTTCGGCAATCCGCCCCGTGTCCACCAGGTTGTGAATCTGGGGGTCAATCTCCGACATCAGGAACAGGGTCTCCTCGTCGTACGCAGTGTCCTCCGTGCCGTAGGCGCGCATGCTCATGCCCATGCCGTCCATTGCCGGACGCACAATGATCGCGCCGAAGAGGCCCATCTCGATTTGCAGTTCGGGACGCGTGCCGCTCCAGTACAGGTACGTGCCCGGATGGGTCGCCGTAAACGTGTAGCTCACTGTTCCGCCGGGCAGCGCCTCGCGCGTGAGCAGGCCGGCGGCCGTGGGCGGCAGCGCTTCCGATGCCGTGACGCCGGTCCGGCCCGGGAACACGATCGAGACCGGAACGTCGAGTTGGTTGGCGAGCGTCACCGTGACCGATTGGCCTTCGTTCACGATCAGCGTCGGGCCGGGGTATTGTGCCCTGCCCGCCCCGTTCGCGAAGCCCCAGATTCGGATCGAGTTTCCTTCCGGCGTCGAGATGTAGTCTGACTTCGCCGTCAGGGTGAAATTGGGGCCGATCTCGCCGTCAATCATTGCCTGCGCGCCTGTGGCGTAGAGCACCAGGGCCGCCACCGCCAGTACAGCTTGTCTTTTCATGTGACTCATGACAAATGCTCCTCTCATTCCGTTCACTCGACGACGATTTCGGTCATCATGCCGCCGAAATCTTCCGTGTAGTTGCTGAGGTAATTCAGGTTCGTGGTGTACAGCAGATACGTGCCCGGTCCCACCGCGCTCGTATCCAGTATCACATCGGAGGATTCGCCGCTGCCCAGAGTGACCGAATTCGTCTTGTAGTAAAGGTTCTGGCCCGTCATGCTGCGCAGCAGGCGCGCGTCATGCCCGACCACTTCCATCGGGATGCTGCAGGCCAGCGTGTAGTCGCGGGTCACATTGAGGTTGCTGAGCCGCAACAGGATGCGCTGCCCTTGGCTCGCCCGGAGCAGGCTGCTGTTCTTCTGCGAGGGCTTGCCGCCGTTCTCCACCGGGGGAACCAGGGGATTCGGATTGACCGTGTCGGGATAGCCACGGCCGTTCAGCATCGCATAGTCGTCCTTCATCAGCGCGAAGGGAAGCGGCTGAACGCCCCAGCTCGCATCGTGGAACTCCACGTCGAAGGAACCCATTTGAATGGGATACGCGACGTCATACCCGGTCGAGCCGTCCCCGTCATTGTAGGCGAACTTCGTGTAGGTCCGGCCCTGGTAGGTGTACGGCGTGCCATCCTGCTTGGGCATCACGTACAGATTGCCCAGCATGCCCATCTGCATGTGCTCGGTGGCTTCGGCATGGCAGTGGTACATGAACGTCCCGGGTTCCACCAACTGGTAGAAGTACGTCAGCGTACCACCCATGTTGATGGCGATAGAGCCATCCGGCATGCCGTCGAAGATGCTGGATGCATTGGGGAAGCCGTGGAAGTGGACGGTATGCGGATCAAAGAGATCGGGCCGCATCGCCATGCCCACGTTCGTCAGGTTCAGGTAGAGCCGCTGGCCTTCCCGCACCGCAATCGTCGGCCCCGTGAACTCCGCGCCGAGCATGCCCTGCATGAACGACTCTTCCGGAGGAACGCCCGACAGGTCGCTGAAGCCGAAGGTGTACACGGTTCGGCCGTCAGCCATCCTGACGAAGCCGTCGCCCGCGCCCAGGCGGACGCACACGTTGTCGTTGTCCACGATGCCGTCACCGTCCGTGTCGATGCCGTCCGTATCCGGCGGGCACTGGATGGGCACCAACGCGGTCTGATGCACCATCGCGTCCACCAAGACGGGGACGGTCACCGAACCCGTTGCACCCGCGAGGTCGGTCACGGTCACCGTGAAGCTGTCCGCTCCGACATAGTCCATGTCGGGCGTGTAATTCACGATCCCCGTGGCGGTGAGCACGACATCGCCATGCGCCGGCGCTCCGGTCACTTCAAACTGGTGCGAGTCGTAGAGGTTCGGGTCCATCGGAAGCACCCGCGTGGTACCCTTCTTGTTCATGACGGTTTCAACCGGCAGGGCAAAGGGTTCGGGCGGGTAATTGGGCTCGACCGACGGCGGGACAACCTTGAGGCTGACCGTAACCGTATTGCTGGTGCCGGTCACACTGTCGAAGACCCGGTAACGGAAAGTGTCCGTTCCGACGTAGCCTGCCGCCGGGGTATAGACGAACGATCCGTTCGAGTTGAAGGCCAACGTTCCGTGCTGGACGTTTGCCCGAAGTTGCGCGATGATCGTGTCGCCATTGGCGTCGACGTCATTGGCCAGAAGGCCCGGCACGGGAACCGTCAGGATCGTATCCTGAAGGACGCTGTACTGGTCGGCGGTAGCGGTCGGGGCAGTGTTTCCTCCATTGACGACGGTCAAGCGGACGGTCGCAATGTTGCTGTCCGCCGTGCCGTCGTTGGCCACGTAAGTGAAACTGTCCGGACCGGTGTAGAAGGCGCTCAGGTACAGAAACGAACCGTTGGCGTTCAAAGACAGGGTGCCGTGGCGCGGGGCCGTGATGAGACGCGCCCGCAGCGTATTGCGGTCCCGGTCTATGTCATTGCCCAGGATGCCCGGCGCCTGAACCCATCGCCCGTTGATGATGAACCCGCGCACCGTGAACTGGTCGTCCACGGCCATCGGGGCGTTATTGCTGACATTCGGCGCGTGGTACTCGTCTGCACCGGCTTCAAGCGCGGCGTTGGGCCGCAACTCTCCGTCAATGTCCGTGCCGAGGGCGGCCACATAAGACAAGGCGCCCAGGTCACCGACACCGGAAGCCGGCGAGTTTGCTCCGACATGATAGTGGCCGAAAGATTGGCCCGTGGCCGGATTCGCCAGGGTCAACGGTCCGAACACGACATCGACGAAGTTGCCTCCTTCATCCGCGGCCGGGGTCACCAGCATGACCGGCGGAGTGCCGGACGCGCCGAAATTCGAGCCGGGTGCGCCGTTGAAATAGGCGCTGTTGAAGCCTGGGTTGGCCGAAACGTTGCCACGGCCTCCATAGCCCCCGATACTGGTCATCACGCATTTCTCCGGCGTCATCTGCCGCGGATCAGCCGTTCCCAGCACCGCCAGGTCGGAGTACAGCGGCGTCGCCGGCACCAGGAATGTCGGGGGATTCGCTGCGGTGTCCGTCCTGTAGTAGAGCGAGCGGTTCTGCCACACGATGCAGTTCTTGAGCACCGGGTTGGCGAAGTCCCGGTACGGCGCCGTGGCGGCGGAAGTTCCAATGGCGGCCGACAGCGCCGGGCCGTGCCCGTAGGCAACGATGCCCGCCGGCTGCGGGTCGGATTGGTTCGGGTCCGCGCCAAAGGCCGCACCTGCCGTGGCCGTGCTGTCATTGCGCGTGATCGTGTTGTGGATGATGATGACGCGCAAGGCGTCCTGCATTGAGAGTCCGCCGCCGGCAAGGCCCGCAATGTTGTTCGCGATGATGTTGTTGATGATCTCGATCGCGTACCAGGCATTGGGATTATCCGGGGCCGCAAGCACATCCTGGCCGTTGATGGCCTCCAGCCGGATGCCGCCGCCATCGCCGGAGCCTCCCAGGTTGCCCTGGATCAGGTTCCCGTTGATTCGCAGCGAGCCCGCGCCGGGCGTCAAACCGTCCACCTGGAGCGGTGTCGAACCGGCGACGTAGATGCCCGCGCCGCGCGAACCGATGCCCTGGTTGAAGGCCTGATTGAACACGATGGTGTTGCGCAGGATCTTGCCGTTCCTGCTGAGACCCTGGTGGCCGATGCCGCCGCCATGGCCTGTCGTGAAGTTGCCGGCGATGAAGTTGTTCTCGACAACGTACTCGTCCGTGCCCGCATACAGCGCGATGCCGCCGCCGGCGCCGCCGGTGCTGCCGTTGCCGGAGACAAGGTTGTTGGCAATCCGGATGTTCTCGTTGTGCCCGCCGTCATAAATGGCGCCCGCCGGGAGCGGGATCGTCAGATCCGGATGGCCAACGCGGATGCCGCCGCCAAAGGTGCCGCGGTTGGCGACCAGGCGGTTGTTGGAGATTTGCAGGTTGCGGGCGTATCCGTTAACACAGATGCCGCCGCCCACGTCTGCGCCAGTGATAGTGAATCCGTCAATGCGCGGGCTGTGGGGTGCGCCGAAGCCGCCGGATTCCGGCGGAACGTTGCGCGCCACAACGAGGATGCCCGGGCCTTCTTCCGAGTTGAACGAGCCGGGCGCGACCGGATCGAAGTTGAAGACCTGGCCCGGAAGCAGATCCACTGCGCCCGTGGTGACGAGCGCTTCCAGTTTGGCTTTCCAGTCGTTCAGCTTGCTTCCGCCCACGCGCATCGCGTTGATGATTGTGGAGCCCGCGCCCCAGCCCTGCAGTTGCACCGGCTTCCACATCACCACGAGTTCCTCGTAGACACCCGGCGCAACCAGAATCAGGTCGCCGGGATTCGCCGCATCGATCGCGTCCTGGATGGGCGTGGCGCCCGCCGCAGGATTCGGCGTGACATTGTGCACCATGGCGCCGTTCGGCAATCCGATCGTGAACTTGATGCCCGTGACGGAAGACTTGCCGTTCGCGCGCTTGACGCTCAGTTGGCCCGTCGTCGTGCCGGCGGCGATCGTGCCTTCGATGATGCCGTCGGTCCATGTCACGTTCGTCAGGGCCTTGCCGCCGATGGTGACCGTGCCCGGACTCGCTCCGAATCCGTGGTCGCGGCTGATCTTCGGCTGGGTCGCTGCCGTCCCGTCATAGAACGGATTGTTCACCTCGACCTGGCCCGCGGACACAATGCGAATGACCTGGCCGGTCGCGGCCGCGTACGGGCCGTTCTCCACGGACCAGATCACGGGCGTGCCATCCGGCAGTTCCGCATCCACCGGGAAATTGTCCAGGTTCGGGAAGGCCCCTATCCGGACGATCGGCGTGTCCAGGAAGGTCGTGACCCCCGGCATGAATTGGAAGGTCAGGCCGATCTGTCCGTACTTCCGGTTGAAGAAGGGGTCCGTGATGTACTGCCCATGGGTGGGGGAATTCGGGTCCGTGTCCAGGATCGGGCCGGGCGAATTCAGCACCACGGTGAGCATGTTCGGCGACATGCCGCTGGGCATTGGCACATTGGCCGTGTAGGTGGAGGGCACCATGAAGTTGTACTTGCCCCACTGGTCGGCATACGTGCGTGTGATCTCCTGGCCCGTCCAGTCCCGAATCGAGATCGGAATCCAGGGCGGCGCATACTTTTCGCCGAAAGTCGGCGCCAGCGGATTGCGTTCGTTCGCCACGTCATCAAGCAGCATGCCCGAAACCATGGCCGCCGCGGGAACCGGCGTGAAGAAGAAGAAATCGGCCGCGGCGTTCTGCCCCTGCGAGAGGACCACCTGCTTGCGGTCCGGCAGCCGGCGCGTCTGGCCGGCAAAGTCGCACGGGACGCCGGGGAAGAGGCTCAACTCAGTGCCGGCCGGGATCAGCCGTTCATCGCCCACGCACGGCGGCGGCAGGATCAGGCCCGCCTTGGCGGCTTCCGGCTTGTACTCGTCGCCGAAGTCGACGTTCTTGTCCTCTTCCTTCACGAGTTCGTAAGAAGGCGGGGTAACCGCTTCCACGATGTAGGTGCTTTCGGGCAGGCCCGGCACTTCAGGTCCGACCTGATGTTCGGCAGTGCGCCTGAAGTACGAGGTGAAGGCGTAACCGCCGTCAAAGACGCCCGGGCGCACCTGGTTCCAGTTCCGCAGGCCGTCGTAGCAGTCAATGGGGACGCCGTACATGCTGAAGGGCGGGCCTTGGGCGCCCGTCGGCGGATTGTCATCCCAACTGTCCGTATGAACGATGTTGAGGGCATCGCCCCAGTCAAAGGTGGTCGCGCCCCCGCTCCGGTTGCGGTCTTCCGGACCCATCGTTGAAGGTTGCCCCGGAGCGGGTTCGCTCCAATCGAACGGGTAATTGTCCACGTCGGCCAGGGTCACCTGCCCGTCATTGTCCAGGTCGTCAATGTACGTGTCGCCATTGGCGTCGGCATAGAGGACCACCTGGACCCGCGGAATGCCCGGTTCCCAGAATTCGGCCGCGGCGAAGCGGGGGTCGTTCTCCGCGCGCGTCGATGCATAGAACACGATGCCCGCAATGCCGCCATTGCTCGCATCGAAGAGGCCGTTGTCGTTGATGTCCACGTCGCCTGGGCCGGGGAAATCATCCGGAGGATCGACGTTCGTGTCCACCTTGTCGTAGGTGCTCTTGCCCCAGTAGAGGGCGTTCGTCTGGCCCTGGAAGACCTGGAAGGCTTCCAGAAGCACAGGCCCCGCCTCCGTACGCGACAGGTTATTGCCCGTATGGGGATTGATCTCGCTCTGTTCCTGCGGCGCCAACCGATCCAGCGATGGATAGTCCCAGCCCTGGTCCGGAAGCACCGGGCCGCCCCCGTCCACCACCACGGTTACGCCGGTTGGCTTGGAGCGCGTGAAACCCACTTCGGCAATCTGCCAGTGGAAGAACGGAAAGACCTCGTCATAGGGGATGGCGCCTTCCACATCCGTTGGCATGAGCTGGTAAATCGTTCCGTCAGACCACCGGATGTCGGTGGGCACATCGGGGATTCCCGGCTCGCCCGGGTCAGGGAAGCCGTCCTCGTCGTAGTCTTCGAAGACGAAATTCCACAGGTGGCCGAACCAGTCGAATTCCATTACGTCGCCCAGATCCACTGTGCCGTCGCCCCCATTGACCACCACCGACTGAAACCCGACAATCATGTCCAGATTAGTGTCGAAAACCACGAGTTCGTACGTGCCCGCCGGAACATTTGGAATACTGAAGCTGCCGTCCTCGCTGCACGGTTGCGCGTAGACCGCGCGCGCGGGAGTCACGTTCAATCCCACCCAGGCGCCCGCCCACGCGTGCCCGGGATGGAAACTCGGGTCCGGATGCCGCGACAAGTGAAGGTTCACGATTCTCCCCTGAACCGTGGCGCCGCCCGTCAGCACGCTCGTGTCGATTGTCGGGCGGATGAAACCGAAATGCGTGTGATAGAAGTTCGGGGCAAACTCCCGCCAGTAGGGAGGCTCGTTCGGACGCACCCACGCGTCAATCCCTTTGCCGCCCTCAATCGTATTGGTCTGTATCCATTTCTCTCCGGCCGGGGGAATGACCTGCGGCGTGAACTTGCCCGGAGGCAGATTCTTGATGCGCACAACGCCGTTCTTGTCGGTCGTGAAAGTGCCGTTCCCCTCCATAAGGACGTTGCCGGCATCGTCGTACGTCGTGCCCAGCATGTGCCCGAACGCATCGTACATCATCTGGCCGCCGGCCGCGCCGAATCGCCCGCCCGCGTCGAAGACAGCCACCTTGAAGCCTTCCAGCCCCCGCTCCGCAGGCGTATCAGGCCAGTTGTTCAGGGGTTGCGTGTCCTCGAACACGAAAACGGAAATCTGCGCCGGCGGAATGGGATGATTCGCAACGACGATCGTGACTTCCGCCACATCGGCCGTCGCGCCCGCACCGCTCATCGAATACCCGCCGTCCGGCAAGACCGACACAAAATACCGCTTGCCCGCCTCCAGCGGGACCGTGGCGGGTGGTGTGTCGGAATGACCGCTTGACAGCACGGGGGCGTAACTCGTGTGAAGCCGCAACGCCGGCGAGTACGGGTCCAGTTCGCCCGGCACCACCTTGTGCGTCGTGTCTTCCTGAACCAGCCAGCGGAAACCCGTCGAAATCGGCGTTCCGCTCGAATCCACCACATTGACGACCAGCGCGTCTGCCGCCTGCGCCATCAAGGCAACGGCCAGCAACGCGCCCAGCCCAAGGCAGCACTTCAAGGGCCGCACTTGTCTTCTATCATAAAGGCATGGCTTTTTTCGGGGGTGAGTAACCATTTCGAATTCTCCCTTACTGCGTGGTGCTCTCCACGCTGAGATCACACTCGGCCCTCGGGACCGCATTTACCGACTATCCCAACAGGAACCGGCTTCTCACCTCCGCGCCGCCTCAACCCTGGGCGGACGACAGACCTGCATCGCCGTATCCTGGCTCAAAAGTACATGATTCGACTATATTTGGAGTAGAGCACACTATGAGGAATGCCGGTATCTATCTATCATTTGCTAATGACTATCAACACCAGCAGGATTTGCCTTTATTCCGAGATAGCGCTGATTTGACAGCCGACAACCGGCCCGCGCGCCTTCCAGACTCTCGAATTTCCGTCCGCATCACTCGATCTCCACACGGAGGCTTAGAGCAACATGCGTGCCAAAAAAGAGAATGCCGCTTAACAAGTTTAAATAAAAAGAGTTACGCGTGAATGCCTGACTGCGTATCGAAATAGAAAGGGTGGGACATTTGGAAACGTTTGCGGAGGGAAAACAGATCTAAATCATTGTAGAAAAATGACTTAGTGCCAAGTGTGTGTCGAGGGCGCCTGTGAGAGAAGGAACACCCCGAGATCACTCGGTTTCATGTTTCAGGCGCTTGTTCAAGCCGGAGCGCGTGATGCCCAGGAGCCGGGCGGCAATGCTCTGGTTCCCGTGGGAACGCTTCATCGCCTCTTCAATCAGGAGCGCGGAAGTCTCCCGCAAAGTTGGGAGTTGATCCAGACTCGAGAACACGCTTCCGTTGCCGCCTTTCTTGACGTCCAGCAGTTCGTCGGTGGCGCATTGGCGGGTTCCGTCGATCCGCGCCTTGAACACCTCCATGGACAAGACCTTGGATTCGTGGTGGGTGACGGCATCGAAAATCATGGATTCCAGTTCGCGAACATTCCCCGGGAAATGATACGTGGCGAGAAGTTGGCACAGCTCCTTGGGCGGCACGGGTGTCTTCTTTCCCAGCGATGCCGCGGCCTGCTCCAGGAAATGCTCCACAAGACACGGCAGGTCATCCAGGTGCTTCCGGAGTGGAGGAATGCGGATGTGATGGGTTTGCAGCCGGTGATAGAGGTCTTTCCGGAACTGTCCCGATTCCTGGAGGGCCGACAGGTCCCGGTTCGTGGCCATGATGAGCCGGGCGTCGGACCATTTTGGAATGTCGGAGCCCAGGGGAGAATACTCGCCCGATTGGACCAGCCGAAGCAATTTCACCTGCGAGGCAGCGTTGAGGTCTCCAAATTCGTCCAGGAACAGCGTCCCGCCTTTCGCCTGTTCGATCAACCCTTTGCGGTAGTCCTGCGCGCCGGTGAACGCGCCCCGTTCGTGGCCGAAAAGCGTATCCGAGAAGGCGTACTCGTCCAGTCCCGCCGCATTGACGGCAAGAAAGGGGCCCTCCCGGCCGCTGATGTCGTGCACGGCCCGGGCAAACAGTTCTTTACCGACGCCGGTTTCGCCGCTGATCAAGACGGGTCTCGAAGACTGCGAGATCAACTCGATGTACCGGAAAATGCTGAAGAATTCCTCATTCCTCGTGACAATCGCCGCAAAGACTTCCGGACGCTGCAACGCCTCCCGCGAAATCAGGTGGTCCCTCAGACTCCGGTTCTCCAGGCGCAGTTCGCGCAGTTCGCTTGCGCGCTGCACGCCGGAAAGCAGGCGGTTCTCCTCGATCGGCTTGACCATGTAGTCGAAGGCGCCCGCCCGCATGCACTGAACCGCCGTCTCGACCTCGTTCAGGCCCGTGGCGATGATCACCGGAATGTCCGGATACGTCTCGAGAATCTCCGGAAGCAGTTGCTGGCCGGACAATTGCGGCATCGACAAGTCGAGCAGGACCACGCCGATGTCTTCTTGCGCGAGGCGTTTCATCACTTGCCGGCTCTCCTGGCATAACCGGACGTTATTCATGCCCGCACACAGCAGCAGCGTCTCCGTGCTCTGCAAGGCGTGCAGTTCATCGTCCACAATCAACACCGGCAAGCGAGGATTCGAAGTGCGGCTCATACATCGGCCTCCGCTCGGATATCCGAGCTTGGTTCAAGTGCACCAGGGGCAGCGGGGCTGTTCAGCGCGGGCAGCGAGACACTGACCGTCGTGCCGGCGCCCAGCCGGGATCGGAACGTGAGCGTCCCCCCGTGCTCGTGCACGATATTCGAAGTTATCCACAGGCCCAATCCCATCCCGCCGGCCCCCCGTTTTGTCGTATAAAACGGATCCAGGATGTGCTTCAGGTCTTCTTCGGAGATGCCAGTCCCTTCGTCGCTCACGAGGATCTCGACGACGCCCCGACCTTGATCGCAGCGCGTCGTGACGCTGATCGCCCGGTCCCGACTGGGCAGCGCTTGGCATGCATTCTGAATCAGGTTGATGAGCACCTGTTCCAGGCGTTGGAAATTCCCCTTCACCGGTGGAAGCCCGGGCGCAGCGTTCACCACGAAACGATTTGTGCACTTCTCCGCCATACTCGAAACCAGAACGTGCGCCGATCGCACTACGGCATTCACGTCCACGCTTTCCTGCCGGTCCGTGGGGCTGTGACGCGCAAAATCCCGAAGTTCCTGAACGATGACCTTGATGCGATTCGAGTTCTCCACTACGCTCGCAATCATCCCCGGAACGCGGTTACGCCACTGGGTGTAGTCATTCCCTGCCAGAACGAAGTCGCCGTATTCCGCGTAGAACCGTTCCAGGACGGGCAGTGCATCGGCCCAGAGGTGTCTTAATGCCGTGGCGTTGGAAAGGATGGCGTGGTTGGGATTGTTGATTTCGTGAGCCACCCCGGAGACGAGAATGCCCAGCGAGACCATCTTGTCCGCCTGGATGAGCTGTTGCTCGCGCAGGCGGACTTCCTCCTCCGCCTTCACGTGTTCCGTTATGTCCTGGATGATGCCCGTCACGCGCGCGGGCCGCCCGTCCGGGCTGAAGAAAACTTCAATCTGCCCATGGACGGTCCGGACCTCGCCCGAGGGGCGCACGATGCGGTAGTCCACGCTCCGCGCCCCCGCGGTGTGCAGCGATTCCTCCAGGGACTGCTCCACGAGTACGCGGTCGTCCGGGTGAACCACGGAAAGGAATGCCGCCACGGAGGGCGCAAAGTCCCCCGGTGGGATCCCGAGAATGCGGAATACTTCCGCGGACAAGTGCCAGCTGTCCGCAGCAAGGTCCCAGTCCCAGTTGCCGAGGCGGGCGATCTCCTGGGCTTTGGAGAGACTGGCTTCGCTGGCCCGCAAGGACTCCACGGCAACGGCATGGGCATCCACCTTCTCCAGGAGCCGCTCATTCAGCTTCGACAGTTCCGCCGTCCGCGCCTGAACTTTGTTTTCCAGGTCGTCGTGGGCGGCTTGCAGCGCGATCCTGGCATGCAGATGCTGCAAGGCTAGTGAGGCGATCAGGGCCAGTTGGCCGAGCAATGCGCGGTCTTCCGGGGTGAATGCGCCTCCGCCCGGCCCTCCAGCCAGGATGAAGCCGCTCTTGGCACCGTAGGCGTCCAGGAGCCAAGTGCCGGCCAAGAAAGAATGCGCACCGGGGCCAGAGCAGATGCTCTGGAATGCGGCGTGTCTCGCCAAGGCAGTGAAGTCGTTTGTTGCGGCCAGCCCGTTGAAGGCCTCGTCGAGTGCCGGGGCGGCATCGCGCGTCTGAGAGGATGCGAAAAGCGTTTCGGCCCCGGTGTCAGGCCGGTGCCGACACGCTGCCAGGGCGGCTCCCGTAAGCCCGGCGGCGGCGTCGCTCACGCGGGTAATGATGGCGGGTATTGTGGGTTCGGACAAGAGTTCCAGCGAGACCTCTATCAGCGTGCTCAGGCGCGAAAGATGTCTTTCCCGCCGCTGCTCCGCCCCGCCAAGCGCCTCCGCCATGCGGTTGAAACCTTCGCCCAGTTCCTGGAACTCCGCCACGCGCGTGATGCTGACGCGATGTTCGAGGCGGCCCAGGCTCAGGGCCTGGGCATGCCGCTGCAGCGCCCGGATGCCCTCGAGAATGCCCCGATACACGCCAAGCAGGAGCAAGGAAGACACGACGGTCACCGAGAGCAACAGGCTCACTGCCCAGGTCAGGCCGTGCATTACCGGCGCCAGCGTGATCCCTACGGAACGGCTCGCACCCGAAACCCAGCCGGTATGGGCTATCAGGGCGTGGGCGACGAATCGGTTTTCCCCATCGACCGGCGAAACGAAGGTTCCCTGTGTCTCGCGCCCGTCCAAGGCAATCCTCAGATAAGGATCATTGTCATCCCACTTTCGATCGGCCACCTCGATGTCCGGCTCGATGCAGACGAGCTGGGCATTTCGGTCGAAAACCGTGATATGACCACTTTGCGGCCGCTCCACTTTGCTCAGCCTTGGCCCCAACTGCGCCGGATCGATTACGGCCACCATGACGCCGGCCAACTGCTTTGCGGGATCGCGGAAACCCCGGGCCAGCACAAACGTGAAGCCATCATGAAATGGGCCCCGGTGCAGGTCGCTGATCGCCCAGTCGGCCCCCGCGCGGATTTCCTGAAAGTACGGGGATTCCGCAATGCTGGCGCCAGGCGCGACCGAATGGCTTGAGAAGAGGACGGTTCCGTCGGGTTCAATCCAATGAAAGGAATCCACGGCCGGATAGGTTTCCGCGTTGGTGCGCAGGAATTCGTCAATGGGGGTCAGCATATGAATGTCCTGCTGCATATGCTGCAGGGCGGAGCCCAGCGCCCCTTCCTGTTGCACGACGCCTTCCACCCATGCCTCAAAAGTGGCGGCGGTCGCCCGCGCCAGTTCCAGGCTCGACTGCATTTCGTGGTGGCGTTGCGCAAGGTACCAGCGGTACAGAATCACCGACTCGGCAAGCGACATCGAAACCAAGGCAACCAGCAGCGGCAACAACAGTTGCCGGCCAACACCCGCCGGCAACATCCGTCTCATTCCGAAACTCCGCACATGTACTACTCCCCATACGCTTCGATGCCGCGCCACCGTTAACAGAACAGCCGCCGCCTTCGCCCTATTCCGCCCAAGGCACTCCCAGTGGTCCAGACGGAGTTGGAAGCGTTGTGTATGCCGGGCGCGGCTCGTGACTCTCTCTTGAGTCCTTTCTCCGAATGGCCCTTCGTCTCGCCGTTCCAGGCGAAGGCCCCTCCACACGTGCGCCGCTTCGCCGAAGGGGTGTGAGTTTTCGTTGCGCAGCGTCACGCGCTCACACCCCTGTAACTTTCTTCGCAGGCGTTGCTTACACGGTTATCCCACGAAACCCGTAGAGATTTCTCCCATCCTTTGCGGTCTTCCGATCGCGAGAGGCCATTGCGTAACTCCTTTTGTGTCAAGCATTCCGAAGTGGATCGGACCAATGGTACAGCGATTGCTATAAACCTCTCGGAAGGTTGAGCATTTTGGGTGTCCCTAACTGGTAACTAAAACGGATAAAGGAGCGTCGACCATGACGAGGAGGGGTTTCACCTTGATTGAGCTGCTGGTGGTCATTGCCATCATTGGCATCCTGGCGGCCGTCCTGTTGCCGGCGTTGGCGCGGGCCCGGGAGGCTTCGCGCCGCTCCAGCTGCACGAACAACCTCAAGCAAATGGGGTTGGTGCTGAACATGTATGCGAATGAGTCGCCGGGGAATCTTTTTCCGCCCCTGACGAACCGCTGCTTCAATTATATGATGGGCGATCCGCGCAAGCCGTGGATGTACCTGTTTCGCGAACGCGCGGTGTATCCGGAGTACCTGAACGACCCGGCGGTCCTCGTGTGCCCCTCCTCGGACGAAGTGGGGTCGCTGCTCGGGATGAATGGCAAGTGGTCAGACGAGGAAGGCAACTTCGACATCGAGCGTCTGACGAACGCCTGTTATCTCTATTCAGGCTATCTCGCGATTAACACCATGGACCTGCATCTGTCGATCATGCCTGTGATGATGCAGAACGCCATGGGTGCGGTGCCCGTGAACGATGCATTCAAGCTGGGAACGGCCGACTTCGACGCGAATCTCACCCCGAACATGGCCTACGTCCTGCCCGGGATCCACAGCACCCCGCAGCCGACGCTGTACCGCCTGCGCCAGGGCATCGAGCGCTTCCTGGTCACCGACATTAACAACCCCGCTGCCACCGCAAAAGCCGCCTCCAACATCTGCGTGATTTGGGACCAGGCCAGCGGACTGTACCTGAACAACTTCAACCACATACCGGGCGGGGACAACGTGGCCTACTTGGACGGCCACGTCGAGTATGTGCGTTACCCGGGCAAGTTCCCCGTGGACAAGGAAACCATGTTGATGATGTGCGTCAGCACGCGGCAGTAGGGCGGGGGCCGGCGGGTCTCCCTTTTGCAGTGTGAAAGTGCAGGGATTTCCAGAAGATGGACACCGCGCTTCGAAAAGTTGCCGTGATATGAACGTCTTGGTCCCGGGCGTCTGGAATAGCCAGGAACCATGGAGAGTTCCAAGATTTGTGGCTGCGAGTGGTGTCTCTGCGGCCTGGAAGGGTGAGGAGTCAAGTGCGCGCCATCCCGCGAGAAGGAGGAACATGAACAGAATCGTGACTGCGTTAACAATCCTGGCGGCGTGCAGCCTGATCGCAGGATGTCCGGCATCCACCGGCAGCAAACTTACGGTCAGCATTTCGCCCCTGGCAGCTCTTGAGGCGGGAGCGCAATGGCAGCTCGACGGGGGCGCGTGGCACAACAGCGGAGAGATCATCGACGTGCCCCTCGCCCAGAAACACACCGTCCCGTTGGGAGATCACATTGTCAGCTTCAAACCTGTTCCGGGCTGGACCACGCCCCAGGATCAAACGGCCGCACCGACCGCAGGGCAAACCACGACCCTCGTCGGTACATACACCGCCCTCGGGGAAATGGGCTCACTCGTAGTAAACATCACTCCGGCTGAGGCGGTCCAGGCGGGAGCGCAATGGCAGCTCGACGGCGGCGCATGGCACAACAGCGGGGAGCAGGTGGATGTGCCCTTTGCCCAGAAGCATGAGGGGCATACGGAACAGCACATCGTGGGCTTCAAGCCAATCGCGGGTTGGGCTGAACCGCAGAGCCAGATTGCCGTTTTATCCGTGGGCGAAACCGCGACGATCACCGGAATCTACACGTCGCTCGCGGACCTGGGTGCGTTGATAGTCACGATTGAACCGGAAGGCGCGCGTGCAGACTTTGCGCAGTGGCGCGTGGACGGAGGGGCGTGGCACCAGAGCGGCGAAATGCTGCTCGGCATTCCCGTGGGCACGCATGCCGTGTCGTTCAGCGAAGCGCCCGGACAACCCGGTTGGATCAAACCCAACAGCATTTCCGTGGAGATCGATATCGATCCAACGGCCATGGTTACCGGAACCTACACGCCGCTGCTCACCTCGGACCAGTTCGTTGTCCTGGGATACAACGATCTCGGCATGCATTGCATGAACCAGGACTTCTCCTCGCTGATGATTCTGCCCCCCTACAACACGCTGCACGCCACGGTCATTGACCGCAGCGGTCCGCGGCCGAAGTTCGTGCAAGACGGGGTGACGGTCAAGTACGGCATCCCCGCCAACACCACTTCAGTCAACAAGACGAATTTCTGGAGCTACGCCCAGGCGCTCTTCGAGTTGGACGCCCCGCTGACGCCGGACATCGGATTGGCGGGCAACGGGCTGGCCGGCGTGATGACGCCGCTGGGCGCTGACGGACGCACGGATTGGAGTGTTCTGGGCATTCCCCTCACCCCATTGGAAGACGACGGCTCGGAAAACTCGTTCCAGTTGGCCGTCATTACAGTCGAAGAGGGAGGGATCGACCGGGTGCAGACGGAGGCCGTCGTGCCGGTTTCCTGGGAGATCAGTTGTGATCTCTGCCACAACACGCCCGGCATGAGTGTTGACGAGGACATCCTGAGCAAGCACGACAGCCTGCACGGCACGTCCATCCGTTTCGATTCCCGCAAACCGGTCGTTTGCGGCAGTTGCCACCCACAGCCCGAACTTGGATTTGCCGGCGATGAAGGCATGGCAACCCTGTCCTCCTCGATGCACCGCGCGCACGCAAAGCGAATGTGGCGCGTGCCGGACCTCGAGGTGGGGTGCTATGCCTGCCATCCCGGCCAGCGCACCCAATGTTTCCGCGATGTGCATCATCTCGCCGGCATGACCTGCACCGATTGCCACGGCGGCATGGACGAGGTGGGCGACCCCAGTCGTCAACCCTGGCAGGACGAGCCCCGCTGCGGCAACTGCCATGTGCGGGAGGGCTTCGAATTCGAAGAACCGGACACGCTGTTCCGGAATTCGCAGGGGCATTACGGAGTGCACTGCGCGGCCTGCCACGGAAGCCCGCACGCCATCACGCCAGCATCGGAGCCCGCGGATAACGTTCAGGCAATGGCGCTCCAGGGACGGCAGGGGCCTATTAAGGAATGTGCGGTCTGCCATTCGGACGACGTGGCGGACATGCCCTTCGAGCACCGCCATATCGCACCGGCTTCCCGATGAATTGAACGGGGCGGGCACAGCGCGCCCCGAGACCAGCAGCAGGACGACGGCTTCAGAATGAGAAGCCCGAACGAAAGCGATGGCATGAGTACGGGAACGGTGTTCTTTGCCGGAAGCGGGATCTGTGGCAGGCGTTGCCCGGTACCCACGGTTGAGGAGGAAGCGATGAAGACCGCAAATCACACGCAGCGCATTATGGCTGTACTCGCGCTATTGGCGGTGCTGGGCGCCACAGGCTGGATTGCGAACAGCGTCGCGGCAAGAGTGGGCGAACACGTGATGATGGCGGGCACCCTGAGCTGCGCCGCCTGCAAGCTGGGCGGAAGCCCCGACCACGTCTGCGGAAAAGAGTGCTGCACCGGGTGCATCAAGGGCGGCGATTCCATCCTCCTCGAGGACGGCGAGGGCAACCTCTATCTGCTGATCAGCACAGAAAAGGACAAGCCGGTGCTCCCGGCCGAACGCCTGGACCTCGTCGGAGAGAAGGTTCTCGTCACAGGCGTCAAAGTGGAGAAGGGCGGACTAAAGGGCATCTACGTCGAGCGCATCGAAAGTGCCGCGGAGCACGTGGCTCCAGGGCAAACGGATAAACCGAAGGGTCACTGAGTCAACCGAAACCAGGAGGTACAGGGCAATGAGGAAGGGAAGAGGATTGGCAGGGGCGGGGTTCACACTGATCGAACTCCTCGTGGTCATCGCCATTATTGGCATTCTGGCGGCAATTCTGTTGCCGGCCCTCGCGCGGGCGCGCGAGGCCGCACGGCGCTCCAGTTGCGAGAACAACCTGAAGCAGTTGGGATTGGTTCTTGCAATGTACTCGAACGAATCGCCGGGAAACCGCTATCCGCAGCTCACAAACCGTTATCAGGATTTTCCCATTACGGCATCAAAGAAGCCGTGGATGTTCCTCTTTGCGGAACGCGCCGTCTATCCCGAGTATCTGACGGATCCCAATGTGCTGATTTGCCCGTCGTCGCCCGACGGCACAGGACTTCTCGAAGAGGGAGGCTTCTGGCTGGATGTCAACGGCAACCTGGATCCGGACCAGCTTACGGACGCGTGCTACATCTACCTCAGCTTTCTTGTTCAGAAATCGACCGACATCCACGCGGCCGTGATGACGTATCTCATGCCAAACGCGCAGTCCGGCGATCCATTTAACGCCAACTTCAACCTGGGTGTTGTTAACTTGGATCAGGACGTCCCGGCGGGGAATGTCAATGCCCCGAACGGCGTCCTGCGCCTGCGGCAGGGCATCGAACGCTTCCTCATAACGGACATCAACAACCCGGCCGCGTCGGCGAAAGCCTCATCCATCGTTCCGGTCGTCTGGGACCAGGCCAGCGGCTTGAATGTGGCCAATTTCAATCACATCCCAGGCGGCTGCAACGTGCTGTACCTCGATGGGCACGTGGACTTTACCCGCTATCCCGGATCGTTCCCAGTGGACAAGGCCACTGTGGCGCTCCCCGTCTTCAGCGATTGATGCAGCCCGATTAGAACTCCTGCCAGCGCCGCGCGATCAAGGCGCCGGCGGCAGGAAGACAGCATCGCCGGGGATCAGGCATTCAGCTTGATCCCCGGTGTTTCATTGACCTCGGGCGAAATCGCTTGTTTCGGGAAGCGAAGCGATACTATGCTGTGTCAACTTGTGATGCACCGCGGCGAACGCTGATCCGATCGAATCGAGCAGGTGCGCCCAACCACACCGGGAGAAGAAGTGATGAGAAGTTGCCTTTGGATGGCCGCCGTGATGTCTGTGTGCATCTTCCTTTGCGTCGCCGCGCAGGCGGAACTTGCCACCGGCACTGTGTATAACGACAAGAACGGCAACGGCGTTCGGGACACCGGAGAACGCGGCCTTTCAAATGTCCTGGTTTCCAATGGCGTCGAGGTGGCCGCCACGGACAAGGCCGGCCGATACAGCATCCCCGTGACGGAGGACTGCATCGTGTTCGTGATTAAGCCAAGCGGCTGGATGACCCCGCTGGCCGTGGGCGGCACAATTCCCCGCTTCTACTGCATTCACAAACCGGCAGGCTCTCCGGCGATGGAATACGCCGGCGTGCCGCCCACCGGGCCCTTGCCGCCCTCGATCGACTTCCCGCTGCACCGGCAGCGCGAGCCGAAACGCTTTCAGGTGATCTGTTTCGGAGACACGCAGACCCGCGATGCGGAAGAAGTGGACTTCCTCACCCACGACATCCTCGAGGGTCTCGTCGGCGCCGGGGCGGCGTTCGGCATTACGCTCGGCGACAACGTGTTCAATGACCTGACGGTTTTCGAACCGCTCCTGCCCGCCCTGAGTTGCATGGGCATCCCGTGGCGTTGCGTGCCGGGCAATCATGACCACAACCACGACGCGCCAACCGTCGAGAGCACCGACGACACGTTCGAACGTTTCCTGGGGCCATCGTACTACGCCTTCAACTACGGCCCCGTGCATTTCATTGTCTTGAACGACATCCGGCACGACGCAGGGCAGGATGAATATCACGGCGGGCTGGGCCCGCGTCAGATGGCCTTCGTCAGGAATGATTTGGCGCACGTATCCCCCGAGAAACTTGTGGTGTTGCTCATGCACATTCCGATCACCGGGCTCGACGATCGCCAGGAACTCTATGCGCTCCTGAAACGGTTTCCGCAGACTTTCTCGATCTCCGCGCACACGCACACGCAGCAGCACGTCTTCGTCGATGCCGCCCAGGGCTGGCCGCAAGAGACGCCGCATCACCACCTGATCCACGCCACCGCCTGCGGCAGCTGGTGGGGCGGTGTCTTTGACGAACGCGGCATTCCCATCACGCCCATGAGCGACGGCGCCCCCAATGGATACTCGATCATCACGTTCGACCACGCGAAGTACTCAGTGGAGTTTCGGGCCGCCCATGAAGCTCCTGACTATCAGATGAACATCTGGATGCCCGAGCGCATCGCGGCCGCCGAAGTGCCGGCGGCTCAGCCGATCGCAAATGTCTTTGCGGGCTCTTCCCGCTCCAGTGTCGAGATGCAGGTGGACGGCAAAGGGCCTTGGGTGTCCATGCAGGAATTCCGAGGCAAGGATCCCTATTACGTTCAACTGCGCGAACGGCAAATGATGCTTGCGTCGAAATTCGCCGAGGCCAAGGGCGCCAAGCTGGACGACAAGAAGTTTATCCGCGAGACCCGCGAAGCTCTGGAACCGTGCATGCGTTTCCTGACGGATCCCCATGAAACCGGCCACCTGTGGCGCGCCAGTCTCCCTGCCGCGCTTGCGCCCGGCACACACACGCTCAGTGTCCGCACGACGGACATGTTCGGACACAGCTACCGCGCCAAGCGCGTATTCACAGTAACCGAGAAGTGACACCCAGCACTGGCGCGAGCGCCTGTTCGTCGTGTTATCCCGTCAACTGTCCGAGCCCTGGACCGCCCGCATCTTGAGCGGTTCAGGGAGTTCCCTGCTCAGCACGTCCCGCAGGGCGCCGGGGTCGGCGAGCTTCGGCATGACAACCTGCTGCACCCAGCCGAAGGCGCGGGCATCGGGGCGATAACCCTCCGGCCAGACGTGCTTGTGTCCCCAACCGGGCTCCTCCTGGCCGGGCAACGGCGCGCAGTGCGGGAACCAGTTGAAGAGGCTCACGCCGTCTGCGCCGTCCCCGTAACAGGCCAATGCTTCCATGCAGATGTCACGCAGGTGGCGGCGGCGCGTCTCTTCGGAATCGGGCAACGTGGGGCCGTCGAAATGCGCCCAGCGGGGGGTGTAGGAAATCGTCGGGTAGACGCCGATCTCCGTGCCGGCGGCAAGTCCGGTGAATTCCTTCGTACGCGGCAAGCCGATGGGCGAGAACAGCGCCGGGCAGATGTAATCGACGAGTCGCTGCTCCACCCATGCCTTGACGTCCAGCCCGAGCTTGCGGCAGGACTGGTTCGTCGGTTCGGGATAATAGGCGCCGGGAAAGTCCTCGATCTTGAATTCCCCGTCCAGCATCGGGCCCACGCGCACCCCGAGGATCATCTTCCTGCCTTTGCGCGCCGCGGTTTCATCGAGCATTTTGCGGGTTGCGGCGATCATCCGCGTCAGGACGGGATAGTTCGTGAGCGGGTCGGATATCATGCAGTACCACCGTCGGAAATCGAACTCGATTCCGTCAATGTCGTACTCGTTCGCAACCTCAGTGAAGATCTCCATGCGATGCTGGAAGACCTCCGGATGCAAAGGATCAAGACAGTCCCGGCCGGGAATGCGGAGGTCCTTGTGCCCCCGGCCGAAGTCGCTCAGATCCAATTCGCCCGCGCAGAAGTCTTCGGCATTCATGCGGTAACTGGCGACGATGGGCACGCCGCGCTCGCGGCACGCCTGGATCGTGATCGTGAACGGGTCCGTGCCGAGTTCGAGAAGCCGGCGCATGGCGGCAGACTGACGTTCAGCGTCTTCGGCCGAGGTCTCCGGCCAGACCGCTTTCGTCACCCCCGCATGATACTTGTCCCAGGTCGTTGCCACGTTGCTGCGGTAGATGACGGGGTCCGGCATGCCCACGTTCTGCGCAAGCAGCCCGGGAGACAGATCGAGGATCCGATGGACGGCCGTGCGGTACTCGTCCACAGTGATGTCCTTGCCGGAACTTGCGTGGAGAATGTTGTTGATATCGTTGTTAAAGATGGGACCGAGCCGCTTTCCCGCCAGCGGCTGCGCCGGCGCTTTCGCTGGCGTCAGCTTCAGTCTCACACTGAACACCGCGTCAAAAGCGCCGTAGGTGCCGGGAGCGCCTGCCCATCCGTTCCCCAGGCGATCGTAGCAAACGAGCGCTTCGTCCGGGCCGATCGCGGCCATGCCCGTGTAGGAAGTGGTCGGGGCCGGGTCTGCGCCCCTGCCTTCGCAGAGCGCCTCGGCGAAGTGAAGGGCCGGGTCCGGGACGTGCAGGTTGTGATGCTGAGCAAGGTTGACCCGTTCCCAATGCTTGCCTTCGCCGTCACTGCATGTCCACACGAAGAGGCCTGGCCGTCCGCCGGAGATCAGGAGAACGCCGTTGGCGAGGCGCAGGAGTTGCGGCTCAACGCTGAAGACGCCCTCCATGAACTCCGGAGTTGTCCATGTGGCCCCGTCGTCGGCACTGTAGCTCTTGCAGCAGGCAGCGCCTGTCCGGCAAATCGTCATGAGCCGCCCATCGGCAAGGCGGCACGTGTTCGACTCGTTGGCGCCTTCCATGGCGCCCGCCAACTCGGGTCCGCTTGCCACAGTTGCCCGGAATTGCCACGTGGCCCCGCGGTCGGCGCTCGACATCGCCCAGCACGAATCCTTGTTGTCTCCGGCGAATTTCCCGTAGAGGGTCGTGAATAACGCGCCGTCCGTTCGCGGCAGGATGTTCCCGTTCGTGAGCAAGTAGACTTCACCGCGGTGATAGTCGGCAAGCTCCCGGGGGAAACCGAGGAACGACATCGGCGTGCGTTCGACGCTCAGGCTGCCGTCGTCGCCGAGCGTCACAATGGACCCCTCTGCCTTGGCGTTCTTCTTGTCGCCGGGCGCAAGCGGCCATGTCTCGTAAGGCATCAGCAGAAGTTTCCGTGGTCCCAGCGGCGTTGAGGCGGGGCCGGCACAAGGAATATCCCGGACGCGATGCCAGGAAGCACCCCCGTCCTGCGTCAGGCACAGGGCCGCGGGCCATTCGCCCTGCGCCTCATCCGCGCTCAGTGTGACTTCGCACAGCACGGCCTCCGGCGAGGCCGCGCCCTCCGCACCGGGTACCACGTGCAGCGAGGGGAACCAGAAGTGGCCTTCCGCCCGGCCGACCTCGACCGGAGGCCCAACTTCCAGGATGCACTGTTCCAGGGGGTAGCGTTCCGGCGCTGCAGGCGGTAGTTGCGCACGCAGTTCCTCCGCCTTGCGCTTCAGCGGGCGGTAGATATACTCGGCCATCGTGGCAACCGCTCCGCGGTCGGACTGATTCCTCGCGACTTTCGCAAAGGTTTCAATGGCCTGAAAAGACCGGCTTTGGGCCGCTGCTGCCCGGTCGGCAGCCTCCCTTAACCGCGCCCCAAAGCCCGTCTCATCGCCCTTTTCCTTGGCTGCCTTGGCGGCCTGTTCTGCGGTCGCTGCGGCGGCAACTGTTTCGAGCGTGTCGAAGTACTGGACGGCGAATTGAAGGCGGCCGATCCAGTAAGCGATGTAGTCCTGGCCTTCCTTCCCGCGCGCGGGGGAGGCCTTCTGCATCGCGGCGAGTGCGCGGCGATAGCCTTCCCGGTCTTCCGCAAGTTCCTTCGGGAAGGAGTCGGGCGCCCAGCGCCCCATCATCATGGAGGGAACGGGAAATCCGAGGCCAAGCCCATGATCCTCCAGCGCGGCTGTGACCGCCTCGACTTCCCGGAAGGCTTCGAGCATGGGTTCGACGGCGTTCTCCCCGCACACGGCGGCGATGAGATCGCGGCTCGTGGCTTCGGGCGTGGCGCCGGAATCCCACGCGGCCTTCGCGAGATAGGCGACCGACGGATCGAGATCGCTGATCATCCATTGACGGGTGCAGAATCCTGCAAGGCCGTGCGCGCGCATTTCGCCCACGAGCTTATGCAGCGAACCGGTGGTCAGTTGCGGGGGCACGCCCACGCCGTCGTCCTGAAGCGTCAGCGCCAGAATCGTCGGAATCTCCTTCGCCGGGATCTTGTCGAAGGCGCCGGGGCGGCGCAGCACGCGCGTGGGCGTGTAATCGAGAACCACGAGCAACTCCGCGCTCTTGGGAAGGATGCGGGGGAGAATGGGGAAGAGCTCCTCGGCAACTTCATAGTAGATGAGGCGCGGCTCCGGCTTGGCGGTCTTCGGGAAGATCTCGGGGTCTGTGCGCAATCGATCCAGGAAGCACAGCCCGGCCAGGTCGCCCTTCACTTGCCGGACGGCACGATCCGGGCCGCCGGTATATGCCGTGCGCTGCGCGGCCGCTTGCAGGACCGCGTTCAGCGAGGTGATTTCGTCAATGTGATACCGCGCGTTCAGCTCTTCCCATGCCGACGCATACAGATCGATCCAACTGGGCCATTCCGTGCCCACGGGAAAGCCGTAGGAGTCGATTTCCGGAAAAGTGCCCACAAGCGTTCGAAGGATTGTGCCCGCGACGTCGAGTAACTCGGGGTTGTCGGGCCGGACTGTCGGGCCGGGACTGACTGTGAGCGCTCCGAGTTGCTGGACGGGCTGCGTTTCCGGCAGGAGTCCCGCGAACTCCTTGGGGAAGTCCGTGATCGATCCGACGAAGTTGGAGTCGATGCCGCGGCTGTGGGCGTAGGCAACCAGTTCGTGACAGTGGCGCTCGCCCGCGGCGACGAGCGCATCGCCGCCCGCATCAGGCAGCGGGAGATCCGGATTCCAAAACTCGGCCTCTCTGCCGAAGAGGGCACGGCCGGGCATGTCGCCGGTAATCGGGAAATGCGCGCCGTACCAGAGGGTGGCCGAAGCGTTCTTGACGCCGCGCACGGACAGGCCGAGGAAGGGTTGAGAGGGGCCGCTGCTCACGCGGATGCGGTTGAACTTGAGCTTGGCAAGCTGATCGATGAACGGGCGATACTCCTCCATCCCCCAGCCTTCCATGCCCATGGCGAAATCGCCCATGGTTTTCCACATGCGCACGCGGAAGTCCGGCTCAAACGTCTTGTCCAGTTCGGGCAGGAAGAACGGACGGCCTTTGGGCGGAAAGACATCGCCGCTCAGCAAGTAGCGAATGCCGTAGCGTTCGCCCAACTCGTAGACGCCCCACATCGTCGCCGTTGGCGAACCGCCCACAATGGCCAGGGCCGCTTTGCCGTGCCATGTCATGCTCCGAAGGAGGAATCCCTGATCGCTGAGTGTCGGGACGTGTTCGATGGGACACGGCGTACCCGCGCTCCGGCCCGAGGTCCCGACGTAGAAGAAGTGGTCAGCCGTTTCCTCGGGCGCCGGGACGAGGCGAACGGATGCGTCGAACAACTCCGTGAGGCAGCGCTGCAGTTCCGAAGCCGCGAAACGTTCGAGGGCGTCCGCACTCGGGTCTGCAACGACGTCCACGGTTAACGCGCCCGCCGGCGCCGCAGCCCAGGCAAGTATCCCCACTACGGCCGCGATGAATAACGAGGCAGACGAACTTCGCATAAGCGTCCCCTTTCCGAAACAATCTCCCAGCATGCTCCACAACGGCTTGATGCCTGTCCGGCAGGCGCCCCAGACGATAGCAGATCGCGGGCGCCACATCACCGCAGCCGCCAGGGTTTCTCCTCCATGACAACGCGGAAGCCATAGCCGATCTGCGACGCGTAGGAATAACGCGCGGCAGAGCGGATGTACCACGCCTTGCTCCCGGCTTTTCCGCCCCGGAGCACGCGCCCGCCTTGATCGTTCATCCCGACAGGATCCGTGACCTCCTCCGCCGTGTATTTGCGATAGGCAAAGTCCTGACAATACTCGGCCTGATTCCCGGGCATATCGTAAAGGCCCCACGGGTTCGGCGGAAACATCCTGACAGGGGTTTCCTTGCCTCGAAAGACGCCGGCCGGATTGTAGTGCGTGGCTTCGAGGCCGTTGAAGTTCGCCTGCTCCGTGCTGATCGTCTCGCCTGTGTAAAACGCGGTCGTTGTGCCGGCACGGCAGGCGTACTCCCACTCCGCCTCGCTGGGAAGGCGGAACGTGCGGCCGGTGGCGGACGACAAGATCTCGCAGAACTCGACAGCCTCAAACCAAGTGGTTTCCTTGGCGGGGAAATCATCGGGTGTGACGTCCTCCGCGCGCGTTTCCTCCCCCATCACGGTTCTGAACTGAAGCGCCGTAGTCGGCGTGGTTGCCAGGTAGAAAGGCTTCGACAGGTTGACCTTGTGCTGCGGCCGCTCTTTCTCCTGCCCTTCTTCGCTGTCCGGAGAACCCATCATGAAACTGCCCGCGGGAATCCGCGTCAGTTCAAGCACCGCGCGGCCGCCGAGATCGACGGCGATGTTCTTCGCTTCCGGCCCGGGTGCCGGCGTGAAACTCACGTTCAGCGCCGCGATTAGCTCCTTCTTGCGTGCTTCGCGCTGCCGCGCCTTCCCCGACAAGTACTCTTTGTATCCGCTTGCCCCTTGCGCCGCCAGCGCCGCCGCCTCCGACTGATATCGCCGGAATGCCGCCGCATCGACTCGGCAATCCGCCTCGGCCACGCGCGGATTGCTGCGGTTCAAGAATTCCTCGAGGTCCGTGTATCCGTCGTTGTCAGCGTCCGCGGCGCCGCCATTGGAAACCCGGGACGACAATCCATGTTCCTGCTCCCAGGCATCCGGCATGCCGTCGGCATCGCTGTCGACATCCGGCGGCGTTGACTCCAGCACCGGCCATCCGCCGAGTTCGCTTTCCGAATCAATGATCTTGCCTGTGCCGTTTCTAATGTCATCCGTGAGCTGCGAATCGAGCCTGTCGCGCTTCGGAAGCGTGGCTCCGCAGTCACTCAGAATGCGCTCCAGGGCCACATCGGCTGTGTCTGTCCGCACGGGCGGGCACGGGAATGCCTCTTTTGCCAGCACCCGCGCCACGAGGTCGTCGCGCTTCCATGGCTTCGGCGCGGCAATCATCTTGCGGTTGTCCTGCGTTTCCAATGGAAAGCCGTCGAGGACATTGCCCTCCCAGAACATCCTGACGGTGTCGTCGCCCGGCTCGAAAAGTCTCGTGCGCTGTTTGGCGTTCGTGGAGGGGCCGGGTTTGAAGTAGTTGTTGATGTAGTTGACGAAGCACGGCGCTTCCCGGGTATATCCGCAGCGGTAACCCCAGTTGTAGAGGACGTTGTTGCGGAAATCGAGCACGATTCCGTGCACCCGGGGATTGCGGGCGGCGTTGTGCGCATAAACGCAATGATGCAGGGAAATGCCGCCGTCGCCCGCGAGGATCGATCCCTTGCTGTGCTCGCCTTTCGGGTGATAGGACTTCGAGAGGCCTTCGGCGATGATGGACCACTGCACCGAGATGTCATGCGCGCCGAACGAACTCATGACCTCGTCAATCGCCCAACTCATGGAACAATGATCCAGGATGCTGTTGCTTCCCCCGAAAATCCCCACCGCCATCTGTTCCTTCTGGGTCGCACTTCCCGAACGAAATCGCATGTGGCGGATGATGATATCGTGCGCGGCGAGAACCACCTGATAGTCGCGGATGCAGATGCCGCCGCCGGGCGCGCTTTGGCCGGCGATCGTCACAAAAGGCTTGTCGATGTAGAGGTCTGCCTTCAACCGGATCGTTCCGCTCACGCGAAACAGGATGCACCGGGGACCTTCCGTCGTGATGGCGGCGCGCAAGCTGCCTTCGATCACCGCTTCCTTGCCGGGTACGTAATCCTCGAGCGTGGTGACGGCGAGAGTCTTGCCGCCGCGTCCGCCGGGCGTGCACGCGCCATAACCTTCCGCGCCCGGGAACGCTCTGAGCAGCGTGGCGGCCGGTTCCTGTGCGACGGCGGCCATCGCCAGGCTCAGCAGCAACCATGACACGAGCGTTTGCAGGAGGCTTCGGTTGATGCAGTTCACTTTGCGGCCTCTTCGGACCAGCCGGGAAGCGAGACGATGGCCCGATAGTTTGAATCGTTGTAGAGTGGACTGCGCACCGGCCTGTAAAGGCGCCCGGGCTTCGGGCTGTTGTCTTGTGTGTACGCCCAGAGTTCATATGGGTCCCACACGACGATTTCATCGCGGCAATCGCCGGTGAGGTCGAGTGCCGCGCAGCACATATCCGGATGCCCATCCGCCGGCAGCTTCACCACGCAACGGCCCCAGCCGTCAAAAAGCCCTCCGTCTTCCACGTTCGCGGACAGCAGCACATATTCGCCCGCTTCGCCGGTCCAATTCACGGGCTGGCACAGACTCCCGTGCTGAAAAGGTTCGAAGTCGTGATAGACATCGCCGTTCGCGTCATAGAAGTGGATGATGCCCTGATTCCCCCAGAAGTTGACTGTGGCAATCTCGAGGCCCGGCAGGTCCGGACGGAAGTCGGCGATGCCGGGATTCTGCACGTGGCCGAGATGGAGGTGCTTGAGGATCGCGCCCTTCATGTCCACGTACAGCATCCCCTCGTCGCTTGCCGCACAGATGAACACCGGCGCGGCATCCAGTCCCGCTTTCAGCGGCACTATCGCCACGCCGTCATCGTGGTCCTCCAGGTCCTTGTCCAGGCTCCACAGCACCTTGCCGTCATCATCGAACAGCGAATAGCCCATCGCCAGTTCGTCCTTGCCGTCCTTGTCAATATCGGCCGCGCACGGATAGTGGCCGGTATTGCATTGCGCCTGCCATCGCAGGTTCAGGTGTTCGTCGTACACCCAGAAGCTCTGATAGCGGTCTTTCAAAACAAGATCGCCTGCCCGGCCTTGACCGCGGAAATCGCAGAAGAAGAGGCTGTCGCCGAGAATGCGGGGAGTCTGGCCGTAGGGCGTCTTTGTGTTGGCGGGCATCTCCGGCGTGGGGGCCTTCAGCAGCGTCTTGCCCGTCGCGCCTTCCGCGATTACCAGTTCCATGCCGCGGCAGTAGATCACTTCGTTGCGGCCGTCGCCGTCAATGTCATGGATCTGGAAGGCGACATCGTTCGTCAGATGATTCTTCCACGGGTCCGGCGTGCCCACTTGCCAAAGCTGCTTGCCATCGAAAGTCATCGCAGTCAGGCAACTGACTTCGCTGGCGGCATCTTTCGGCCCGTGATGCACCGGCTGGCAGACCAGGACGTCCTTCTGGCCATCGCCGTCCAGGTCGCCGAAGCGCAGGTTGCGCCCCACGCCAAAGCCGGAGGTCCGCGCCTTCTTCCAGAGTGCCGGCCGCGGATTCGCCGCACGCAATGCGTCCAGTTCTCCCTCACGATCCCGCACCGCCTGGTCCAGTGCTGATTTCGATTCGGCGCTCATTCGCACAGCAACTTCGTGGAAGCGCGCCCGGCCGTCGGCCAGCAGTGCGATGCGGCCCCGCGGAAACGCGTCGTGAACAGCGCTGATCGTGACCTGGCCCAGCGAACCCTGCAGGCGGTTTCCTGCGGCCTCCACATGCGCCGTAAGCCGGTCGCCGGGTTTCCACGCGAAGAGGGCGTCCGCGAGAATCTCTTCATGAGGCTTACGGAACGCATCGCCGTCCTTGACGTACTTGATGACCGCCCGCTGGCCTGTGACACCGAAGAAGTAGTAGCAGCGATCGCTTTGATAGCGGAAGAGCACGCCGGATTGGCCTTTGTCCGCCAGCGGAGTCCAGGCGGCGTCCACGGCATAGTCGCACCAGAGCGGGTCGCCCGCCTCAACGACGGGGTGCATGTCTTTCCACTTGTTGTCGTACTCCATGGCCAGGACCCGCCGGCCATCCCATTCCTCGATGCGCCACGCCCGTTGCGATTCGGGCTCCGAGCGATACGTGGAGACCGCCCAGTTCCCGATGCGCCCGGACTGTGGGACGTAGTGATATTCCGCCTCCGCGCCGACGACCCCCATCCATATCCCGGTCGCATATGCGGTGAAATCGTCGTGTAGCACCACGGCCCCCTGCGGCGCGTCCGCATGTGGCGTGGAGACCGCCGGCAGAACGAAGAAGAGCAACCATCCGAGCCTTTTCATCCGACAGCACCTTTCCGTTGGGCTGATCGTATCGCCGACATCCTCTTGCATCTGCTGAACCACGTGCCTCACGGGGCAATCGAGTTCAGGTACTCCTCGAGATTCGTGTAGCCGTCGCCGTCGGCGTCCTGCGCGCCGTCTTCCGGTTTGCCGGGATCCAGCCCATGCTTGCGTTCCCAGGCGTCCGGCATCCCATCGTGATCGGAATCCTCCGGTGCGGGAAGGGAACGGAGTTCCGGCCAGCCGCCGACGGCGGACTGCGAATTGATCAGGCCCTTGCCGCCGCCTCCGTAAGTCTCCCCGTACTGCGCGGTTCCCGTACGGATTTCGCGCAGCACGCGGGAATCCACGGCGTCCCGATGCAGCGAAGCGCCCGCCTGGCGCAGCACGCGTTTGAAAGCACGTTTTGCGGACTGGGTCTTGACCGGCGCCACGACATAGGGCGTGTTCACCCGCAGCGTCTGTTCCGTAGCCTCTCCATCTGGGGCAAAGTCAACGCCGCCCCGCCAATTGTCCTTGGAGACGGCAGGAAACCCCCACACGAAATTGCCCGCACAATACATCTTCCCGCGCGGGTCCTTCTGGAGGAAGATGCGGTCCAGGACCTCTTCCGAGGTCGCCGGGCCGTACTTGTAGTAGTTGTTGATCCAGTTGCGCGGCCACAGCTCGCCGCCGTAGGCGCTGTTGAATCCCCAGTTGTAGATTACGTTGTTCCGCAGGTCGAGCAAGCCGGAATCCGGATTGCCCGAAGCGCGCGGGTTCCGGCTGGAGTGGTGCGCCAGGATGTTGTGGTGAAACGAACCGCCGGGTCCGCCCCAGAGTCCGCCGTAGCCGTGTGCCCCCTTCTTGTGCAGGGACTTCGTGAGGCTCTCGCTGACGAGACACCACTGAACCGTGACATTGGACGCCTTGTTGATGGAGAGCGTCTCATCGATGCCCCAGCTTACAGAGCAGTGATCGACGAGAATGTGGTCACCGCCGCCGCCGAACGCGTCCTGTTCCTTCTGCTTTTCATCGCCGGGCCGAAAGCGCATGTGACGGACAATCAGGTGCTGCGTGTCGAAGTTGAACTGATAATTCTTGATGCAGATGCCGTCGCCCGGCGCCGTCTGGCCGGCGATCGTCAGATACGGATTCCGGACCTTCAATTCGGACTCCAGTGCTATCGTCCCGGAGACGCGGAAGACAATCGTTCGCGGCCCCCGGGCTTCGCAGGCCTCCCGGAGACTCCCCGGCCCCTTGTCGTTCAGATTCGTGACCTCGATGACCCGGCCGCCGCGCCCGCCAATTGTGTACTTGCCGAAGCCTTCTGCGCTCGGAAACGCCGGCGCGCGCTCCGGGCGGAAATTGCGCAAGATGAGGCCGGGTTTCTTTCGGCCATAGACGACGTCGCACTGCCATCCATCAGGGAGCAGAACCTGATCGAAGCGCCCGTCGAGGGCTTCCACGCCTTCGCCAAACACGGAACAGACGGAGTTCTCATGAGGTTCAATTCGCCCCGTGAAATGCACCTCAAGCACGCCGGACAAGCGCCAGCGGCCCGACGTAACCGGCGCGCATTGATCCGCGTCCCGAATGGCAAAGATCGTTCTCGGTCCCGTCGTGCTCCAGGAGGATGCCGGGGCCGCGGCTTTCGCGGGCAGGGTTTGCAGGCATGCCCGCAGGGGAAGCTCCTGATCTTCGATGGCATCTACGACCAACCGGCAAATCGCCCGTGCTCCCGTCTCTTGAAGATGCGTATTGTCCACGGAACCGTCGGGGAAGTTGGGCGAAATCCCCTTTCCGAGGTTCATGAACAATGACGCGGTCTTCTCCGAGCCGAGACGCTGAAACAGCCTGTCCGTCCGTGCATGCAGATCGATCAAGGGAACATTCAGTTCCTTGGAGAGTGCCCGCATGGCAGGAGGATATCCCCCGTGCGTGTCCTTCAGGCTCTTGTCCGGTTCCCAGGCGTTGCGCTGAATGGAAGTCAGCAGGATTGGACAGGCTCCCTTGGAACGCGTCTCCTCAATGTAGCGCTTCAAGTATTGGCGGTACGATGTGGCAGGATCCGTGAAGCGGTTCGGATCCGACTTCTTCGAATCGTTGTGTCCAAACTGAATGAACACGTAGTCGCCCGCCTTCAGGGCATCATATAGGGGCTTCCATGACCCTTCTTCGTAGAAGCTCTTGGCGCTGCGCCCGCCCTTGGCCTTGTCCAGCACGCATAGGCGGCTTGCGTCGACGTAGTCCCGGAGGACCTGCGCCCATCCCATCCGGGGATATCGATCCGGCGGATTCTCCGCAGCCGTGGAATCGCCAATTACGTACAGACAAGGAACGGCAGCCGCCTCGCTTCCCTCGTGAGCACGAGCGGGCATTCCGGCCGCCACGAAAAGAATCGAGAACAGGAGGCAGGCCTCGACCGGCGGGAACCATGTCCTGGAATGTGCGAAAAGCATGCCGAATTCCTTACCGCGAGAACCGCGGCCGTTTTTGGAGCAAGATCACCCAATCCTGATCGTCCACCTGCGGCGGCTTGCTCAACGTGCGCCAGGCGGCGCCCCGGACTTCCATGCCCTTGATGAGTGCACCGCCAACCCGCGGATTGTACCACTGCACACGGAATCGGCCTCGGGGCAGATCGATCGTCACCCCCGCGGGCCTGGGCGCGTAGACAACGTAAACCTTCCCGGGCTTGGCCAGACACCACGCGCCCTCGCCGCGCACGAGTTCGTCGTGCGCCTGCATCTCGGCAAAAGGCACCAGCCTGAAGAAGGACAAGGCATGGCGCGTCAAATCCCACATTCCGTCGCGGGAGCGCCAGTCCTCGCAGTGATTGTCACTCTGAAAGAACCACTCGCACCCGGCCCCGCCCGCCATCAAGTTGCCCCACAGCGCGTGGCGGCGCACGTTGTCGTGGCCGGGATCTTCCGTGTCGGCTTTGACGCCGATATCCGGCGGGCCGATCTCGTCCAGGCACACGAACCAAGGCCGGTTGGCGCCGCGCGATCGCGCGGTCCACTGAAGCGTTTCCCCGTGCGTTTCTTTCATGTCGCTTAATTGGAGCGACGGGCCTTCGAGACAGCCGCAACCCAGCAGCGGGGCATAGACCTTTTCCCGCTGCTTTGGGAACGTGTGCACGACCCGGGGATGATTGTACGGGTCAAGCGCGTGAAGGCACTCCGCAAACGCCCTTTGCTGCGCTTCCGAATTCCGGTTCTCTTCGCCCAGGTTCCAGACCAGTGCCAGATGATGCGCAAACCGCGCGGCCAGTTCGCGATAATAGAGCCGGCGTTCAGGGCCGAGTTCGCCCCCGTCCAGCAAATGATCGTTTTCCTGTTCCTGCAAGACGACATGCAGGAGCAGGCCCAGGCGATCCATGTGTGAAAACACGATCCCCCACTGATCCAATTTGCTGCAATCAAACCGGACACGTTCCGAATCACTGATCCACGGCCACACGTCTTTCCCGTCACCGTTCACGTTCATTGTCAGAAAATACACGGAATTCATTTCCTTGCCGGAAAGATAGTTCAACGCGCCGATGATGCCCTTGCCCTTGGCGTCGCCCCACAGCGGATCGCCCGGGCGCCAGTCGCCGGCATGGGGTTCAAAGTGGTGCGTGGGCGGCGTCTGATCGAAGTCGGCAAAGGCCAGGAAGTTCTCCGGACTGTCCGCGCCGCCTTTCAGGAAGTATTCGCCTGTTTCCGCGAATTGGAGATAGCGCTTTCCGGCATAGCGCAACAGGCCTCTTGCGCGGAAATCGGGCGCAAGCTTGTCCGACGGCTGAATCCTGAGCGTGCCCGATGCGCCATCAAACGCCTCGGGGGTTCCGGCGTTTGGATCGCTGCTGATCGCAACACCCGGCCCGGATCTGAAGGAAGCCTTATAGCGCCAGGTTCCCGTGGCGTCCGGCACAAAATGCGTCCGCCAGACCTTGCCCTTTTCCGCACCGGTGTTCGCTGCATTGCCGTCCGCGGCAAAGTAGCCGGGCATGACGATATGCTTTCGTCCGCGCGTAAAGGTTACGTCAAGACGATAGTCCATGAACGGATTGGGCGTGCCCTCTTCACAGGCATCCGGGCCAGTAAAAGAGAGGGTCACGTCATGCCATTTCCGCAACTCGCCGGTGATGCGCACCACAGGGACCCGAAAGCCCGCGGCGCCGGCCGCCAGACCGAGAATGCGATTCATCTTTGACGCGGGATCTCCCGGCTGCTCTTTTCCCCAGTCGCCATTGGCGCAAACGACCATTAGCCGGAGACTCGGGAAGATCGCCGAGCAGTTGCCCGCGTGCCCCAGCGACATGATCGTGTCGGGCGGCGCATCGGGCCAGGTCAGGTTGTCCGGGTTCAAGCGGCTCGTGGCGTTGTGCCACCAGTTGAAGCCATAGATGCCCGGCCCCGCGGACGTTTGATCCGAAGCGCCTCCGTAGGAAGCGATCTTGAGATAATCCTCCTCGTGATCCGTGGAGCGGGTTCGGGGCAAGTTCTCGGGAACAACCGGCTTCATGTACTCGTCGAAATAGCGACGCGGGAGGATTTGCTTGCCGTCCCATTCGCCCTTGTTCAGCCAGAACCACGCGATCCGCGAGAAATCGCGAACCGACGCCTTGAGCCGGCTTTTTTGCGTGAACGTGAGCCCGTCCTGGAATCCGAGCGCGCCCAAACGTTCCGGAGCTTCTGCCACGGCCTTTGCCCTGGCATGAAAGACCTTCTCAAACAGGGTCTTTTGATAGAGTTGGATGGCGAAATCGTTGTAGGCCCAGGCCTCTCCCGGACCCTCCGGCCGGGCATAGCCGCTGGTCATCGCGCCGAGATGGCGAAACGTGATCCCCTGGTCTTTTGCCTGAAGCGGCCATCCGAAATCCGCGATCGGCTGATCCACGCTTGTGACCCGCCCCTCCTGCAGCGCAAAGAACAGCAGCGTGCTCAGCACCGGCTTGGCCGAAGAGTACCAGTCGCCCACCTCCGCCTGATCGCCCCAGGTCTTGGCCAGATAGCCGTCCTTGACGATGCACCCGCGTCCGCCGAGTTCTTCCGCGATGCGATCAAGCGCGGCGGCATCAAGCCCCAGCTTCTCCGCATCCCTCCGTTCCCATGCGCTGCCGGGGAAGGTCGCTTGTGCTTGGCCGGAGGCAACAACACTTGATGCCAGGAGCAGACCGAGCGTAAACATGGACAACATCTCCTGAATTGTGGTGGGGTCCCATCGACTGGCGATTATCGCCCATACCCGTCCGGGACTCAATCACGCCCGCGCCTGCGGGATGGAGCGCGCTTCGGGACCTCCTCCCCGTGAGGCTCTTGTGTTCCGCGCAATACTCCCGTATCGTTGTCGCAAGCGTCCGGGCCTCGGTTCCAGGGACACTCCATTTCAACCGGGAGAACAGGAAATGAACGGAAGAATCTCCTTGAGAGTGGTCGCCGCGGGAGTGCTCAGCCTTGCCGCGTGGCATGCCGGCGCTGAATCGGGCCCTTGGCCGGTGGATAAGGCCTGGGCGTGGTACGGCAAGCAGGCGTGGGTCTGCGGTTTCAATTACGTCCCGAGCACGGCCTGTAACACGACGGAATTCTGGAGCGCGGAGACCTTTGATGAAGCAGTCATCGGACGGGAACTCGCCTGGGCCCGCGACCTGGGTTTCAACTCCTGCCGTGTCTTCGTGCAGTATCTCGTCTGGAAGAACGATCCGAACGGACTGAAGACGCGCTTTGACCGCTTCCTTTCCCTCGCGAACAAGAACGGCATCACAGTGGTTCCCGTGCTCTTCGATGATTGCACGTTTGGCGATCCGCCTGTGACCGAGCCTTATCTCGGGAAACAGCGGGAACCGATTCCCGGCATGATCCTGCCCAGTTGGACGCCCAGTCCCGGCCTGAGCGCGGTCACAAATCACGACACATGGCCGGACCTGCGGGCGTATGTCGAGGACCTTGCCGGCGCCTTCGGAAGAGACGCGCGGGTGCTCTTCTGGGACCTCTACAACGAGCCGGGCAATTCGGGGATGGGCGACCAGTCGCTGCCCCTGGCCGAAGCCGCCTTCGCGTGGGCACGCAACGCGCACCCCGAACAGCCGCTCACGATCGCACTCTGGGCGAAGATGGATGCCATGAACGAGAAGCTCCGGGCGCTTTCCGATGTGATCACGTATCACGCCTATACGGACCTCGCAGGCATGAAGGCCGCCATCGCCGGCCACAAGGCGCAGGGCCGGCCGCTGATTTGTTCGGAATGGATGTCTCGCCATCTCGGCAGCCGTTGGGACACGGACCTGCCGCTGTTCAAGCAGGAACGAATCGGCTGCTATTGCTGGGGGCTCGTCAATGGCCGAACGCAAGCCCAATTCGCCTGGAATTCGAAGAAAGGCGACCCGGAGCCCAAGATTTGGTTCCATGATCTCTTTCACGCAGACGGCACGCCCTACGACGCGAAGGAAGTGGAACTGATAAAGAGTGTGTGCGTAGGGTCCATGGGAAGCAACGGAGCGGCGCCGGCCCCCTTGTTTGTCGACCCCGTCTACGACGGCGCCGCGGACCCCACCCTAATCTGGAACCGGCAGGAGAAGACGTGGTGGATCTTCTACACGAGCCGCCGCGCCAATCAGAGCAACGAGCCCGGCGTGCGCTGGTGCCATCAGACCGATATCGGCATTGCCGTGTCGCCGGACGGCGGCCATAGCTGGCAATATCACGGCACGGCCCGCGGTCTCGCGTTTGAAGAAGGGCCAAACACGTGGTGGGCCCCCGAACTCATTTGGCACGCCGATGTGTACCACATGTTCGTCAGCTACGTGCCCGGGGTCCACGATGACTGGTCCGGAGACCGCTTCATCCTCCATTACACGAGCGGCAATCTCCTTGACTGGAAATTCGAGGGGAAGCTCCCGCTGTCCAGCAACCGCGTAATTGACCCGTGTGTATTTCGCCTTCCCGACGGCACCTGGCGAATGTGGTACAAGGACGAGGCGGACGATTCACACATATACGCCGCCGAAAGCCCCGATCTCTCCGCGTGGAAAGTGACCGGTCCCGCGGAGACAAGCCGCGGACAAGAGGCGCCGAATGTTTTTCGCCTTGGCGGGTGTTTCTGGCTCGTGACGGACAGCGGCGGCCTCAATTTCTATCGCTCGGGGGACTTGAAACATTGGGAGGACCAGGGAGCATTCATGCGGGAGCCGGGCGCGCGCAAGGACGACCACTATGTCGCGCAGCATCCCGACATCGTCGTGCTCGATGATGCTGCCTATGCCATCTACTTCGTGCATCCCTTCGGAAAGAAACACGTGAAGCCGGGCAAGCATCGTTCCGTTCTTCAGATGGCCAAGCTGGAATGCCGTGATGGCAGACTGACGGCTGTTCGGGACGAGCCGTTCGCAATCGATTTGAAACCGCCCAAGGAGGGGCGCTACCACGGCGAATAGTGAATCACCCGGAAGTGCAGCGGACGAAAACATGAGGCGAGCCAACGCGGGGCGGCTTCATTCCAGCAGCTTGACGGCATCGGCCTCGCGTCTGCGCGGCGCGGCGAGTGCAAGCGGCGAAGCCCGGCGACTTCCACCGTCGCCATTCCGGGAACTCGTACCGCGATCAACCACCGAGATGAGCTCATGGACAAGCGTGTCCAATTCCTTCGCCTGCGCGGAGAGTTCCTCGCTGGCTGATGCCGTCTCTTCCGAGGTGGCCGAGTTGCCGTGAGTGACCTCCTCCAGGGCGGACATTGCCGTGCTGACCTGCGATATGCCCAGGGACTGCTCCTTAGTGGCGGTCGCAATCTCCGCGAGCAATGCTCCAACCTTGTCGGCGCTCTGCTGAATCGAAGCGAGGAACTTTGCCACCTCGCCGGTTACGCGGACGCCCCGGTCGGCATTGCGCTGGGATTCCTCTATCAATGTCGATGTGTCCTTCGCTGAATGGGCGCAACGCTGGGCCAGGCTGCGCACCTCCTCCGCGACGACCGCGAAGCCTTTCCCGACTTCCCCGGCACGCGCCGCCTCGACCGCCGCGTTCAAGGCCAGGAGATTTGTCTGGAAGGCCACTTCGTCTATCGTCTTGACAATCCGCGCCGTCTGATCGGACGAACGCTTGATCTCTCCGATCGTGTCCGACATTTGCTGCATCGCGGTGCTCCCCTCTGACAACATGGATTTGACCTCCGCCATGAGTTGATCCGCCGCACCCGCGTTGTCCGCGTTCCGAGTCGTCATCGAAGACAATTCCTCAATCGACGACGCCGTCGTTTCGAGTGACGAGGCCGATTGGCAAGCGCCGTTAGCCATGTGCTGGCTCGACTGTGCGACCTCGTCTGACGCCGCCGCGAGTTGGACCGAGCCTTCGCGCAACGATGCAATGACCCCTTGGATGGGCCTAACAATGCTGCGTGTGATGAGCCAGCCCAGGACCGTTCCCAGCAGCACGCCGGCGATGGCCAATCCAAGCACCACCTGGGTCACCACCCGCTGCATCGCGTCTGCGCGAGTTACCGCCGCGGTCTTTGCCGGATCGATCACCTCCGTCATGGCCTTCTCGAGCTTTGCCAGCAGATCGTGCGTGGCTGAAGTCACACGCGTTTCCGCCGCCAGCATGGCGACCACGCTATCGTGGAAGTCGCCGCTCAGATCAGCGTATTCCTTCAGGCGCCCCTCGATGCGGTCCGCTGCGGCCTTCATTTCGCTTTCGCCATCCAATGTCTGGCGCCATTCGGACAACCCATCGGACGCCTTCTGCTGCGCATCCTGAAATGCCGCCCACTTCTCCTCCGTCCGGGTTTCGGCGTAGTCATGCGCGGAAGTCTGAAGCCGGAGCGCGTTCGCGATGACAGACTCGTTCATGATCATGTCAATGTCGCCCCATTTCTTCATCTCCGGCACGTCTTTCCGCTCGCTCGAAGTCAGTTTGGCCGGGTCAATCACCTTCTTCATCGTAGCGTCCAGATCCGCGAGGCAGTCGGTGATTATGGCGTCCCATTTCTCACGAATCCCGCTCTGTTCTTCCTGGCGCGCACGATACTCATCCGCCAGTTTCCGATAGCCAGATACGAGCCCGGCGATGTCTGAAGAACCCGTGGCGAGTTCCGCATGGGAGCTGGCCAGCGCCGTCCAGTCGTTTGCGCCGCCCTCCGCCGCGTCGATGGCTTCATGGAGCCGGGCCAGCGTCGTCGTGCCTGGCGAGGCCTTGTACCCCGCCAGAGCGACCTGCAATTGAAATGCCGGCTGAATCACCCGTTCGTTCATGACCGCGTCGATATGCCCCCACTCGGCGTATAGAAGCAGATTGCCGCGCGCTTGCGTCACGCCAAACCATCCTACGAGCCCCAAGACGGCCGCGATCGCGACCAGCAGGCCAAAGCCCAACGCCATTTTTGCTGACATCCTCAAGTGCTTGAACACGCCTGACCCCTCCCATGCCATCACGCACACTCGGTCAACCTTTGCCCATGGATGCCGAGGCATACACTGAATGCGCGTGTTTGCCCTCTGTTGCTTGTCCATGACGCGGCCTTGACGCCTGCCCTTAACTACCCATTCTTTGAACATCCCTTGATGTTCTATTGTTCCCGCACACCCGAGGTTTCGTGTGGCTACTCCGGGCCGGGAGCGGAAAGGAGACATGGAAGGCCCCATCTTCATCCACGCGATAAAGATGGGGCCTGTCGTGTCTTACACAGAGGCTAGGCGTGCAGCTTCCGTCTGCGCGCCAGCATCAGCATGCTGGCCACCGAGGCAATGAGCAGGACGTCGCCCCAGGGCTGGCCGCCAGTCACACTGGCTGCCGCCGCCTTTTGAGCAACGTAGGTGCCCGTCGCCGTGGTGGTTTGATCCGCAGTGATCGTGACCGTCTGGTTGACCGGCGTGGTCCAAGGCTTGCCTTGTCCTCCGAAGCATCCGAAGAACGGCGCTTCCTGAGAAATGGCCTTGAATTCGAGCGTGTGCTGGCCAACCGCGAGACCCGAGAGCGTCATCCCGCTGCTCATCCAGGCGCCGCCATCGACCCGCCACTTCGCGCCATCTTCCCGGGCATCCGCGGGTTCGATGGTCACCATCAGCGATCCGGATTGCTCGCCTTCACCCTCGCCTTCGCCTTCGCCTTCGCCTTCCGCCGCGACCGCCGCGCCACCGCAGGAACCGTCCGTAATGACAGTCACCTCGTTTGCCTCGATCTCGGGGACGTCCGTCGACGCTGCTTCGGCGTCCAACGGATCATCCGTGAGGTTCAGCAACGGGCTCAAGCCGACACAGTCGCTGTGCATGTCGAGCAAGTTCTCCGCCACACTGTCTTCGGCCACCTGCAAGGCGCCGAACTTTGTGGCCGCTGCCAGCCCGGCAATGCTGCTGACCTGGTTCTGCGCCAGGTTCAGCCAGAACATCTCGCCGGAGGGCAGGTTCGCCGGAACCGCGGACATGCCATTTCCAGAGAGGTCCAGTTGGCGCAGCCGGGATTCGGCCGACAACACCGGCAGATCGCTGATGTTATTGCCCGCCAAGCCAACGTATTCGAGGCTCGGAAGGTCCGCGAGCACCGACGCGTCAGATACGCCCGCGCTCTCCGCGCGCAACTGGATCAGGCCCGGCAACCCGGCCACCGAGCTGAGAACGCTGAACTTGCCGCCGCGCAGGATGAGATACAGAAGACTCTGCGCACGGCCCGCCAGGAAGCTCATGTCGCTCACCTGGTTCGAAGAAACGCCCAACGCCTGCAGCGCCGGCCACGTGTCGAGCATGCTCTGGATGTTGCCCGACGGATTCCCGTCCACCCGGAGCATGGTGAGTGAATCGATGGCCGCCAGCGGGCTCAGGTCGCTGATCTGGTTGTCCGCGATGAACAAGGCTTCCAGCGGCAGTGCACCGATGCCTGCGACCGAGGTCAACTGGTTCCGGTTCAGCGCCAGGGCTTTCAGGCTCGTCAGCCCCACAATGTCCGACAGGGTCGCCAGGTTCACATTGTGCGCTTCGAGCTCTTCCAGCTTGTTCAGCGCCCCGACTCCGGGAAGCCCCGGAAGCGGATTGTCCGACACGTCCAGATGCTCGAGCGTGATCATGCCCGCGATTTCCGTGAACGACGTGATCGCATTGCCTTCCACTTCGAGTTCGGCCAGGGCCGGCAGGTTCGCCGCGCCGCCGATCGATGTCAGCAAGTTGCTGCGAACTTCCAGTGTCGTCAGCTTGGTCAACGCGCTCATATCCGGCAGGGTGGTCAGCGCATTGTAGCTGGCTTCCAGGTACTCGAGGTTCACGAAGTTCTCAATCCCCGACAGATCGCTGATCCCGCTGTGGGACAGGTCAAGCGACGTGATGGGTTCCACGTCCGTATCGAGGATATCCCCGTCCAGGATGTTCAGGGCGATCCGCACGGACGCCTCGAAATTCCAGTCCGCGAACGTGATGGGCTGGCCGGTCGCCGCCGAGGCGCTGACCGCGTCCGCTCGCGCCGACTTGACCGGCAGGGTAGTGGCAATCAGCACGTTCGTGGGTGCGCTTGTGCCGTCGAGGTTGTACGCAACGATTCGGTACATGTACGTCGTGTTCAATTTCAACGGCGTGTTCGTGAACGTGACGGTGTTTGCCGGCAGGCGGGCAATCGTCGCCCACACGCCCAGCAGGCTCACCCGCTGCACATAGAACGCCGTCTCATTCAGCGAGTTGTCCTTCCACGACATCGTGATCGACGTGCCGAGAACCGCCGTCTGCACCAGGTTCGACGGAGCCGCCGCCAGTTGGCCGCGCGTTGTGACTTTGGCCGCGGGCGAGGCCAGGGAGGGGCCGGCGCCGTTGCTCGCCGTTACGTGGTAGTAATAGAGGGTCTTCGGAAGCGGCGTCGTATCCGTGAACGTGGTCGTGTTCGCAGGCACCACAAACGGCGTCAGGCCCAGGGTGAACAGGGCGTCGGTGGCCCGCGTCACGGTGAAGCCCGTCTCGTTGTCGGAGCGATCAAGCCAGGTGATCGTCACCGAGGGCGGAGTCGGACTGAGGGGCGCCGCCGTGGCCGTCAGGTTCGAAGGCGGCGCCGGCACGGCATCCGTGATGGCAATGGCCGGGGAGGGGGCAGCACTGCCCACCCCGTTAATCGACACGACGCGATAACTGTACGTTGTGCCCGCCACCGCAGTCAGATCGCTGTACGTCGTCACGTTCGAGGCGACCGTCGCCAAGGCGGTGTACGCTCCGGCCACGCCGGCCACGACCGTCGCCCGTTCGATCCGGAAGCTCGTCTGGGTGCCGGCCGGCACCGTCCACGCCAGATTGATCTGTGTCGCGCTGAACAACGTGGCGGTCACACTGGTCACGGCGGGAGGCAGCACCATCAGCACCAGCGGGCGCATCATGTCTGCTTCTTCGTGACCGAGGATGTGGCAGTGGTAAACATACTCCCACTCGAAATTGTACAGTGGGTTGGGATTGAGCACCGGGTCAATCACGCTGCCCAAAGGGCCGGTCGTTGGCATCATCGGGTCCAGCGGCCGGATACTGTCGGGAACGGCGAAGGGCAGGATGGGCACCATCGGACGGAACGCAACGACGACGTTCTCCATCGGGTTCATCCGGAGGGTTTCCTTCCAGCCTTGGTCCCGTGGGTCGACCGGAAGCACGTTGCCGGCCCAGTCAATCCGGTTGATCACCTGCACTTCAAACAGGTGGAAGTGCAACGGATGATTGTCCACACAATTGTTCACAACCATCCAGACTTGGGGTTGGCCGGGAATGAGGAATTCTTGCGGCGCTTCTGTGTACGCATGCGGCGTGATCGTCCAACCCATGACCGGATCGTACACCCCATTCCCAAGCAGGACCGTGCCGCGTCCATAGGCGTCGGTCCCCATCTCAATGGTCTTCACCTCGATCGGCAGGGTGAGCGCGCCCACGGGCAACGAAACGGTCGTGCCGTTGGCGGTGATGCCCGGGGCGACCAGCGGCGCCGGTTGCCCGGCCGTAAAGGCCGCAGGCAACTGCGTCTGCAAGGCCGCCAGCGTCGTCGCGTGGTCCGGATATAGCGCCGAATCTGCGGGCAGAGTCCCCGTCGGGGCGATGACGCGGAACTGCATCAGGGTGCGCATGTTCGGCCCCATACCTGGCAAGGTCGAGGGCGCGCCGCCTGCCGGCGTCTGATCGAGATTGCCCGTATAGTAGTCATAGCGCGGGTCGCCCGCCGGCGTCGGGGCCGGGCAATCGTTGTACAGGATCAGGTTCTCGCCGGGCACGCATGCCGAAAAATCGACGATGATGTCGGCGCGTTCCGCCGGCATCAGGATCATGTTGCTCTGATTGACCAGGCCCATCGTGGGACTACCCACGGCCGTGTCCCAGCCAATCTGCACCGGCGGGTTGTTCAGTTCCACCGGCGCCGGCAGGAAGCCCGCCTCGTTGGCGATCTGAATGAACGCCGGGGGGATCGGCGCCACTAAGTCGGCTTCACCCGCCAGTGGGTCTGCAATCACGTGTGTGACGGGGTCCGGCGCCGCCATGGATTGCGCCCAATACAACTGCAGGTTGAACACGCGATCATTGCAGGCATTGAGCAGCCGGAACCGGTAGCGGCGCGGCTCCACATTCAGGAAGGGATAGGCCGTGCCATTGATGACCGGCGTGTCCATGAACGCTTCGGGTACGAAGGAAATGGCTGGCAGTGGGAGGGCGGCCGGCATCGGAGGCCACATACCGGGAGCGTAGTCCCAGCGGCCCATCGGATTGAGCAGGCCGGTGGCAAACTGGTTCGGCTGGAAGACGTGCGGGAACCACAGGTTGCCCATTCCGCCCCAATTGACCGTGTCCCACAGGGGATCGTTCGCGGCCACCGACACGGGATCGGGCACGAAAGTCTTGTCTTGGAGAATGAGAGGAATTTGAACGGAAGGAATCAAGCCTGCGGTGACCAGGCCTTGCTCGGTCGGGTCTTGGACCAGATACCCGGCGGCCACGCCGGCATATACGTTCAGCCGGGTGATGCCCCACGCATGATCGTGATAGAACATCAATCGCGCACTCTGCTGGTTCGTCCAGTAGTACGTGCTCGCGCCGGGACCCGGATCATTCGTCGCGCCAACCGTGCCGGCCGGCACTATCGCATGCGTCACGGGATCAAACCACATGTCCGGAACATTCTGACAGGCCACGCCCTTCGGATACGAGGTCACCTCCCCAGCGGGGGTGACCCACTGATGCGGTGTGCCGTCGCTGATCCACGGCGAGAACCCGCCGTGCAGGTGGACATCCGAACGGTTCTGCGTGAACATCTCCATCATGCCGGGCATGCCCGGCATCGGGACGGGCCCCATGCCGGCGCCCATGAGCGTCGTGTCCACCGGGATGAACAAGTTGCCTGCCGCGCCCGTCGGAAGCATGTTCACGAACTTGACGCGCACCGCACGGTCCTTCTGGGCGATGATGAGCGGGCCTAGGTAATGCGCCGGGGCGGGCGCAACCGTGTTCGCGCCCAAGGCGTCCGTACCCAGGTTCAACTGCACGTAGCCGCGCAGCTTCGTCCCGGTCACCGGCAGGTCCGAGTGCATCCTTTCGGTGTACTGGACCAGGCCGATCTCGTAGTAGTCCGATCCCGGAAACGTAATCGTATCCGGGGTCGCGACCGGGATGAACTGCCCCAGGTTGTTCGCACCCGCAGCCCCAAGGCCCGGCAGTGAATCCACGAACTTCCGCAGGGGCGGACTGTTCAGATAATTGGGCAACGCCAGATTCGGCGCCGGAGGCACCTGGCCTGCCGCTTCAAAGAGTCCCCAGGAAAAGACAATCACCATTAAACACAACATCACACCACACTTTTTCGGAAACATGTTCTGGCCTCCCAGTCAAATGTCTTGACGCCTCTTCACTTACGCTCTGCGCTGCCCCTGCATGCTCAAGGGCACCGCCTCATTCCGTGTTGGATTGCGCGATGCGCACGAACAGACGGACGCTCTGCGAGACAACACCCTCCTCGTTAGTCTTCTCCGAATGACAGCGCGCCGCATTCCAGCTTCACCTGGGCGAGGAGCGGGCTTGCCCTGCCCCTTCATTGGGCGCTTCGCATCCGCAGCGAAAACCTGGCTACGCTTCACACCCTCGCGATGCGCGAAAAGACACCTGACACCTCTTGCTCTGTTTTCCGCGCTGACCTTGACATGCCCAAACACTTCGGCCTCTGCAACAACACTTCTCGGCCCGCAGATTCCTGCGGCAGCAACAAAGTCTGCAGTTGAACCCGTGCTTCAAGTTTGTCTTTGAGCAATGCATCTACGCTCTGCTAAGCAATCCGCATACCATTTGCAGCTAGCCCTGCAAGTGCCGCTGTAATGGAGGGTTGCGCGGTAGCGACACATAGAACACTAAGATAAAAGGGGTGCGCGTTTTGTGACGCCTCTTCGCAGCGCACTTCCACAAGTAATGTGTGTGAAGGCAGTTACAGTCTGCCTCTCCTCGACTGGATGTGAAAATTCTCACGCCGGTTGACTGCCAGAGACTCGGAAGCACGGCACCACAAGCCAAATTCAAGATTCGGGAAGATATTACGCGGCCGGAAAGCCCCTGAAGATGTGCATCGCCGCGCTGCAAACGCGCAGAGAAAAGAGAGTAAGAATCCACGTCCTTCAGCGTGCAGTGCAGCAACGATGCTGCCGGCGTGTTTGAGAGAACACGCTCTCCGATAGCTCTTCTTCGACTTGCATAATGGAGCGAAGAAGGGCAGCTGTCCGCAAGAGAGGGAGAGCAGGAGCGCGCGCGTCTGGCGATGTGTGCGGCGGCGACATCTTGTCGTTGGACTGGCCAGGCCTGCTCGCGATAGTACTGATTCATGTTGCTGATAATTGGACCGGCTCCACGGCGGCTTCAGTCAAGAAGGCAGGCGAATGAGCCGTAGCTTGCCCAAGCGGGAATCCGTGCGAGTGGCGGCCGAAATTCTCTAAGCGGCGTGAGTGGCCCGCGCCGGATAGTGGATATTCGTAATCAAGAAGCGTTCTGTCCCCTGGCGCAGCCGCAATACCCCGCCCGGAGCGTTTCGGAAGGTCTGCATCGAGTTTCTTGTGCCCGTGTTGAAATCGCGATGACGACAAGAAGTTCGAGCCAGGAAACCTATGGCGATTGAGGCCGCCTGAAGAACGCAAAGGAATCCCTTCTCCTCTGCGGGGGGACGTCTCCTGTGCGGTGAATGATTCAGGCCGCTATGCGGAGCGGCGCGGCAACGTGGCGGCCGGCTACTCCTGAACGGGCGGTGGATTGCCTTCCAACGTCCCGAGAAACGCAACAAGATCGGCTGTGTCGCCCGGATGGAGTTCCAGGCCGAGCTGGAGTTGGCCCATGAGGTGCACAGCACCCGAAAGCGTGGGAATCTTGCCGTCATGGAAGTAGGGGCCGGTCCGCGTGATGTTCCGAAGCATCGGAACCTTGAAAACGAACCGGTCTTCTTCATTCTTTGTGACTTCGTAACGGCCCACGTCCTCGTTCCCCGCGAGCGCATGGCGAACCCCGATCTTGCGATAGAGTTGGCCGCCGACGGTCACGCCCGTATGACAATCCACGCAGCCATGATCCATGAAGGCCATGAGTCCCATCTTCTCTTGTTCAGTGATGGCGTCTTCCTCGCCTGCGAGGTACTTATCGAAACGTCCTGGCGCTATCAGCGTGCGTTCGAAGGCCGCAATCGCCACGGCCATGTTGTCATACGTCATGGGTTGCGGATCGTTGGGAAACGCGCGCTGAAACGCTTCTGCATATCCCTCGATCCCCCGGAGCCGGTCCATCACCTCCATCGGTGTCTTCATGCCCATCTCAATCGGATTCAGGACCGGGCCTTTCGCCTGGTCAACCAAATCCGGAGAACGGCCGTCCCAGAATTGCGCAAACTGAAAGCCCGCGTTGATCACGGTGGGAGAGTTGCGCTTGCCGAATTCCCCGATCGTACCCTTTGACGTAGGCGTGTGATCCGTGCCCGCACGGCCTTCCGTGAGCAGATGGCAGTCGTGGCAGGCCTGATTCTTGTGGGTCGAAATGCCTCGCTCGAAATAGAGGCGCTTCCCCAAGGCGATTCTCTCCGGAGTATCGTTTTGGCTTCCCGGCATCGCCGCGGGAAGCCGCCCGAGAAACACCCTCGATGATAAGAGCAACTGATCCGGATCCATCATGGAACTCATGGCCGGGTCGGAGGTGCTGTGTTCTTCCGGCCCGGTGGCCGCAGCCGCCATTCCCGGGGCGAGGACCATGAATGAAACGACTGTGCCTCGCAGCACGAAGGCGCTTATGTATCGGATGACTAGGGACTTCATGGGGGTGCCTCCCGTTGTTCGCGTGTGAATCTGCCGGTGATCCTTGCCGCCCTCTTTCCCGGGGCATCGGCCGCAGGAAAGAGGGCGTTCAAGACGTTATCGTGCAAGACAAATGCCGGGCTGTGTGTGGCAACCCGCACCCGGACCTACTTCTTCTCCGCGGCCTTGGTCTCCGCCGCCTTCTCGATGTTCTCAACGTAGATCGCCTGCAGGCCGTTGGCCTTCACCATGATCCCTTTGACATTGACCTTCTCGCCCATCAGCGCAAGACGCTCGGGATTAATGACCGGCTTCTCCTTGTCCTTGCTCACCAGCATGAACAGCCCACCCTTGTCGTCTTGCAGAAGGGCCGTGTCCCCGCCCTTCAGGCAGGCTTGGCAGCACTCCTTTGAGCACTTGTGGTCCGGACCGCCGGCCAGCTTGCAGAACGAGCAGCTCAGGGTGCCGGTCATGGTCATTTCCTCACCCTTCTTGGCCTCTACGGCCCACACGGCCGCGCTCAACACCGCTACGACGACACACAGAACCAATGTCTTCTTCATGATCCTCTCCTTTCCGATTTCCTCTTGCTGCATGTACACTAATCACCCCGCCACCCAGACGAGGCGCAAACGGCCTTGACTCATGCGTTTTTCAGGCCTCACCGACTCCCAACAGAACGGGACTTCCGCGGATGCTCTCGCCGTTAGGAGCATCGATAACCTGTAAGCAAACCCTGTATACCCGACTTGAAAAACAGTGATGCGGGCGAGGTCTATTCCCAGCCCGCCAAGTCCAAGATCCGCGCGTGCCTCAAGGAAGGCGTAAGCACAACATACACGGCTGAGATGAACGTTAAGCACACTTCAGGGCTTGACTGGCGCTCCGCCTGTCCGAGTACAGAGGCGACCGTGGGCCCCGGCAAGCGCAAATTTCGGGGACCTGCGGCAACCGGCTCAAGTGTTGATGCGCTGGAAGACCCGCCCGGATTTCTCTTGCGTGCCTCTTGGCGGCAATAGGTTCATGACAACGAAACCAGGATGGGAAGGGAGCGCTGCGGGGTGCTCGTATTCATTTGCTACAACGGTCATGTTTCCGTCATCATGCGTTGAAGAAGCGTGGCCTGTGGGATTCGATGCTGCGCAAAACGAAGCCGGCGCGATGAACGGCATCGTCCGTCTATCACCGGCGGAGGCAACACCGACGCTTTCTCTGAACTTGGAACGGAGGTTCGGCCATGAGACTCTGCTGCTTGACGGGTTTGCTGCTTACGAGCATAGCGGCGAGTGTCTTTGCCGCGGAAGACATCATGATGGAGCGCGTCATCGGAACCGAGGTTCCTGGCGCGTATAAGCACCCATGTACTATTACTGCCTTGAACAACGGCGATCTCTATCTCGCGTACTACGGCGGGACCGGCGAATACGAGGATGACTCGAAAGTGTGGGGAATGCGCAAGGCAAAGGGCTCGGATGTCTGGACCGCCCCGGTGTGTATCGCCGACACGCCCTTCCTCGGAGAGGGCAATCCCGTCGTGTGGCAGGCCCCGGACGGACGCGTCTGGCTCTTCTACGTCCAACGATACGGAAACACCTGGTCCGACTCGCGCGTCCAGGCCAAAATCTCCAAGGATGGCGCAGCGACGTGGTCCGATTCCTTCATGATCACTTTCCAGCAGGGCATGATGGTTCAGGGGCTCCCCATCGCGCTCAAGAACGGCGACTATCTGCTCCCCGCCTATTTCGAGACCGGACATGATCAGGAGAAGACCGATCCCGACACCGCCTCGTTCTTCTTCCGCATCAACCCGCGCACGAACACCTGGACCGAAACCGGACGGATCGTCTCCGACAAGGGGAATCTACAGCCCCAGGCAGTCCAACTCACGGATGAACACCTCATCGCCTACTGCCGCCGCGGCGGTTCCTTCGATCCTTTGCCCGACGGCCGTATCATCCGCGCCGAATCGCATGACGGCGGCGCCACCTGGAGCCGGGGCACGCCCTCGCAATTCAAGAACCCCAACGCGGGCATCGCGTTCATCAAGCTGCAAAACGGGCATCTCCTGCTCGTGTTCAACGACAGCATCTCCGACCGCACGCCGCTCACCGTGTCCATTTCAACGGATACGGACAAGACGTGGCCCTTCAAGCGCGACATCGCCGTGGGAGATGAAACCCGGGACTTTGCCTATCCCGTGGCCATCCAAACTGAGGATGGCCTGATTCACGTGGCATGCACCACCGACAATCGAAAGGCCATCCTCCACTTCACGTTCAAAGAGGAGGCGATTCTGAGCCATCCCGTCAAGTGAGCTGCGCCCCGGCCCGCGCTGGGTCCGCCGGAAGGCGGTTCACTTTTCCAGCGTAACGCCGGCTTCCTCGCCCGGATCAAAGTAGTTCTCCTTGGGCAGATGCCGGAACCAGAACACGTACACGCCGCCCAAGCCGATGAAGAAGAGAACAAGCGTTGGCCAGAATGGTTTCCACGCGCCGATGACCGCCTGCATGGGCAGGAGGAACATCGTGACTTGCCACAGCAACGCGAAGGGCACGCAGAGAATATCGCGCCGGTGCTCCAGTTGCATGGCAACGCGATCCGCTTCCGGAAGGGCTTTCCGGAAAGGCCCCCACAATCCGAAGGGCCGCGTGATGCGATAGAAGCGCGCCACGACCTCGTGGTCTTCCGGGGCGCTGAGATAGGTGCCTATAATCGAGGCGGCGGCGCCGATCGCCCCGATGTAGAGGAACTGCAGGCGCGAATCCAGCTCGGGCCAGATCATGCGCTGCACAATGGCCGCCGTCATGCCGACGAAGGTGCCCATGGCGAAGCCCCCGCCGTTAAAACGCCACCACAACAACCGCAGGAACCCGGGAATCATGAGTCCGGCGCCCAGGCCCATGATGATCCAATCCCAGACATCGTTGATGCTCTTCACGTAGTAGGCGAACATGAACGACAAGACGACAATGACGGCGACGGCCGCCCAATTGGCATAAATGAGTTCCCGCGTGGATGCGCCGCGCCGGAAGTACTTCTGGTAAATGTCCCGCGTCACGAATCCCGTTGTGCCGTTGACCTGTGCGTTGAACGTGGACATGGCGGCGGCCAGCAGCACGATGAGCAGGAGTCCGCGCAACCCCGGCGGGATGTTGAACAGCAGGACCGCGGGCAGGATCCGCTCCGGATCGATCCCGCCCTCATAACCGACCAGCATGAGCTTCCTCGTCCACGTATCCGCGCCCAGCAATTGCTTCAAACCGCTGATGAGGCCCTCCGAATACTTCTCGGGATGGTTCGCAATGCCCGACACAACGCTGTCCCATTGCGCCTTGTCGGCAACCGTCACATGCTGCTTGATCAGATCCGAGGTCTGCGCCAGCACAGACTGATCCGGGAAGAGATCATGCACGAGGAGGATGCCGAGCGCCGCGAAACCCATCATCATGGGCCAGCGGAACGTCATCAGTGTGGTCCAGAAGGCCGTCAGCAACCCGCATTCCCTATCGTTGCGCGCGCCGAAATAGCGGGGATCGGCGCCCGAACCGATGCCGAGGAACACGTTCTTCATCAGATAGAAGAAGGCGAACATGGCAAGCGACTGATACATCTCGTAGCCCGGCGGCATCGTCGTGTTCCACTGCGGCGTGGTGCTCATCCACTGCGCGTTGTGCGTGACCTGGCTGGCCAGCGCGCCGAAATCCGGCACGCTGCCCACCTTGATCACCGCCATCGCGGAGATGATGAAGACGCCCGCCAGGATGATCGTGGACTGAAACAAGTCCGTGAACACCACGCCATAGAAGCCCGAAACCATCGTGTAGACCGTCGTGATGCCGATCATGACGACATTGCACCAGAAGGGCGAGAAGGGGAAGAACATCGTCAAGAAGAGGCCGGCCCCCTTGATGAGGTAGGCCAGCATGCCGATCGATGAGACGATGCCCGCCAGGGCCATGACGAACTGGGCAAAGCGGCCGCCGGGACCGTCGCCAAAGCGGAACACCATCCACTCCGCGGCGGTCAGGCATTTCGAGCGCCGGTGCCACTTGCCGCCCCAGAGCATCATGAACGCGAGGCAAAGCACCGCCCCCCCGCGAAACTCGATGAACAACCCCCGCGGGCCAAGCAGGAACAGGAAGGACGTAATGATCATCGTTCCCGTCATGTCGAGGAAATAGGCCGTCCCCGACACGCCCAGCGCCCACCACGGCAGTTGCCGTCCGCCAATCAGGTAATCCTCGAGGCTCTTGGACGCCATCCGTTCAAGCGCCAGGCCGAGCACCACCAGAGCCAAGAAGTACGCGCCTATCACCGAGTAATCGATCGCATTAAGAGACCACATAGAAACACCTTTCCCAAAAAGTGTCGCATTTTAGCACGTTGGACCGCGCGGATCAGCCCTCTTCTGGCCCGACGCCAAGACCGTCGTCCTGGGCACGACTTTTCCGGTGATCAAGGAGAAGAACGATCATGCGGCTGATTCCTGCCGTTCCGAGCATCCAACCATGCATCTTGCAGAATGCCGGCGAAGGATTTCGCGATACCCGGCGGCTGCGCCGTTTGACCTTTCGTCGCCGAATTTTGCCTACACACGGAGTTGTGACTTCACAGAAGGTGCGTTATTATGTAAAAGGTGAAAAACTGGGCAAGGGGTGAAGTGTGCCATGACAAGGCGGTACAAGCAGTCCAAGAAGGCCCGTCCGCACAATGAATCGGCCACTTCTCAGTGTTCAGAGGCGTCAGCCGATGGCCCGAGGCCGCACGTGCCCCGCCTGGCCCGCCTCCGGCAGCACACGCCTTTGGGATGGATGACGCGTTACGGCCTGGCAATCCTGGCGGTGGCGCTTGCCTTCGGAATGCGGCTCCTCTTGACCGCCTGGGTCGGCCCAGGCTTGCCTCCCTACATCACCTTCTATCCCGCGGTGATGACCGCGGCCTTGTTGGCCGGTTTCGGGCCGGGATTAGCGGCCACGGCCTTGACGGGCGTTGTTGTGGGGTGTTGGATTCTGCCGCCATTTGGGCAATTCGGTTTCGAGTCGCCGGTGGATCGCCTGGGGATGCTGATCTTCGTGCTGATGGGCGTGTTCATGAGCGTCGTCGCCGGTCTCTACCGGCGCAACCGCGACAAGGCCGCGGACTTTGACCGCGAAGCGGCGCTCCGCGAAACGCAGGAGGCGTTGCGCACGCAAGCGGAACAGATTGACCCCGTTCGCGCGGATATCATTGCGCGTGAGATGCTGCGCGTCATGAGCGGCCGTGGCGGCGTGGCCGCGGCGCCCGCCGAAACCTCGGACAAGACCCTGCGCCACGTTCCGTCCGTAGCGGGCGCGGCCGTGGCGGCGGTGGGCTTTCTAGTTCTGACCGGTTGGCTCTTTGGCGTGGAATCGTTCAAGAGCATCCTTCCGGGCCTGGCCACGATGAAGGCCAATACCGCCCTGTGCTTCCTGCTCTTGGGAGCAGCATTGGCGCTCCGGGAATTCAGCGCCGTGCGGCTGGCCTGCACGGGATTCGTGCTGGCTATCGCCGGACTCACGATGTTTGAATATCTCTCCGGGATGGACCTTCTCCTGGATCAGCTCCTCTTCCGCGACACAAGAGATGTGCACACCATCTTTCCGGGCCGGATGGTTGAGGCCACCGCTCTGGGATTCCTGTTGAGCGGCACCTCGCTGCTCTTGCTGAGAGTGCGCGGCAACGCCGCGCTGCGCGTGCAACAGGCGCTGGCCGTGGGCGCCGCCATGATCGGCCTGGTCGCGGTCCTGGGCTACGTCTATGACGCCAGGCAGTTGTATCGTTTCGCCGGCTATTCGAGCATGGCCCTGCACACCGCGGTTTCACTGATTCTCTTCGCAGCCGGACTGCTCTTCGCACGGGATGGCGGGTTGCGGACGGCGTTGAGCATGCCCAAGGCCGGCGCTCAACTCCTGCGCCGGCTGCTGCCTGCGGTGCTCCTGGCGCCGGCGGCATTGGGCTGGCTCTTCCTCATGGGAGTCCGTCTGGGCATCTATGGCCATGGCATGGATGCCGTTCTCTTCGCCCTCGGGATGATGGTGTCGCTCACCGCATTCGTGTTCTGGGCGGCGCATGCGCTCAATCTTACGGACAAAGTGCGCCGCGACGCCGAAGTGCAACTGCGCAATCTGGCCGAGCTGATAAACCACGCCCAGGAGCCGCTGATTGTTCGCGAACCGGGCGGCCTCATCCGCGCATGGAACCACGGCGCCGAGGCGCTCTATGGCTGGCCGGCCGCCGAGGTGCTGGGACAGAGCATGCACCGCCTGCTCCGCACGGAAGGCCTGCCGCCCGACGAACTGGATTCGCACCTGGAAATGACGGGGCATTGGGAAGGCGAACTCGTCCACACCACTCGCGACAGCCGTCGTGTAATCGTGGAGAGCCGTCAGACCGCTCACCGCATCGATGACGGCCAGGTGTTTATCCTGGAAAGCAACCGGGACATCACCGAGCGTAAGCGCGCCGGGGACGCATTGCGCGAGAGTGAGATCTTCAAGGCGGCCATTCTGAACTCCCTGTCGGCGCATATCGCCGTGCTCGACCGCGAGGGCCAGGTCATCAGCGTCAATGAACCGTGGACGCGCTTCGCCCTCGAAAACACGCCCGCAGGCGTGTCTGCTCCGGCCGTGGGCGCCGGCTATCTGGAGGTTTGCCGCCGTGCCGCAGAAGCCCGGGATCCGCTGGCTCGTGAAGCGCTCGAAGGCATCCTCAGCGTATTGCGCGGAGAATCCCCCCACTTTGCGATGGAGTACCCCTGTCATGCGCCCGCCGAACAGCGCTGGTTCCTCATGACGGTGACGCCGATCGCGGCGCCGGGAGGCGCCGTTGTCACCCATCTCGACATCACCCGCCGGAAACAGGCCGAGGCAGCGCTGCTGGCAAGCGAGAACCGCCTGCGGCGGCTCTACGATGCCGGGCTCATCGGGGTCATTTACTGGAACATGAATGGCGAAATCACCGACGCCAATGACAAGTTCCTCGATATGGTTGGCTACGACCGCGCGGACTTGGCCGCAGGCCGAATCCGGTGGAGCCAGATGACACCCCCGGAGTACCGGCACCTCGACGAGCACTCCGTCGTCGAAATGAAGACTACCGGCGCCAACCAGAAGCCCTTCGAGAAGGAATACTTACGCAAAGACGGTTCGCGCATTCCGGTCCTCGTTGCCGGCGTCATGCTGGACGAAGAACGTTACAATGGAGCGGCCTTCGTGCTGGATATCACCGCGCGCAAACTGGCCGAAAAGGCCCTCAATCAGAGCGAAGAGCGATTCCGGCTCTTCATGGACAACAGTCCGGCCATCGCGTGGATCAAAGACGAAAACGGCCGCTACACGTATCTGAACAAAACCCATCAGGAGCGATTTGGTATCCGGCCCGAAGACTGGCTCGGGAAGACAGACGCCGAACTCTGGCCGCCCGAGATTGCCGCCGAGATGCGCAAGAACGATTTGGCCGTCCTGGCCGCCGGCCATGCCATCGAGGTGTCCGAAAAGACCCTGGACGCAACCGGGGCTTCCGTCCACTGGCTGAATTCGAAATTCCCCTTCGCAGACCTCGCCGGCAACCGCTTCGTGGCGGGTATTGGCCTGGACATGACTATGCGTTTGCACGCCGAAAAACAACTCTCGGAGACGATGCAACGGCTCCAAGCCTTGATGCAGGCCGTTCCGGTGGGAATCAGTTTCTCCAACGATACCACGTGCCGTGAGATCACGGGAAACCCGGCCGTGCTCGCCCAATTCGAAGTGTCGGCCCGGGACAACCTGTCTGCCTCTGCGCCTGACCTCGCCGCGTCCGGCCGGCAAGTGCGGTTCTTTGCCGACGGACGCCGCATCCCGGATGCCGAACTGCCCCTCCAACGCGCGGTGGCGGAAAACCGCGAAATCGCCGCTATGGAACTGGAGATCGTGCTGCCCAACGGCCGGCGCTGGTTTGCCGACGCTTCTGGCGCGCCCGTGCGCGACGCGCAAGGGAACGTTGTCGGGGGACTTGCCGTGACAGTGGACATCACCCGACGCAAGTTGACGGAGGACACCCTGCGTTTCCTGCTGGCGCAGGACAGGAGTTCCGGCGAAGATTTCTTCCGGGCCCTGGCGCAGTTTCTGTCGCACAAACTCGACATGGATGTCGTGTGTATTGACCGCCTGCAATCCGACCTCCTGGCCGCCGAAACCTTGGCGGTCTATCACGACGGAAACTTCGCGGATAATGTGGCCTATACACTCAAGGACACCCCCTGCGGCGATGTCGTGGAGAACTCCGTCTGCTGCATCGCGCGCGAGGTACGCCAACTCTTTCCCAAAGACGCCGTGCTCCAGGAGATGCTCGCCGAGAGTTATGTCGGAACCGTCCTCTGGAGTTCGCAGGGCGAGCCCATCGGCCTGATCGCCGTCATCGGGCGCAAACCGCTTTCAAACCCCGAGCTCGCGACGTCGATTCTGCAACTCGTCGCCGTGCGCGCCGCCGGTGAATTGGAGCGACGCCAGGCCGAAGCCGCCCTGCGGGAGAGCGAAGAACGCCTGCGTCTGCTCGGGGACAATCTCCCGAAGAGCGCCGTATATCAGTACGTCCATGAGTTGGACGGCAGCGTCCGGTTCCTCTACTTCAGTGCGGGCATCGAGCGCCTCAACGGCGTCACCGCGGCCGACGTCTTGCGCGACCCCGGCACGCTGCACCGGCAGATCCCGCAGGACTACCTTGCGCGCCTCGTTGAAGCGGAAGCCCGCAGCAAGCGCGAGTTGTCCGATTTCGACATGGAATTGCCGATGAAACGCCCCGATGGCGAATGGCGTTGGATGCACCTGCACTCACGGCCCCGCCGCCTGCCCGATGGCCGCACCGTCTGGGACGGGGTGCAAATCGACATTACCCAGCGGAAACACATGGACAGCGAACTGGAGCGCATGAAGACCATCCTTGAAGAAGGCCAACGGCTCGCGCACTTCGGAAGTTGGGAATATGTGGCCGAGACAAGGGAAACGATTTGGTCCGAGGAAGAACTCCGCATCTATGGATTCGACCCGGCCGGGCCATCGCCCGATTATCAGAACATGCTCAGGAACTGCATCCACCCGGAGGACGCCGAACGGCTCGACCAGGTCTTTGGAGAGGCCCTTCGAAATGGCTCCGTCTACGAAATGGAGCACCGCATCGTGCGCCCCGACGGCACCGTCCGCCTCGTCTACGATCTCGCACAACCCCACTTCGATGAACAGGGGAAACTGCTCAAGTATGTGGGCGCGACGCTCGACATCACCGAGCGCAGGCAAGCCGAACGGGCATTGCGTGAGAGCGAACAGCGCGTACGACGGAAACTGGAGAGCGTGCTCTCGCCCGAAGGCGACCTGAGCGTGCTGGAATTGCCCGACCTCGTGGACGCCGAGGCGCTTCAGCGCCTCATGGAAGACTTCTATGCGGTGGCATGCATTCCAATGAGCCTGATGGATGCCCAGGGACGCATCCTCGTCGGCGTCGGCTGGCAGGACATCTGCACCCGTTTCCACCGCGTCCATCCGGAAACATGCCGCCATTGCCTGGAAAGCGACCTGCAGCTGGCGGGCGGCCTGGCCCCGGGCGAGCACCGCCTGTACAGGTGCAAGAACAACATGTGGGACATGGCCACCCCCATCGTCGTGGCCGGCCAGCATCTGGGAAACATATTCAGCGGACAGTTCTTCTTCGATGACGAGACGCCGGACCGCGGGCTCTTCCGGGCCCAGGCCCGACAGTACGGCTTTGACGAGAACGACTACCTGGCGGCCCTGGACCGCGTGCCCAAACTCAGCCGCGATACTGTCGAGCGCGGCGTGAAATTCCTCCTCACACTGGCCGGTATGATTTCCCAACTCGGCTACAGCAACGTCAAGCTTGCCCGCTTGCTGGCCGAACGCGACCGGCTTATGGCGTCCCTGCGCGAGACCGAACAGCGCTTCCGGCTGGCATTGCGCAATGCGCCGGTCTCGGTCGCAGTACAGGATCGCGAGCTCCGCTACTTGTGGGCCTATAACCAGCGCACGGCGCGGCCCGAGGACATCGTCGGGCACGTCGACGGCGATATCTTCACGCCGGAGGAGGCGGCGCGGGTCACGGCGATTAAGCAGCGTGTGCTTGAGGAAGGTGTCGAAATGCGCGAACAGATGTGGTTCCAGCGTCCCGGCGGCCCGATCTTCCTGGACCTCTGCTGGGAACCTGTTCGCGACGATGCCGGCCATGTGATCGGCGTGGCCTCCGCGACGGTTGATCTGACGCCCATCAAGAAGGCCGAGGAGGCGTTGCGCGCGAGCCAGCGGGCGCTGCAGGAGTCCCACGATCAACTGGAGCAACGGGTCCAGGAACGCACGCAGGAACTTGTGCGCGTCAACGAACTGCTCCTCAGCCAGATAGAACAGCACGGAAGGACGCTCGATGCGCTGCGCGAGAGCGCGGCACGCCTGGCCGAAGCCCAGCGCAGGGCCCACCTCGGCGATTGGGATTGGGATTATGCCGCAAACGCGGCCACGTGGTCCGACGAGACGTTCCGAATCCTCGGCTTTGAAGCGCAGGCCGTGGCGCCCTCGTACGAACTCTTCCTCCAGCGCGTCTATCCGGACGATCGCCAACACGTTGACGCGTGCCTGAACCCGTCGCGGGCCGCCATCGAGGCCAACGCCGTCGAGTGCCGCATCGTCTTGCCCGGCAGCGAGGTGCGGCACGTGTCCGTCCAAAGCGAAGTCATCCTGGACACCAGGGGCCAGCCCGGGCGCATGGCCGGCACGATCATGGATATCACTGAACAAGTCCGCGCCCGGGAAGAGGCGAAGATCCGCCAACAGCAACTTGTCCAGGCCGACAAGATGGTTTCACTCGGCATTCTCGTGGCCGGTGTCGCCCACGAAATCAACAACCCGAACCACGCCATCATGTCCAACGCGACCCTGCTCAACGATGCCTGGACGAGCATCCGTCCGCTGTTGGAACGCACGTACAAGGACTTCGGCGATTTTGTAGTGGGCGGCTTCGACTACTCAGACGCCCGCGACGAACTCCCCAAGATGTTCAGGGACATCGTGGCCGCCGCGCGGCGCATCGAGGCGATTGTCACCGAACTGCGTGATTTCGCCCGCTACACCCCGGAAGAGACCATGGCCCCCGTGGAAGTGCCCCCGGTCATCGAGTCCGCCACAGTGCTCTTGTCCAACATGATCAAGAAATCCACGGACCACTTCTCCGTCATAACCGACGGGGAGCTGCCGCCGGTCTTTGCCAACCGCCAGCGCATCGAGCAGGTCCTGATCAACCTCATCCAGAACGCGTGCCAGTCCCTCGCCGATCGCGAGAAAAGCGTGGCGGTGAAGGCTTCCTACTCGCCCGTAACCGACGCCGTCATCATCGAAGTTGCGGACCAGGGCGGCGGGATCTCCGAGGAGAACCTCAAGCATCTCGGGGACCCCTTCTTCACAACCAAACGCGGCTTTGGCGGGACCGGCCTCGGGCTCTGGGTTTCCTTCAACATCGTCCACGAGCACGGGGGCACGCTCGAATTCCACTCCCAACCCGGAGAAGGCACCCGCGCCGTCTTGACCCTGCCTGCCAGCCGGCGGCACGATTGAAACTGTGGCGGGGGCAGACCCGCCACCTTATCGGGAGGCAAGAAAGTTCCGGTCGCCCCAATCGGGAAGGGGCTACTCCGTGATGATGAGCTTCTCCTTCGCGGGCAAGGCAGGAAACGCCTTGTGCGGCTCCACTTGATACCAGTAGGCCACCGACGCAAGGTCGTCCTGGAGCGGCAGGTAGCGTCCTTCGCTCTGCCAGCCGAGACTCTGGATCGTGACGCGCAGCTCCTTTTCGAAGCGGATGGGGTCCGTGATGTGCCAGCGGTATTGGCCAAAGCGGCGCTGGTCGCCCGCATCGGGCACGCGATAGAAGCCCGTGTACGGGCTGCTGAAATTCTCGTAGACGTCCTTCCCGCCCTTCTTGCGTTCCGCATAGCCATACGACCCGCAGAAGTAGTCCTCCTCGCCCGTGCCGCAGATTGTGGGGAACTCCTTGTCGTCGTCCAGGTAGAACTTGATTTCGCCCTCGCCCCACCACCCGGGACTGTTCGCGCCATGGGCCAGATAGGTTCCGACGTAGTTGCCGCGGCCCTGGATGCCGTCCACGATCGTGTAAACATCCTTCGATGGCAACGGATTCACCCGGCGGAACTGGGCGTGAAAGCAGGGCGTCGCTTCCGGAACTGCCTCGAGCGAATAGCTGATCTGATAATACACAGTCGCCCGCTCCGCCCCCAGATTCTCCATCGTCACCCGGCATCCCTTCTGGAAGGGCATCTGCCAATAGGAATTGAGGCCGCTCCTCGGGTTCACGCACATCGCCAGCGACGAAATCCGCGGTTCCTTGCCCATGCCCCAGCCTGACGCGAAGAAATCGCCCACGGGGACTTCCACCGACGGCGCTTCTTCGCCGTTCCAGTAGAAGCGCAGGATCATGAGGCGATAGTCGCCCACCGGCGTCATCCAGATGTGCGTGATAATGCCCGCCCCGTCAATCTGGCCCAGCGTGAAGGTCGCACCCGGCTCAATGTGGACATACGGGTTCACTTTCCAACCCTGCCCCAACTCGCGCGCCGCCTTCGCCGCGCTCCCCGTCTCCAGCGTCGCCATGCCGCCCTTGCCCTTCTCCCCCGTGAAGTTCTCCGGGCTGATGGATCGCGTCTGGGCATCCTTCAACTGAAACAGGGAGTCCATGCCGGCCGGCTGCGCCTGCACAAGCGGGACACAGCAAGTCAGGAGGATCATCGATAGAAACAAATGGCATGCTTTCATGTTGTGCTGCGCTCCTCATCTTGGGGTTGTCGTGTCGGCCTTGAGAACCGGCCTGGCGCAACGACGGCCTCTCCGCTGCCCGCTTGCGCCCACCGCTTCCCTTCAACTTACCGCTTTGCCCCGCCGAAGATCAACGGCCGCCCATGCGGCTTCTCCCTTCGCGGAACGCGCCCCGCGGTTCCCGGTTCAGCGCCGGCTCTCGATGCCGTCAATATACCCCAAGGCTCCCGTGGGGATGTTGGCGGCATTCCCTTCGTCCGTATCGAGGTGCATCGCGAGCTTGTAGTCCGGACTGACGCGCACCAGCACGTCGCCGAAAAGGAGATCGCGGTCACTCTCCACACGGACCCGGACAACGTCTTTGTTTCTGAGTCCGAAATGCAGCGCGTCCTCCGGCATCATGTGGATATGCCGCAACGCGCAGATCACCCCGTGACTCAGTGTTATCGAACCGCTGGGTCCTTCCATTGTAATCCCGGGCGTCCCTTCAAGTGCCCCGGACTCTCGGATGGGCGGCTGCACGCCCAGCTTGAACTGCTCCGTCATGGCGATCTCCACCTGGGACTCGTTCCGGACCGGTCCCAGGATGCGGACATTGTCGATCCGGCCGCGCGGGCCAATCAGGTTCACTTTCTCCTTGCACGCGAACTGGCCCGGCTGAGAAAGCATCTGATGAACCGTCAGCGCGTAACCCCGGCCGAAGAGCGCCTCAACATGCTCCTGGGTCAAATGCACGTGATGCGCCGAGATCTCGATCGGGACCGGCATCGGCGCCTGGGTCCGCAGGATATCCGCGACATACTGCCGTTCGATCGCACGCAGGGTTTCCCGCGCGATCATGCGCTCCTCGTCCGTCGGCACCACGAGCACGCGCACCGCGGACCCGTCCGCGCTGATGTCCCAGATCTCCTCGAAGCCGCGCGCTTCGCGGTTCTTCGCCTCGTCGATCCGGATGCCCATGAACCCCAGGCCCTGGCACGCAAGGCTGCGCGCCCACACGCTCCCCTGGCCGATGCCGCCCGTGAAGACCAGCGCGTCCAGGCCGCCCATGGCCGCCCCGTACGCGCCCACATATTTGCGAATCCGATAGCAGAACGTCTTGATCGCCTGCAGCGCCCGCGCATTCCCGGCGTCGGCCGCCGATTCGATCTCGCGCATGTCGTTCGAAACGCCCGAAAGCCCCTTCAGCCCTCCGTCCTTGTTGATGAGCCGATTCAGTTGCTCCGCGTCCAGATGCTCCGTGCGCATGAGGTGAACCAGGATGGCGGGGTCTATGTCGCCGCAGCGGCTGCCCATGATGAGCCCCTCTGTCGGTGTCAGCCCCATTGATGTGTCGACAGATCGCCCATGATCAATCGCGCAGACAGACGCGCCGTTGCCCAGATGGCAGACGATCGTCTCCAGCTCGTTGTAGGGACGCTTCAGAAACTCGGCCGCCTTCAGCGAAACGTACTTGTGCGAAATGCCGTGAAACCCGTAGCGGCGTATCCCCTTCTGCTCGAAGTACTCATAGGGCAGCCCGTACAAATACGCGTACGGAGGCATGACCTGATGGAATGCCGTGTCGAACACCGCCACGTGCGGCACCTCAGGCAGGAGTCGTTGGGCCTCGCGGATGCCGCACAAATTCGCGGGATTGTGCAGCGGCGCCAAGGCCGCGGCCTTCTCGATCTCCTGGACAACCTCGTCCGTGAGGATCGCCTGATGGCTGTACATGCTGCCGCCGTGCACCACCCGGTGGCCCACCGCCGAAACCTCGGACAGCGACCGCAGAACACCGCTGCCCGGCGCGGTAAGCGCGGCAATCATGGCCGCAAATGCTTCCGCGAAACCCGCGTTCGGCAAGGGCTGCGCCGATCTTCCTTTGCCGGATTCATGCGTGTGCGTGGTCCCCTCCGCGCCTATCCGTTCCACGGCGCCGTGCGCATTGCCGCCCTCATTCCATGTGTCGAAGAGGTCGTACTTGAGCGAGGACGACCCGCAGTTGATCACGAGCAGCTTCATGGGCTTGTCGGTTCTCAATTTGAACCCGTACGGATCGTCGCTGCGCTTGATCGCCGACGCGGCCACATCCGGCATCGTGCCGGCCGAGGCGGTCTTCTGAAGGCGTTCCACGATAGTCTTGGAGAGGCACGAAATGGCCGGGAGATTCGTGGCGATCATCGTCGCGAACAACGGCCCCTGAATCTGAAGCACTTGACACGGCGTGAGCGCCACCACATCCGCCACCGTCTTGTTCCCCGTCATCATCTCCATCTCGCCGAAGATCATGCCGGGCTCCAGGATGATCAGTTGATGCTTGTCGCCGCCGTCGTCTGTCACAGACGCTTCCGCCGTCCCATCCAGCAGCACCCCCAGGAACCGGCCCTCCTCGCCGAACTCGATGATGGACTCGTTTGACTCATATGTGACGACGCTCGACGCTCCGGCCAGCGAAACAAGCGCGGCATCCGTGAACGCATGGAAGAGCGCAACTTGTGTCTTGAGGTAGTGTGGAATGGCAGTCTGGTCCATGCAAGGCTCTCCCATCGTAACGGCATTCTGGCGCTTCTGGTGGCGCATCATGCTACAGGGTTGGGCGCGCCACGGCAAGCCTGCATGCGGCGCGGCGCAAGCCTTCAAAGAACAACACACTCAGAGCGAACTGCACCGCAAACGTGATACCCGCTGATATGGCGGGATTGAACCCCCACGGAGCAAGGCCCGCCTTGCTTGCCAATTGGATGTTCACGGAACCGATCGCCAAGAGCAGAAACAAGGCCGCAAAGAGAGGGACAGCGGAGGCCAGCACAGCGCCCAACACTCTTCCCTGCCACGATCTTGACGAGAAGTTGACGAGGGCGCCGCATGACGCGAGGTGAAACGTGGAAAGCACCGAGAGAGGATAGAACCTCACGGGATTCGCGGTCACAGTCACTGCGTCAAGACGGAACAGCACATAGGCGCCATGGAACGAGGCAAGCGCCATTCCAGCGATTACCGCGAGCACGATGGACTGCACCTTGGCCCCGCTCTTGCCCATCCTGACGAGTGCGATGGCCAACCCGAGACCGGCGAGCGCGGCAAGGATGAAATGCGTCCCTGAATCGGGCGCGTACAGCGTCAACAGGGCAGCATCCAGAGAATCCAGGATTGTGTCACTGCATTTCCAGAGTGCCGGCGCACGTTCCGCAAGGCTGCACACGAAATCCCGGCCGTCACTGCCGTAGAGCACGCACTTGTCCTCGCCGAAGTTGGCAATCTGAAGGCGCGAATTGCTGAACACGTCATCCTGCGAAACCGAGGTGACGCCGATCACGCTGACGAAACCGTAGCCGGCAGCGCCGGCAATGCGCAACGGGACGATTCCCGAGGATGTGGGATGAACGGAGATGATGCGCGACTTGCCTTCGATGCGGTCGCCAGTGATCGTGTAGGGCGGCTCTGGGCGAAAGGCAATGCGCGGATCGCCCAGGAGGCAATACCCCGCGACTTGCGCGTTTCCGCGGAGGCCTTCCCTCAATACGGATACGGCCGTGCCCACGGGAAATCCCGGCCACGTGAGCGAAAACGGCGCCTCTCCCTTCATTCCCCAGCCCGACATCGGACTGATGAAGTACCCCGCATAGGCGGCCGCGCCCCGCTCAATGAACTCAAGGGCAATGCTGCGCCCTTCCCAGATGCGCAGGGTCTGGCAGCCCCGCGAGTCTGCTATCAAGGGCCGCAGCGGGGGCACGTCCCGGCTCTCAATAGCGCTACCCGCTTCATCAAGTGTGAACTGCACAGCGCTGCCGTGCCCGTTGAAGACAAAGTAGTCCGTGGATTGCAGACGGGCGAGAACTGCCCCCTTGTTGAGCGTGCTTTCTTCGCGACTGTCGTCCCTCAGATGAATAATCCCGGCGCGTCTATGGCTCGGCCGATTCTGCGTATTGACGATAAGGACATCCTGTCCTTTGACGCCTTGGGCGCGGCGATACAGTTCCCGGCTCGTTTCCAGCGACCGGCCCGTGATGAGCCCCACCGCAATCGAACGGCCGCCTTCACGGAGTTGGGCGCCAAACTCGGCCAGACGCTTGTCGGACAGGCGTTCCGGCGCCACCACCCAGAGCAGAAAGAGTGGCGATGGCGCCAAGGCATCCTCCAAGGTTTCCGCCAGAAGGAGCCGCTCCTCTTGGGCGATCTCCCGCGCCAATGCAGTGTAGGGATCATCGGGATACGCCAGAACCACGGTCCGAAGAACGGGAAATGCCTGTGGAGCGGCTGAGGAAGGACCCTGGCCTCTGGTAGCATCTGCCGCGCTTGCCGCGACGGCTGCGATGATGAACCCCGACAAGAAGCTGCACATCCGTCCTCTTCCTTGTCCGGCTTGCCCGCCGGCCATCTTCCGGCCCGGCGTCATGCTAATAGAATGAGCGGCGCACGCACAACAGGCAACAAGAGAACAAGGAATCGGCTATGTTTCCGTTCCGCCCGACTGCCCTGCCCCTGTTGCGCTTGGAGTTTGAATCCAGGCGCCCTCCTGACGCAACGGCCTCGTTGTCGCTTCGTTGCCGCAATGCTATACTCCAAGTGACATCCGCCATGCGGAACGGGGTGGCATGAAGCCAAAGGAACGAACAGCGGCGGGGGGGAGGCGGTCAAGCGCCGGGCTCATATTCGTCTTGCTCCACGCCGCGGCCGTGTTGAATCTCGCGGTCTTTTCACTTGTCCTCTGGCTCCTCAGACCGTTCTGGTCGCCAATCGACGATTCCCTGGCCGCCTTGCTGGGGAGGAGTCTCCCCTGGACCTCCATGGTCTTCGCCTTTGCGGCAGTCCTGTCTTGCCTGTTGGCTGCCCTCTTGAGGCGATACGCAGGCGCGCTGGTTGCCGGTGAGCGCCGCCTCACGATCTTTGTCTTGGCTCCCGCCGCCGCGGTTGTCGCACTCATCGGCGATGTCTTGCTGTTCAAGCTGTTTGAAGAGCTCGAAAAAGACAGCTTGCTCCTCCCACTTCGCGCGCTCGAATTCGGTCCACATCTCCTCATCTTCGCGGGGCTCGCGCTGCTCATGCTCATTCTGCCGGATCTCGCCTGCTGGAAGTCGCGGCGTGTACGCGGCGCTGCCTTGGGCATCCTGACAGGCCTGCTCATCATTGCATTGTCCAGGCCATGGCCGCCCCGTATTGTCGCGGGCCCTTGGCTGGAATTCTCGGGAAACGGAGGCATAACTGTTTCCTGGATGACCGACCGGCCCACCCTGGGCTGGGTCGAGTATGGGCCCGGCTTGTGCCAACGTGCCCAGTCATTCCAGTCCGGCCTCAACGACGCTGACCGCCGGGTGCATCGCGTCTCCCTGACGGATCTTCCGGCGGGAACCAGGATTCCGTATCGCGTCGTTTCTCGGGACGTCCGTGCCATCGAACCCATGGGGGTCCGGCTGGGGACGACGACCGCCAGTGCTCAGCATGCGCTCGGCATTCCCGGCAATGATTCGGAGGAAGTCTCCTTCGTGCTCTTCAGCGACCTTCACGAGAGTTTCCATTTACTGCCGGATTTGCTGAACTCTGTTGATTTGACCCACTGCGACTTTGTTGTATTCAACGGCGATACGCTTTTTCAGGTCCACAACGAGTATCAGGTGCGCCGCTTCCTGAAGACCGTCTCCAGACAGTTCGCGGCCGACCTGCCCTTCATTTTCGTCCGGGGCAATCATGACGCCACCGGCGCGTTTGCCCGGCGCCTGCCGGACTATATCGGCTTCGCCGGGAGCCCCTTCATGGGATGTCTGCGGGTCGGGCCAGTCGCACTCCTCGTCCTGGACACAGGCAGCGATCAGTACAGGGTTGATGCAGAGACGCCTGCCATGATGGATTTCCCCGGTTGGCTGGAGGAACAGAAGCGAACGCTGAACCCCCTCCTACTGAGCAACGAGTGGACCGAGGCCCCCTTTCGAGTTCTCAGTTGTCACATTCCTGTCGAAGCCGGGGATCCCAATTGGCAGCCCCTGATGACGGAAGGGGGGCTCGACCTGGAATTGGCGGCGCATATTCACACAACAAGGTTAACCCCGGGAAACGGCCGTCCAGCGGTCTTGACTGCCAGCGGAGAATCCTGGTTCAACCCCGGGTCATATCCCGCCTACCTGGTGACGGCGACCCGCCGGAAGATTGTCGTGGAGAAACTGTTGCCCGGTGGAAAGAGAGAGGGGTTGTGCGAAATCGCTCCCGCGAAGTGACACTCTGACCCGGACACCCGTTCGCACGGCCCGTTTTGAAGTCAAGTGCCGGAACGGCGTAAAAGGGAGCGTCTCGGAAGACAGATGGGGGTTCAACCTTTCCGGAGCATGTGAAGGAGCGTGTGGAATGCAGGACGGCCAGGGAGACTCGCAAGCATGAATAAGAATGCCGCATGGATAACGATCACGATCTCCGCGCTTCTGTTGGCCCAGTCGTCGACAGCAGACAATTCGGAGAAGAAGCTGCGTATCGTCGTATTCGGCGCGCATTGTGATGATCCAGAGACGGGCGCGGGCGGACTCGTGGCGCAGTTGACCCAGGCAGGCCATGAAGTGATCCTGGCCTATGCCGCCACGTTCCGCGGCGACCGCAAGATTGACGGCGAACCCGAGGACACAGTGCGCCGCCGGGAATCCACCGCGGCCTGCAATGTCCTTGGCGCCAAACCCTACTTCTTCCCCTACGACATGGCCACGCTCACGGCCGATCCGGCCACTGCCAGGCAATTCTACGACTGGATCAACGGGGTCAATCCGGACATCGTTTTGGCCCATTGGCCCCTGGATACACACCCCAACCACCAGGTGGTCGGCGCGCTGGCCTGGCAGGCCTACCGCCACGAGGGCGGCTGGTCGTTGTACTACTTTGAAGTGCTCACGGATACGCAGTCCATGAGCTTCCGGCCTGACGTGTACGTGGACATCGCGCCGGTCATTGACCGCAAGAAGGAGGCGGTTGACTGCGTTGTGAGCCAGGACCCGAAGGAACTGTGGGACCTGCACGACACCATGCATCTCGCGCGCGGAAGGGAATGCGGCTGCGAACGCGCCGAGGCCTACTTCCTCGTCGAAGCCAAGCCGGGCTCGGCCTTGCTCCCGTTGCCCGTCAGGACCCGTTCCGACTGTCCTGAAGCCCGCGGTCGTCAGCAAGAGAATCTCGACCGGGGATTGGCCGCAATGCCCCTGGACAAAGGAGTCTATTTGTGTTGGCGCCTCTTCAAGAAGGACTTCCCGGGACTGGCCTTCAATGTCTATCGCGCTCTCGACTCCGGCGTTGGCGAGAAACTGAATGAGACGCCGATCGAGAAGACGACAGACTTTACGGACGTCTCTGCGCCCCCCGACAAAGACAAGACGTACTGGATTGAGCCGCTCCTCTACAAGATGCCGCAGGGAATATCGAAGAAAGTGAACGTAAACGCCGGCGCAGCGGCGACGCCCTTCCGTTCCATCAAGCTCAACGGCGACTATGACGTGCAGAAAGTCGGCATCGGCGATCTCGACGGCGACGGCCGTTATGACTTCGTTCTCAAGCAGCCCGATGCAAACGTGGATCCCGGCAATTCCTACTGGAATCCCAGCCCGGGCACATACAAGCTCGAAGCCTATCTGCAGGACGGCGCCTTCCTCTGGCAGAAGGACCTGGGCTGGTCCATCGAACAAGGCATCTGGTACTCCCCCTACGTCGTCTATGATTTTGACGGCGACGGAAAGGCCGAGGTGGCTGTCAAGACCGGCGAGGGCGACCCGCGCCAGGACGAGGGCCGTGTCAAGGCCGGCCCCGAGTACGTGTCCCTACTGAATGGCATGACGGGCGAAGAACTCACCCGTGCGCCGTGGCTGCCCCGCCTGGACGTCTACAAGCTCTCCAGCCGGAATCAATTGGGCGTGGCCTTTCTGGACGGCAAGACGCCGCATCTCATGATGGCCAGAGGTACTTACGAAGACATGCGCCTGGCCGCGTTTCGCTTCCGCAACGGCGCTTTGGAATGCGTTTGGGAGTGGTCCAACGCCGGAGAACCCAAGACGTTTTGGGGGCAGGGGGCCCATTTCATGCATTGCGCGGACATCGACGGCGACGGCCGCGACGAAGTGGTCCTGGGCTCCTGCGCCGTCGATGATAACGGCAAAAGCCTCTGGGCCACCGGCCTCGGCCATCCCGACCACTGCTATCTGGGCGAAATCGATCCCGCCCATCCGGGCCTGGAGATTTACTACGGCATCGAAGGCGAACGCGCGGAACGGGACAAGAACGGCCTCTGCCTCGTGGACGCCAAGACCGGCGCTTTGCTCTGGGGGCTCGATGAACACACATGGCACGTGCATGCCTCAGGACTGTGTGCCGACATCGACGCCCGTTATCCCGGCCTCGAATGCTACAGCGGCGAGACGGATATGCCCAAGGAGAAGCCCCACCGCTGGCTGCGCGCCGCATACGGCCAGATGCTGGCCAGGGAAGACACTTGTGACATGGGCCTTTCGCCTCGAACCGCATTCTGGGACGCCGATCTCCAGCGGGAACTCATCAACGATTCCCGCATCTACAAGTTCGAATCCGGCGCCGTCTGTCTCGAACCCATCGCCGGCCGCCAACTGGCCTGGGCCGACCTGTTTGGCGATTGGCGCGAGGAAGTCATCACGGGCCTCCCCGGCGAGCTGCGCATCTACTCGACCTCGATCCCGGCCGCAGACCGGCGCCCCTGCCTCATGCAGGACCCGCTGTACCGCCAGGACGTGGCGCATCTCGCCATGGGCTATGCACAACCGCCCATGCTGTCCTACGGGCTTGCCGGATACTGAAGATCGAACGGGAACATTGGCCTGCGGGCCGGGATCGAAGGAAGGAGGACGTCCGTGACACGCTTACGTGCATTTCGAGCCCCCGCGGCAGTGCTCGGAGGTGCGGCGGTCATGATGATCTGCTGCGCGGCCGCGGCGTCAGACCCGCCGGCGAGCTTTGCGCCCTCACCCGGCATGCCCATATGCATGCCGGGCGCTTCCCGCGTCCACAGCACGGCGCTGCGGGAGATCGCGGCGGCATTTCACAATGTTCGTCCGGAAGAGCTGCGTCGCGTCGCCGATGACGCCCCGCAGGCGGGCAGCCTCTTCGTGGGCCTGCTGGGCGAATCAAGAACCGTGCAGGATCTGGCGCGCCGCGGCAGCATCAATCTTCATAATCTCCCTCTGGATTCGGACGCCTTTGAATTGCTCGTGCAGGACGGCGTCCTCTATCTGATCGGCAATACCCCGCGCGGCATGCTGCACGCCGTCTATGAGTTTCAGGAACTCGTGCGCGAAGGAGCGGTGCTCACTGCGGAGACGCGCCGGCAGGGCGTCTTCCAAATCAGACAGCGCTACTTCCATCAACGATTCGACGGATGGCCGGGAGAGCCCGCCGACATTCGTTACATCAGCCATCTCGGCGCGAGCCACTGCCTGCTGACCCACGACTGGAGCGGCGACCTCCGCCATCTGCAGGCCTACGTGACAAGCACCGTCTTCCCCAACGCCATTGATCCCGGCGCGGTCGACTCAAACCGGGCCGGGTTGCGGGGCATGATCGAGGCCTGCCTCGACTACGGGCTCGAACCGGCCCTCTGGATCACCGAATTCCCTTGTCAGGGCGGCCCCTGGGTGCCCGAGCCGGCGCGGCAGCAATTCCTCACGCGCTTTCCCGGGGACGTACTCAGCGAGTGCGGCACGTATCAAGGCAAGGTCCTGTGCTTCGGACACCCGATGGTTCAGGAGTTCTATCGCGACCTCATCTCCCGGTTCTTCAAAGAATTCCCCGAGATATCCACGCTGTTTCTCTTCGGCCTCGACTCCGGGGGCGAGTTCTGCGATCCGCAGCAATGCGAACGATGCCGCGGCATGAGCAAGTTTGAGCAGCGCGACCGCCTCATCCGCTTCCTGCTCGACGAAGGGCACAACGTCCGCCCCGGCCTCCGCGTTCTCACCACCGGATGGGGATGGGCAGGCGATACGGAACAGTTCCTCGCCCGGCAACGGCAACTGCCGTCGGACAGCGGCCTGTATCTCGCCGCGGAAACTGACGGATGGCAACCGGAACGCCAACGGCACGACTTGCTCTTCAGCGCGCGCGCCGTGTGCCGCGAACGGGGACAGGCTTTTGTCGGCTACGATGATCTGCACTGGGGCGACGACTCCGTCCACGACTTGAACGATATTCAGGACTATCCGATGGGCATTGGCGCGAAGATTCGCCGCTGGCACGAATTGGACGTGGACGGCGTCTTTGATCACTGGGGCGGATTCAACAAGGATATCTCCTGCAACTCAATCGCCTGCCGCGCCTTCTTCCTGAATCCGCTGCAGGACCCGGAAATCGTCTGCCGGAGCATCGCCCTGCATCAATTCGGCGAAGCGGCCGGTCCGTCCGTCCTGCAAGCCTGGAAATCGCTCGAACGCGCCCACGCCACGCTCTCGAATGCCTGTTCGTGGGCCCCCACCCAATGGCCCGGGTGGTATCCCGGGCGCGAGTGCGCGCCTGTGCCCGAAGACTTCGAGAAATGCGGCGTAAAGGGCGGGGAACCGCCGAGAATGGCCGCATCAATCCTGTACAACCCCCCCGAGCTCGCAGAGCGCCTCCAACGCGTCGGCGATGCGTGGCGGATGGCCTTCCCCCACTACGAACAGGCCATCAAGCACATGCACGAGGCGGCGGAAAAGGCGGACGACGTTCCCGTATTCTACAGCTACTGGTGGTCCGGCGATGCAAAGAGCCCCTCGCGGCGCGAACATCTCCGGAGACAGGGCATCTATCTGGAATCCATGGCTTTTGTGGGCCGCGAAATCGGCATTCATTTCAGCCTCAATGCCCTCTATGAGCGCGTGCAGCACGATCCGGACGCGTATCGGGAACAGGCGAAGCCCCTGCTTGCCGAGGACGTTCAAGCCTGCCGCGAAACGGCCGATCTGTTTGACAGGCTGAAGCGGCAATGCGATGACAAACGGGCCGGCCGCGATTGGGCAACGCTGTATCGCGCGAAAGCAGAACGCATCAAGACGTACTTGGAGCCGTGAGGCGCGCTCGAGCGCCGGAACGACCTCGGAGACTTGGCACTGACTCGATGGAGGAGCACTGGCATGTATTACATCGCTGTATTGACTTCATTGCTCGCCGCCAGCCTGTCCGCAGCGGCCGAGACGCCGCGCGAGTTGTTCTGGGCATGGGGCAATCCGGAAATGGCCCAGCCCGGTCCGCACACTTCGTCCTCGTTTGCACAGGCCAGCCCGATGGAGCGTGCGCGGATCCTCGGCGCGCCCAACGTGATCATGGCTGGGCAGGGACTGCCGGACTCGGATGAAGCGGCCGAGACTGGAATGGCGGCGCTCCAAGATGCGCACAGCATCGTCTGGGAAATCAGTTCTCCCAAAGTGAACGGGCAGGCCACCTTCGACTACAGCGCCTTGATCGCCCGCGTCAAGCGGCTCGCCGCGCGCCACGCGAAGATTGAGGGCGTGTTGCTTGACGATATGAGCACTGTCTCCGTCAGCGCGGGACTCAAACCGGAACACATCCGCGGCATCCGCGATCAACTCGGCGCGGACCACAGCCGCATTCGCATCTGGGGGGTGGTCTACACGATGAATCTGCGGGACGCCGGGTTGGCGGCGTATATCCAGGAATTGGATGTCATCAATCTGTGGACATGGCACGCGCGCGACCTGCCCAAACTCGAAGAGAACGTCGCCTATTGCTCGGCGCAGTGGCCCGACAAGCCCATCGTCCTCGGACTCTATCTCCATGACTACGGCGAGGGCAGAAGCATGCCCGCCGATTTGCTGCGGCAGGAGAACGCCACCGCGCTCGCGCTCGCGCGCGATAAGCGCATCCAGGGAATCGTCTATCTCACGATCGACAACGAGCCGGAGGCAGTCGCGCAAACCGCGCAATGGCTCCGCGGACAGACCGGCGAGGCCCCGGCCGAACGCCCCCTGCAACTCACCGCTCCGCAGGAATGGAGCTTCTCCGGCGACCCCTGGACCCAGGATCAGGACGGCGTCATGCGCCCGCCCGATGCGCGAAACCTGCATAGCCGCGCATTCTGGACGGCCTCTCAGTTCGCCGACGCCACGATCGAGTTCGAATACAATGCGAGCTACCGCGAGACGGGCACAGGCAACGCGGGACTCATCATGCGCGCGTCAGGCCCGAACCACTTCTACTACGTCCACTTCCCTTGGGGCGGCCAACAACTGCGGGCCAAGCATTTCTGGGCCGGCGTAGCCAAAGTCGAGGGGGATGCGTATCAGCGCAATCTTGCCTTCGAGTATGTGCCCGGCGTGCCGAGCGAAACCGATCGCTGGTATCATGTGCGGGTCGAGGCGAAAGGGCCGCGGCTTCGCGTTTGGGTGGACGGCCGCGCTGCCCTGGACCTCACGGATGATACGTACGCCCAAGGCTGCGTGGGCTTCGCCGGATACGGGTGGTACGCCTTCCGAAACGTGCGCGTATCCGGCGCGGCGCTCTCCGCGCAGGAATGGAAACCGGCCCCGCTCCCCGCCCATCATTTCAACGTCGGACTCGACAGCCAGGTGATGCCCAGCGGATGCATCGCGCCAAACGGCGACATCCTTCTCGCCCAGGCCAGCAAACTCGTCCGCTCGAAGGACAAAGGCCGTACTTGGAATGCCCTCGAATCGCTTCCGGCAGCGCTTGGCGAGGTCGGCGATTACGGATGTTCCCTCTTCCGTGCCGGCGACTCCCTCCGCGTAATGATATATCGATCCCAGGATGCGGTGAAGAAACCCGTCCCGGAGATTGCGATCGCCGCCTCCGATGACGACGGTGCCACTTGGACGGAGCCCGTCGCCTCGCAGGTCGCCCCGGAATGGCCCGCGCTCCCGAAGAACCTCGTGCCGTACGGCCCCGTGCATGTCACACAGGACGGCGCATGGCTCCGCTTTCTGCTCGGAAGCGCGAAGGAAGACACGGCCGCGTTCACCGACGTGCGCACCTGGAGCGCGACGCACGCGAAGGCCTACGTCATACGCAGCACGGATCAGGGCGCGAGTTGGACGGCCCCCATCGATATCGACTGGCCCTCCTGGACCGATGCGAAACGCGGCACGCTCCCCGGCTCGCTCGATCTGACCGAACCCTCGGCCGTCGTCATGGGCAACACGGTCATGGTCCTCGTCCGGCCCGTGTACAGCCAGACGATGTGGCAATGCTGGTCAAACGACGCCGGTGCCACGTGGGACGCCGCGTCCCGGGTCACGTTCCCGGGCTACGCGCAATCCATCGCGCGCACCCAGTCCGGAGCGCTCGTGTGCGCGCACCGCTATCCGCAGTATGCGCTCAACGTGAGCCGGGACGGCGGATTGAACTGGGACGCCGGGACCATCATCGACTATCCCGTGTGGGGGATGGGATGCGCCCTCGAAGTCGAAGCGGAGCTGCTCCTCTGCACGTACATGAACGCTGAACGCAGTCAGCCGCTGCTCGCACAGCTTGTCCGCGTCACGCAGGACCGAATCGAGCCCGTGATGCCGTAGCCCGCAACGCCATTGCTTTTCCTGGGTCTATCTAGGCCAGACTTTAAGCTTCTGGGTTCCGCCTTCGGGCAGCTCGAACGGGCCGGGATACGGATTGGCCGCATTCCGTTTCGCGCCGAGATAATCCGTATCCAGGCTCAGCGGCGTGTCGTCCGGACGCACATAGGGAAGCCCCGGGATCTTCGCCTTGCCGAGGGACTCCGTCGTGACCAGCGCGTGCACCTGTTCCGCGCCCCAGGCCTTGTCCAGCGTGATGTGCAGATACACGCCGTCCTGTTCCTCGACAAGCTTGATGCCGGGGTCAACGTTCTTCTGCACGAACGGGTGCTCTTCCTGTTTCGAAGGTTTGGCTCCGTGCAGAAACACGTTGCCCGACATCCAGACCGGCAGGACCGCTTTGTCGTAGTCTCCCAGCCCGTTGCCGCTCACGAAAAGGTTGTTGTAGAAGCGATCATCGCCGCCTTCGATATTCCGGAGACCGGCCACCTCAGTGGAATGCGCCTTGTGAAACGGCGTCTCCCGGCTCAGTTCCGGCCGGGGATTGAGCCGGCCCGCCATCAGGTTGTGCGCATACGCCCCGCCTTCCGACATGTCGAGCAGCGCGTTCTTCGAAAGGAACACGTTGTTGTCCACCACAAACGGGCCATGATCCACCTCGACAAACAGGTCCTCACTCGCGTTCTCGTGAAGCAGGTTGCCGGTCACCCGCGTGCCCTGCGCCATCCAGTCCAGCCAGATGCCCCGCGTCGTGCGGAAAATGTGGTTGCGGCTGATCTCCGTGTCGATGGCCGCGTGAATCTTGATGCCCGCCATTTCGGCCCCGGTGAACAGGCATCGAACATGAATGTCATGAATCGTGTTCCCCGTGATGACACTGAACGCCGCCCCCAGGCTCCCCACGATTCCCGATTGTTCGCAGTGCGATATCGTGTTGTTGCGCACGACGTGATGGCCGATCGTCTCCCGGTGCCAGCCATTCGCCAGGGCGCGCTCGATGGTTTTCACGTAGCCTTCGGCAGTGTCGGCCGACGTGTTGTCCCACTGATCGCCGTACTTCCCAAGCGTTATGCCCGTGCACTTCGAATGGCTGATCACGTTGTTCTCGATGACCCAGCCCATGCTCCAGTGCGTGCCCAACAGCCCGATTTGCTCCGCCGTCGGCGGCGCCCACTGCGTGGCCGCATGCCGCATGATGAAACCGCGCACGGTTAGATAGTTCACGCCCGGCTTCTCCGGATAGAAAACAGCCCAGCGGACATTGATCTCCACGAGTTCCTCGTTGGGATTCTTCTTGCCGAACTGTCCCCAGAGCGTCGTGGACGTCTCGTTCACCTGGCCGAACCACAGCGGCGTGGCGCCGGCCGGCTTGAGCACTTCCTCCAGCGAAGCCCCTTCCATGAGCCAGTCCCCGTTCAGATACACCGCGCCCGTGTGATGCGCCTGCTTCAGGGGATTGAACCAGTCCCCGTGAATGAGATCCTGATAGGGATTGTAGGCCCCGAAGAACGTGTTCGGGATCGTCACTTTCCACGTCTCGTTCTCAGCTTTCTCCCAGCCTTTGACGGCTTCGGATCCCCTGATCTCGACTGTCTCGCCCGGGGCGGCTTGATAGACAATGCGCTTTGCATCGGATTCCCCGCCGCGCGGCGGGCTCACGCGCTCGCGATACAGCCCCGCGTGAACCGTCACAGCATCGCCCGGCTGCGCCAGCGCGGCCGCCGCCGAGATCGTCCGCAGCGGATGCGCCGCGGAACCGTCATTGGCATCGTCCCCGTTCACGGAGACATGCAGTTCCCTCGGCGCGGGCGTGGACGGCGCTGCGAATGCGGTGGCCGCGCTCATGCCCGCGGCAACGAGAACAAGAATGGAAAACGCAGTGAGGCTTCTCATGGCTCCGCGACTCCTTGCTTTGTGTCCCTGGCGATGTCGTCCTGAAGTATCTTCCGTGCGGCCATGAAACCAGAAAACCCGTTCCAGGTGCAATACGCTGGCGCCCGCTCGCCCCGTTCCCGTCCGATAGACTGCTCATCTTTGCACGGCGAAAACTGCCCGGGCGCTCTGATAGACTTCCGGAGTTCGGGTGCAGGCGCCTCGAAGGCCGGCGGTCTGTGCGGCCGATCTGTCAGGAACAAGGCGATTGAACACGGCCAAACCTGGGAAGCAATCCATGATGAATATGCACGTTGCACGCACACTCGTTGCACGACTCTCCGCACGGCTTAGGAACGGGCTCCCTCTGAGCTTCGGCATGCTCGCCGCCTGTGTCTTCTGCGCGTCTTTGGCAAGTGCCGAAGCGGACAGCCTGAAGGAGGAATTCGTCTCGCCGCCCGACGCCGCGCGCCCGTGGGTCTACTGGTTCTTCATGGACGGCAACCTCACGCGCGATGGCATCACGGCCGATCTCGAAGCCATGAACAAGGCCGGCATCGGCGGCGCCATCTGCATGGAAGTGGGCATCGGCATTGAACGCGGACCCGTGGAATTCATGAGTCCAGCCTGGCAGGAACTGATCGGGCATGCCTTCTCCGAGGCCAATCGCCTCGGCCTGCAACTGGCCATGGCGGCGGGTCCCGGGTGGTGCGGCACCGGCGGGCCGTGGGTGAAGCCCGACCAATCCATGCAGCACCTCGTTGCGAGCGAAACCGCTGCGCGGGGCCCCGCCAGGTTCGACGCGGTCCTGCCGCGGCCCCAACCGCGCAAGCCCTTCTTTGGCGAGGACACACTCACGCCCGAACTGCACAAGGCCTGGCAGGACTTCTATCAGGACGTGGCCCTGCTCGCCTTTCCCACGCCCGCAGGGAATGCCCGGCTGGCCGATGCCGACGAGAAGGCGCTCTACTTTCGCGCCCCCTACTCCTCGCAGCCCGGCGTGAAACCCTTCCTTCCGGCCCCGGCCGAACATCCCGAAACACCGGGGGATCACTGCATCGACGCCGGCAAGACTATCGAGTTAACCGGGAAACTCGACCCGGACGGGCGTCTCCTGTGGGACGTTCCGCCGGGCGATTGGACGATCATGCGTTTCGGACGCACGATCACCGGCCAGACGTCGCGGCCCGCTCCCGCGCCGGGACTGGGACTCGAATCGGACAAGTTCGACCCCGCCGCAATGGACGCCCATTTCGCGGCCTTCATCGAAACCCTCCTGAGGAAGGTGGGCGAACCCGTGGCGCCGGGACGCGGATTGACCACGCTGCACTTTGACAGTTGGGAAATGAGTTCGCAGAACTGGTCGCCGAAATTCCGCGACGAGTTCAAGGCGAGGCGAGGCTATGATCCGGCGCCCTTCCTGCCGGCCATGAGCGGACGCATCGTGGACTCCGTCGAAGTCTCCGAGCGCTTTCTCTGGGACCTGCGCCAAACGGCCCAGGAACTCGTGATCGAGAATCATGTGCTGCGCCTCAAGACCCTGGGGCAAAAGCATGGACTTGAACTCTCCATTGAGCCGTACGACCTGAATCCCTGTTCCGATCTCCTGCTGGGCAGTGCGGCGGACGTGCCCATGTGCGAGTTCTGGTCCAAAGGTTGGGACTTCCCCACGGAGTATGGCTGCGTCGAGGCCTCCTCAATCGCGCATGTCACGGGAAAGTCCATCGTCGGTGCCGAGGCGTTCACCGGAAAACCGGGCGAAGACTGGCAACAGTATCCCGCTTCCATGAAAGAACAGGGCGACTGGGCGCTGTGCGCCGGCATCAACCGCTTCGTCTTTCACCGCTATCAGGCGCAGCCCTGGCTCGACCGCTATCCCGGCATGACTATGGGCCCATACGGCGTCCACTGGGAACGCACGCAGACGTGGTGGGATTTCGCGGGTGCCTATCACCGCTATCTGAGCCGGTGCCAGCAGATGCTTCGCCGAGGCCTCTTCGTCGCAGACATCCTCTATCTCGCGCCCGAAGGCGCGCCGAGCGTCTTCTGCCCGCCGCCTTCCGCCTTCCAGGACGGATTCCAGGACCGGCGTGGTTATACGTTTGATGGATGCGCGCCCGATATCCTGATCGATCACGCTTCCGTACAGGATGGGCGAATTGTCTTCCCCGACGGCATGAGCTATCGGATGCTCGTATTGCCGCGCTTCGACACCATGACACCCCGCCTGCTCCAGAAGATCACCGAACTCGTTGAAGACGGCGCTGTTGTCCTGGGCGCGCCGCCCCGCAAGTCGCCCAGCCTTTCGGGCTACCCCGCGTGTGACGGGCACGTGCGCGAACTTGCCGCGAAACTCTGGGGCGCAGGCGAAGCGGTGCCCCGGCGCGATATGGGCACGGGACAGATCATCCTCGACACCGCAGCGCCGGCCGGCGGACAGGCAAAGGCTTCAGAACTCTATCCCGACTACGCCACGACCGCAAAATTGCTCTCGGATATGGGGCTGCCCCCCGATTTCGATACGGACGGCAACCTCCGCCACATCCATCGCCGCGACGGGGGGGCGGACTTCTATTTCATCGCCAACCGTAACGGCGAAACGCAGGCCGCAACCTGCCGTTTCCGTGTCTCCGGCCGTCAGCCCGAGTGGTGGAATCCCATGACCGGCGCCTGCCGCGACTTGCCGGATTTCATCACGAAAGAGGGCGTCACGGCCCTTCCCGTGCGCCTGGATGCGTATGAAAGCGGATTCGTCATATTCCGAAAACCGATTGCAACGGACGCGCGAAGGGGAGCGAACTTCCCGGAGCGCAGCACCGTCCTCACGCTTGCGGCGCCGTGGAACGTCTCTTTCGATCCCAAATGGGGCGGCCCGGAACGGGTTGTGTTCGCCCATCTTGAAGACTGGAGCAAGCGCCCCGAACCAGGCATCAGGCACTACTCCGGAAAGGCCGTGTACCGCACCACGTTTGACTGTCCCGCGGATGCGGCAAAGGGCCGCTGTTATCTCTCCCTGGGGGCGGTGAAGAATCTTGCCGCGATAGCCCTCAACGGCACGGACCTCGGCGTCGTGTGGTGCGACCCGTGGCGGGCGGAGATTCCGGGCGGAGTACTCAAAGAGCACGGCAACGCGCTCGAAATCACGGTCGCGAATCTCTGGATCAACCGGCTCATTGGCGATGCCGCCTTGCCCCAGGAGAAACGGCTGACGTGGACCACCTATAACCCGTTCCATCCGGATTCCCCCCTGCAGGAATCAGGCCTGCTCGGGCCGGTCACCATTCAGTGTGAAGACCCGGCAAGGGCCAACTGACCGCCGGAAATAAGAGAGGAGCTTGTCATGCGAAAACAAATGCTGTTGCTGGGCCTGCTTGCAGGCGCGTCTCTTCTGGCTCCTTCCGCAGGCGCTGCGGGAACAACGATTGTCCCGACGGCGAAGAAGACGGTGTACCCCGACGGCCGCCCTTCCGCCGCCCTCCGCCTCGACGCGGTCGATCAGGGCGTCGTGCTCAAGCACGGCGACGGGCCGGGACAATGCGATTATCTCGGCGCTCGCGATATCTGGGTCTTCGAAGCGGATGGCACCTACTACATGCATTATGACGGCGCCGGGCCCAAAGGCTGGCTGGCCTGCCTCGCCACAAGCAAGGACTTGCTGCATTGGGAGAAGAAAGGTCCCGTGCTCGATTTCGGCAAGCCGGGCCAGGACGACTCCGCCTCCGCCTCCTACGGTGTGACCCATTTCGACGGCAAGACGTGGCACATGTTCTACCTCGGCACGCCGCACACGTCTCCGGCCCCCGACCTCATTCCCGCATTCCCTTATCTCACGATGAAGGCACGCGCTGACTCGCCGGCCGGGCCGTGGACGAAACAGCGCGACGTCATCCCGTTCCGATGCACCCCCAATACGTACTACGATGTGACCGCCAGCCCCGGACACATCATCCAGCAGGGCGGGGAATACCGGATGTTCTTCAGTGCCGCGTCCGAGGACAGCAAAGGCACGCACCGCACGATCAGCATCGCGCGAAGCAACAACTTGAACGGCCCGTGGCGAATCGATCCCCAGCCCATCGTGCCCCCGGCCGAACAAATCGAGAATACGTCCCTCTACTTCGAACCGGCCAATCAAACGTGGTTCCTGTTCACGAACCACATTGGATTGGATGGCGGCGAATTCACCGATGCCGTCTGGGTCTACTGGACGAAAGACCTCAACACGTGGGACGTGAAGAACAAAGCCGTCGTGCTCGACGGCGCGAATTGCGCCTGGAGCCGGAAGTGCATCGGCCTGCCCTCCGTCGTCAAATCCGGCAATCGCCTGGCCGTCTTCTACGACGCCCCCGGCGGCGACAGCACAAGCCACATGAAGCGCGACGTTGGCTTGGCCTGGCTGGACCTGCCTTTGCTGCTGCCAGCGAAAACGGAACAATGACGCAGTACGCGTGTGATACGACCGCGCACGGAGCAACGGAGAGAATGAGCATGCGATCAGGGATTCTGTGCCTGTTTGTGGCCTTGTGCGCCGCGTCCGTCGGCGGCCAGGACGTGAATTCCGAAATTCACCCGGAGAGACTGCGGCCGCAAGGCGAACGTTACGAAGCGGACGTGCCCGATACGCTCGACCTCGCCGACCGCGCACGCCTCGCCGTGCATGGCCTCAGCAGCTTTCTGAATCCTGATGCCCAATTCGCGCCCTACGGCCACACGTACTTCAATGCGAATCCGCCGTACATGTCGGACATGCCCGGCGGCCCGCCAAACTGGGGGAAGATCGCCGAAAGCCTGCTCATGGCGCGTGTGATGTCCGGCAGCGAAGAGAACCTTGAAGTGGATGCCAAAATGCTGGCGGGCATGCTCGCCTCGCCCTGGATGACGCTCAATCCCGTCGCGCCCACGCCCGTCTCTCGCGCCATGCTCGCGCTGATGGCCCTGTATCAGCTTGATCCAAATCCGGCCCTGAAGAACCGGATCGACGACATGGCGCTCGCCCATATCCGCGCCGCGCGCCCGGCCGGCGACGGAATGTTCTTTAATAATGAGATGCCCGACCGGCGGGAAACCGCCCTGGGCGTCAACGGCACCTGGATGCCCGTCTTCATTCAGGGCAGTGCGATCCGGCCATTGACCCGCTGGTCGCTACTGGCAGGAAACGCGCCCTGCATGGATCTCGCCTCGAAGCTCGCGCAGCACCTCCTGAATCCCGAACTGTGGGTGCCCGAAGCGGAACCCAAGGCCGTTGTGGGCGCCGAGCACGGCCATTTCGCCGGACATCATCATTCGTATACGCAAGGACTCCTCGGACTCCTCTACTATGCCGAGGCTGCCCGCGATGCCCGGCTCAAGCAGTTCGTGCGCGACAGCTACGAGTACATGCGCAATTTCGGCATCGGCCGCATCGGACTCTTCGGCGAAGGCTGCACGACGGGCGACATGACCCTGCTTGCCCTGAAGCTCAGCCGGGCGGGCGTCGGCGACTACTGGGACGACGCCGATCAGTACGTGCGTAATCATCTCGCCGAACTACAGATAACCGGCGCCGAGAAACTCCGGCAAGCCTGTACCGCCATGCCGTCCGGACGCGGCAAGAACGACACGACCCAAGGCGCTTTTGACCCGGCGAACGAAACACGCGACGAGGTTATCGAGCGTAATGTCGGCGTTTTCCTCTCGGACGGAACGCATCCCACCCGCATCCCCGAACTCTGCTTCCTGTACACGATCTGCTGCACGGGCAATTGCACGCCGGCGCTCTACGCGGCCTGGGAATCCATCGTGACTTGCGAAGACGGACTCTCAGAAGTCAATCTCCTGCTGAACCGCGCCTCGCCATGGCTCGATGTGGACAGCTGCCTCCCGTTTGAGGGCAAAGTGCTGATTCGAAACAAGACCGCCGGGAAGATCGCCGTGCGGTTGCCAGGATGGGTGGATCGCGCGGCCGTCGATGTGCAAGTGAACGGTCAGGCAGTGACGCCCGTCTGGCTCGGAAAACGAATGCTGCTGCAAACATTGACGCCCGGCGACGCTATTCACATCTCCTTTCCCGTGGCCGAAACTGTGGAAAAGTACACGCTCAAATGGAAGCAATCGGAATTCTGGAAGGAATCCACGAATCCCGGCAACGCCTGGGAACCCTTGAAGGAGCCCGCCCAATACACCTGCCGATTCCGCGGCAATACGCTCATCGAGATCACCCCGCGCGACGAAGGAAACGGCTTCCCCCTGTACGAACGAGACAATCTCAAACAGCCCGGCGCTCCCATGAAGAAGACAACACGTTTCGTTCCGCAGGTTCTTCTGAAGTGGTGATGGCTGCGCATTCTTGCGGCGGTCCTGCCCCCGGAAGCGTGCCGCCAGGCCGAACACCGGCGAGCAGCGAAAGCGCTATTGTCATCGGGAGGACGTGATCATGCCCATCCTTGCACTGATACTCTGTATGCAGTTCACACAATCACCGGCGCCGCCGCCCGGCGAGGGAAGCTCCGCCTGGTTCGGCAAGCAGCCGCCGCTGGGCGCCCAGGACGAACGCAGGCACCTGTTCCGGCCGTATTCCGCGGTGGAGCTGGACTATCTCGCGGCCAACTACTGCGAGAACCTGCTCGACAAGCGCCTCAACATCACCAGCTACACCCATCAGGGTTTCGACAGCAACCGATGGGACGCCTGGCATCTTCAGTTCCCGGACGATGCCGCACGCCTGGTCGAATCGCTTGTCTGGGAAGACGAATACTCGGGGATTGCCCGCCTGGAAACCGTGCGCAGGATCGCACTCGGCCTGCTCGCGGCCCACATTCCCGGCACGCAGGGTTATCACTTCTTCCGGCATCGAACGGGCGGAAAAACCTATCTCATCTTTGATCATCCCGGCGGCGAAGGGCGCCTGCTGCTGTCCACCTGGGGCGATGAGATCCAGGGCTTGGCCAGCATAGGATTTCGTGCGCGATTCGGCGGCGCGTGGTTCGAGCAAAAGGACTTCGCGAGAAACGATGTACCAGCGGATGCCGCCACGCCCGCGGTTGCGCGCGCTCCGGAATACTGGAACGAGTCGCCGTTCATATTCACCCGCGACTTTCAGGCCCCCGATCGCGCAGTGCGCTTCACCGGCCGCTATTGGCTGAGCGATGAGGACAAACCCATCGAATGCGCCTATGAGTCGGCCGACGCGGAAGAACTGGCCATAGAGATCGGCGAACCGGGCAAGTCCATTCCGCTGCTCTGGGATGCCGCCGCGCCCGGCATCATTGAGTTTGGCGACCGCAAGACCCTGTGGCGCTCGGACAAGGACGGCGCCCAAGTCATGCACACGCCCGAATGCCGCTACCTCGTGCTGCGCAAGGACGCGACCTGGGCCTGCCCCGGCTATGGCTCGTGCCTCCTGGTCCTCTGGGAAGGACAACCGGCGGCCATCGAAGCCGTGCCGGGAAACGGATTCGGCCAAATTCGGATTCTCTATGCGAAACAGAATGCCGCCGTCAAAGGCCGTGTTTGGCTCTATCCCTTCCATTGGATCAATCCGGACGACTTCGACTACGTGTTCCGAAACGCGGAATCCTTCCTTGCGCAGGGCCGCCTGTTACACAATGGATTCCCGTCGCAACAAATGATAAACGCCATTCCTTCGGGACTGGCTGCCGCGGCCTTCCTCCTGTCCAAGTACCGCGACCCCTCGGCGCAAACCGTCCGGATCGAGGCGCTCAACACCGTCGATGCCTTCCTCGAACCGGAACATAAGAACCGCCGCTTCGCCCGCCTCTTCCTCGAGGTGAAAGCCGCCGCCTGGATGACGCAACTCGGAAAACTCACGAACGATGCCGCCATCGCGGACGAGTACGCGGCCTGGGTGAAGCTCACGATGGAACGCCTGCTCTCGCCCGAGGCAGGCTATGACGGAACAGCGTGGCCGGACGGATGGACTCACTTCAACAACATGAAGGCCACGTGGCTGGCGCACGAGGCCACCGGCATCCCCGCGTATCGGGACGCCTATGAACGCGCCATGGCCGTTTACTCCATTGATGCAAAGGGCGTCTATCGCCATGGCGAAGCCCTCAAAGCCCCGGGTGGCTTCGAAGTCTACGCCGGCGCCCTGCCCATGGCCGTGTGGGGGCACTGGGGGTTGAAGGACCGCGTCGATCAACTCATCACGCTTCAGGTCCCGAACGGATGGCATCATCCCGAGATTCCCGTGGCCGATCTCTGGAACGACGCGGGCGCGGGGCCGTGGTCACAGGACGATGCGCAGCCCGACATGATCGGCTACATGCTTCGGGGATACGACCTGCCGCGCTCGCCCAAGCGGCTCTTGCCCACCGGCGCGTTTCCGACTTCCTCCGAGGCAGGCGCCTTCGAGGCGACCTACGCGCCGATCGTGGACAACCCCTTCTTCCTCGCAGGGCCACGGGTCGACAAGGAGCTCAAGGAAGGCGAACTCCCGCCGGTTCCACAAGTCAAGACAGTTGAAATCGATCTCTCGGGCCAAAACGCCACGCCGCCCTGCATCACCCAGCGCATCGATGTCACTGGCGCGGCTGGCGCCGCCCTCGACATGGGCATGGCGCGCGGAGCGTATCTTGTCGAGGCGTCGCCCGACGGCGAACACTGGTTCCCGCGGCTGGACACGTGGTGCGACAAACCCACCGCCCGTTCCGTCGATTTGTCCTTTCTTGTTGGGGCGCGCGATGAACTCGTCCGCACCCTGACGCTCGCGCCGCCGGACGATACCCCCTTCCTGCAATCCGCCGTCAACGACGCCATCGTTCGAACCCATTGCCGCTGCGTCACGCCGGAAGGAAGCCTCGTCTACCGCTTCGACTTGCCCGGCGTGGAACAATGTCACATCGAATTCCTGCTGGGCAACAACTATCGGATCGACCTCTCCCGTGACGGCCAGTCCTGGGACGAAGCACTGTCCCCCGGCCAAATCACCCCCTCCAAAGCCGACAACCAGAAGAACGCCGGCTGGATTCGGATGGTCGATGCGAGCGCGTATGCCCGCTCGGAGGCCAAAGTCTTCGTGCGCTTTCGCAACGCAGGAAACGACCCCGCTTACGGCGGCGAACCCGCCTTTCTCCGCCGCGTGACGATCTACTCTGCGTACAAAGCCGCGACGATCCATGTGCGGGTGAGGACCGCTCCCTACGCAAGGCAGCAGGGCTTTGTGGCGGAGTGGCTGCGCCTGCGCACGTGGTAAAGTCGGCTGCGGCCCCGCCTACCGGTGGCGCACTGTGGCGAACACGGCCATGGACTTCGGCGCGAGCGTAAAGAAGTCACCGGACACGAACGGCGCGGTTTCCGCCGGCAGGATGTCGTTCGGCGCGGCGTTCGCTGTGTTGATGCGCACCTGCCAGTGTCCCGGCGGAACAGCAAAAGGAACCTCTTTATCCGTGCTGTTGAACATGAGGTAGAGGCCGATGTCCGCATTCTCCTTGGGATGGATGCGGCAGGCGAGATGCGAGTCCTGCGCATGCCATTCCACCGGCGAGCCGTCGGGTGAAAACCAGAGCAGATCGGCGGCTTCCTCGGGGATGCCCTCTACCACCCCCTCGAAGTACTTGCAGCGCGAGAAGACCCGATTCTCCTTGCGGAAGGCGATGACCTCGCGCGTGAACCGAAGTATCTCGCGGTTTCTTTCGACGAGGCTCCAATTCAGCCAGGAAATCTCGTTATCCTGGCAATATGCGTTGTTGTTGCCCCGTTGCGTACGGCCGAATTCGTCGCCCCCAAGCAGCATCGGAACCCCGAGCGAGAGAAACAGCGTCGCGATGTAGTTCTTGCGCATGCGCAGCCGCAGCGCGTTGATCGCCGGATCGTCCGTCTCGCCTTCGGCCCCGCAGTTCCAGCTGAAATTCTCGTCCTGGCCATCCCGGTTGTTCTCGCCGTTGGCCTCGTTGTGCTTCTCGTTGTAGGAAACGAGATCGTACAGCGTAAAGCCGTCGTGGCACGTGATGAAATTGATGCTGTTCTCTGGCGTGCGGCTCGTGACCCGATATAGATCGCTGCTGCCCGTGATCCGCGAGGCAAACACCCCGCGCATCCCCGCATCGCCCCGCCAGTAGCGCCGAACGTCGTCCCGATACAGGCCGTTCCATTCGGCCCAGCGCACGCCGCCGAAGGATCCGACCTGATACGCGCCCCCGGCGTCCCACGCCTCGGCTATCAGCTTCACATCACGAAGCACCGGATCCTCGGAGATTCGGCGCACGAGCGGCGGGTCCGGGAGCACATGCCCGTACTGATCCCGCCCCAAAATCGAGGCAAGGTCGAACCGGAACCCGTCGATATGCATGACCGCCACCCAGTAGCGTAGGCAGTCGAGAATGAAATCGTGGACAAGCGGATGATTGCAGTTGACTGTGTTGCCGCACCCCGAATAATTGAGGTAGGCCCCGTCATTCAACAGATAGTAGATTGCATTGTCGATGCCGCGAAAACAGAGCGTCGGCCCGCGTTCGTCGCCTTCCGACGTGTGGTTGAACACCACATCCAGGATGACTTCGATGCCTGCGAAGTGCAGCGCATGAATCATGTCCCGGAATTCTTCGAGGTGCTCGAGGCTGATGGCCGAACACGCGTAACGGCCGGCCGGGGCGAAGAAGCCGATGTTGCTGTAGCCCCAGTAGTTATTCAGCTCCGTGCCCGTGAGCAGGCTGCACCGGCCCAGGAGATTCTCGCCAAATTCCTGGATCGGCAGCAGTTCAACCGCCGTCACGCCCAGGTCCAGGAGATGCGGGATTTTCTCGATGAGCCCCCGGTACGTTCCGCCGTGGACAACACCTGACGACGCGTGCTTCGTGAAACCGCGCACGTGCGTCTCGTAAATGATCGTATTCTTCACCGCGATGCGCGGGTGCATGTCGTCGGTCCAGTCCATGGCATCGTGCGCGGTGACGCATTTCATCGAACCATCGTGAACGTCGCCGACCATCGCTTTCGCGTAGGGATCCAGGAGATATCCGTCCGGATTGAAGCGATGGCCGTGCTTGGGATCAAAAGGACCGTCCATCCGGTACTTGTAGTAGACCCCGGGCCGGAGTCCCTTGACGTAAATCGACCACACATCGCCCACGCGATGGTTCTCCGGGTCGAATTCATATTCCCAGGCCGGTTCCCGGTCTTCGATACGGTTGAACAGCCCCAGCCAGACCCGCGTCGCGTTGCGTGAAAAGATCGTGAACCGCACGCCCTCTTCATAGACTGCCGTGCCCATTGGATAGGGACGTCCTGGAATCACCTGTAAATTGGAATAGTCCATTTGCCGCGCCCTTCAACGTGTCTATTGTGCCTGAGCAGAAGGAAGAAGGCAATCCCAGCCTCTCGGGTGACGCCCAGGCCCGCACTATCCGGGCTCAGCCGCGCCGCCCCTCGAGAATCCGGAACATCCACTCCAGATTCTTCAGAAGGCTCTCGCCGCGCACTGTCGGAACACCCTTGAGACTGTCACGGATCAGCAGGCGCATGAAATCATCCACCAGAACCGTGCTCCGCGCTGTGACAATCCGTGCGCAGAAAACGCCCTCGCTGTCGCGGCCCGCTTCCACCGTGAAGAGTGAGTCGTTGAACGTGAATTCGCGGATATTCGTGGGTGCCTCGTTTCGATTCCGCGTCTGGAATTCACAGGCGATGTCCGGCTGTCCCGGAATATGGATCGTCATGGACGCCGTGGCGGCATGTCCGTCAAAACGGTGTTCCAGCGAATCCCACCAGGGTTCCGCGTCGGGATACCACGCAAGAATGACGCTCAGCACATGCGGCGAAAGATCCGTCCAGATCCGGATTGGATCGGCCGGCCGGCCTTTTGCCGGCGCTTCGAGGCGCCCGCAGTACCGCGTAATCACGCCGCCGCCGCGCTCGTCCCACAGCCGGCGAAACACCCGGGCAGCCGCGGCATACTGTGCACACACGCCCAACTGCCGCTGCTGCCGCTCCGCCAGATTCACGAGTTCCAGGGCCTGCGCCTGCAAGGCGGCCACGGTGGCGGACGCATCGTATACAAAGGGCTTCTCGCAGAGCACGTGGCATCCCGCCTCCAGGCTCAGCCGCACCTGTTCCGCGTGGCAGGGATGCGGAGAACAGATGTCCACGAAATCCGGCTGCTCCTTCAGCAGTAGTCGTCGCAGGTCCGTGTAGCCTCGCCCGCGAAAACCGACGGTTTCCTGAAGAATGGCTTGCGTGCGCGCCACGGATTCGTTGGACGTCCCGACAAACGCGCAAACTTCGGCTCCTTCCAGAGTCCACCAGTTCGCGTGATGCTTCCCGATTCCGCTTGCGCCGATGATTGCTATCCGTGCCGCCATGAATCGTGCTCCTCGTCGTGTGTCCCCCCCTTCCAGGCATCCGGATCCTCCACCACCTCTTCCCAGGAAAACGGGTGAATGCCAAGGGCCGACTCTTCCGCTTCTTCCGCCGCCATCCGCGCGATGATGCGCCGCGATGCAAAATGCTTGCGGATATACGCGATCACCAGGAGCACGGCGACCGGCGCGAAGAAGGAGCCCGACGCGAGCGACGCGAGCAGCGCGATGAACCACAGTGAGTGAACGTAAGCGTCCCAGAACTCGGTCAACGACTTGCCCGCGAATCGCTGCAGGGCATCGGCAAAGGACATCTCCTTCGTGCCGAACACGATCTTCCAGAAGTTCTCTTCGCCAACCCAGCGCCGCAGGAAACGTGTCATCGAGAGCCCCTGCGCGTAGGCCTCGCCAAACTCCATCTCGTCGCCCGGCGCCAGAAACGCAAACTCGAGCTTGCGGTAATCGATCAGGCGGCCCGTCATGAAGAGCCGCGCCATCGTGAAAAGGCTGTCCCAGTGGTGTTCATTCGCCAGGCTCATGGCGATCCCTTCGTTGAGCCACGGCGGTATCGCGTCCGGATTGGCGTTGCGATAGAGCAGAATGTGAACCAGCTCGTGGCGCAATGTGCCCGGATAGTCGCCGGTGATCGGCTGAAGCCGAGGCCCCTTCACGACAATGAAGCCCTCGCGGGGTTTCGCGATGCCCGTGACGGAAAGCTGAGAGAAGCGGCTGGCATAACCCAGGAACTCGTCGTAGCTGTGGGCAATGATCACCCGGATCGGCGCTTCCCCCATGGGCAGCCGCTTGGAGAACTCGTTCACCGCCTGGTTCAGCACCTCCATGCTCTGCTGCGCCACTTCAAGATCGTCGGCATGATATTCGACGCGAATGTTCTTCTGCGCCAACACGCCGGACTGCGCCGCCGCCGAAATCAGGATCAGGACCGCGCAGCCTATGAGAACCCGGCATTTCATAACTCGATCATACATCATGGGCGAGGAATGCGCGAATTCCGGCCGCGAGACGGCTCAGCAACAGGCCCAGCAGGGCGATGTAGAACGCGTCCGTGACAAAGCGGTAACGTGCGGCGTCCAGAAAGTCCAGCGAGCATCCCAGCGCGGCAACCATCGCGATATGGAAACAGAAGAAGGCCAGCACGGCACGCCGTGGAAAATCCAGCGCATCCATCCCCTGTGGACGCCGTACCGCCGCCTGGAGGCCGAAGAGAAACAGCACGGGCAGGCCCAGAAGGAAAAACAGGAACGGGCGGTGCCCGACACGTTCCCAGAAGCTCTCCAGCGGCCCCAACGAGAACGGAACCTTGCCGTGCAGCGCGTCATAAAACGCAATGATTCCCCGGATCTGCTGCTGGTTTCCCGGCGAGACCGGCAAATCGCTGCTTGGGACAAAATAGCGAAATGTGGCAAAGACGACCGACGTCAGGAATGCCTGGGGGCGATGAAAAAGGCCATAACGCGCGTCTTTGGCGTAGACCCGGCAGATCGCGATATTGCCATAGTGGTTGTAGTTCACCGCCCCCGTCGACTTGTACGGCCGGGCAAGCGCAGGGATTTCCCGAAATCGTTCGGGCACGGCCGCGTACTCCGGCGGATACGCGCCGAGATGCGCCCAACGATTAATCAACGACAGCGGCGACAACTTCCCTTCCTTCACTAAACGGGCCCGGTCGTCCCGGTTCAGGTTCCCAACGGTCATGATCCAGAGGTTCTTCCCGGAGAAGGAGCAGACATTGAACTCGCCGAACAGCGCCCAGTTCTTGGCGTACACCGCGGTCAGCAGGAGCACGGGAATCAGCCCAATCAGCATAACGCGCCGGCGCTTCTCCCGCATCGCCACCGCCAAGGCCAGCCAGACAAGCACGAGATACGAGAGATGGAACATGCTCCACGTCGCGCACAGCAGGAAGATCGCCGTGAAGAACGCCGCCACAGCCCACGCGCGCCCGTGCGCGGCAATTTCGAAGAGCAACACCGCCGCCAGCGCAAGCAAGGCTGCGCACGGCATCATATAGAGAAGATAGTGTTCCCACAGGATGAACGGCGGACTCGCCATGAACACAGTGCTCAATGCCAGGGCGAGCATCCTATGAACGCGGAGCCGCACCTGCAGCACAAAGAGCGAGGCGTACAGCGAAAAACCGAAGAGCAGAAAGACGGCCTGGAACAACCAGGCGCTGGACGGCGTGAGTTTCAGGATCAGCCCGGTGAGGAGGTTCAGCAGCGGCGGTTGAATGTGCAAGTGCCAGAGGCTTTCCGCCAGCCGGGTTCGCAGCAATTCCGGATCGAGATAGTGCATCACCTCGATCAACGTGCTGCGGTCGAAACGAACGCCCAGGACGTAGTAGAGGGCGTGAACCAGCGCGAAGATCGCGGCCAGCGCCGCGGCCCAGCGCCACGGGCGATTTGCACCCCGATCGCAGCTGCTGTTCATCGGCGGATTCATGTCACTGTCCCGCGCGCATGGCTTGTGTTTGGAGCTTCGCTTCGCGCACCGCGGCGTCAATCTGTTCGTTCGTGATCTCGACCTCGTGAAGCGCGTCCTCATCAACGTAATAGAGCAAGCCGCGCGGCGGCGTTACGCCCTGAAGGGCGCGCACCGCCGCAGCGTACAGGAGCAACTGCCACTCATAGCGCGCATGACGTTCTTCGGTCAGCGCGCCTGTTTTGTAGTCCAGGATGGACGCGTCGTCCAGGATCGCGTCGATCGTGCCGCTGATCAGCGTCTCGCCCAGATTGAGCACAAACGGCGCCTCGCGCTGAAGTTTCTGCTGCGCCGCAAGTTGCGAATACAGCACGGAGCCGCGGAAGCGGGTCACAATCGCGGATAAGTCATCAAGCAGCGCATGGCGCCGCGAAAGCCCGGTCCGCGCTTCCGCTACAAGCTGATCGAGCGCAGGCGCG